>DATARH010000080.1:0-2446 GCA_036264235.1 Allostellaceae bacterium
GTTACAACCGGCTCTCCCTCAGCCGTTTCGAGCGGCGGTTAGCTCTTGCTCGGGAGAGCGCGCGACCATCAGGTTTAATTGAACGCCGATCGCAACAGCGGTCAGAGGTGCGGCGACCAGCGCCAACGGAACCCAAAGCGAAGCGCGCAAGACGGAACTCGGGTCGAGGCCATTCTCCAGGCCACTCGCGTTGGCAACCAGCCCGGCGATCGCCGCCCCCAAGGCAATCCCCGCTTGCTGCACCGTAGCGGCGGACGCGGCCGCGATATTCTCCTCGCCGCCCTTCGCGCCGCTCATTACGCGCTGCAGGACAAACGCCCACGCCACGCCTATCCCGGTTCCGATCAAGACAATTGGCAGGATCAGGGCCGCGACCGGTCCGGGCGCCATCAAAACCGCCACTCCCGCCAGACCCACGGCCATCGCCGAGGGACCCATAATGATCAGTCGCGGGGGCCATTCCTCCGGTAGCGATGCGACTGACAACGCGGCTGTGGTCCACGCCAACGATGCCAAGGCGACCATATAGCCGGCGTCCAATGGACTTATCCCATGCAAGCGCTGCAAAAACAGCGGCGCGTAGATCGCCAGCGGGCTGTATCCGACTGACATGAGCAGGACCATCCAGAGCCCTGCACCGGTCCCGGACCGCAGCGAGAACGCATCGCTCGGCAGGAGCGGAGCCGCTGCGCGCCGGTCGGTCCGCATCATCACGACGAACGCCACAACAGTTACCGTGATGAGAATGGCCTTGACCGCCAACCCCGTCGCAACGCTCGCCGCCGACAACAGCGCGATCGCGCCACAGATCAAGGCGATGCGGCCCGTCGGAAAAGTCCGGCTGACGGCCTGGTCATCCGGGCTGTCGGCGGGAAGCGTAAAAAGCGCGCCAACACCGAGCAGGCACCCGAGCCCTGCGACCGTAACAAACGCGCCGCGCCAATGCCCATAGCTCGCAAACACGCCACCGATCAAAGGTCCGATCAGCACGGTGACCGACCAGACGCCCGCGAGCAGGCCAAAGACCCTGGGCCAAAGCCGTTCTGGAAATGCATTGCGGACGAGCACATAGGCGAGAGCCGAGAGCAAGCCACCACCCAACCCTTGCACGAAGCGTCCCGCGATCACGAAAACGATCGCGGACGCACAGGCACACAGCACTGCCCCAGCCGCGTAGATGACGGCACCGCCCGCGAATGCTCGGCGGTTTCCAAACCTACTGCTGACGAGGCTCGTCCCGCTCGCCGCGATTATTGAGGAGGCGACGAAGGCTGTTGTCGGCCAGCTCATCAGACTGGCCCCGCCCAGCTCCGCGACGATGCTGGGCAGGAGCGTCGCGGTTATCAGCACATTCATCGAGTGCAGCAGCACGCCGCCCAACAAGACCGAAAGGGTGAGCAACAGGCGCGGTGCCAGAAGCGCCCGCCAGCTTGCCTCTGTCGTTGCCTCCCGCATGACGATGCCTTTTAGAAAGCGTTTTCTTGTTTTATAATGTGCATATTAAGAAAGCAATCGGTTTCTAAATGGGTCGCGAACATGCCGGCGGATAGCACCAACAGGCTTCTCTACACGCTTAAGTCGCGCGGTCCGCAGGCGACCAGCGCGCTGGCGCGGGTGCTTGGCATCACCGTGGTCGGCGCCCGTCAGCATCTTGCTAGGCTGTGCGCCGAGGGTCTCGTCGCTTTTGACGATCAAGCGGGTGAAATCGGTCGTCCGAAGCGCTTCTGGCGCTTGACCGCGAAGGGGCACGGCCGTTTCCCGGATACCCACGGCGACCTCACGGTGAATTTGATCGGCGGCATCCGTTCGGTGTTCGGCGAGGCGGCGCTGGACCGCCTGATTGCGGCACGACAGGACGTGGCGGTGGCTGCCTACCAACGCGCGCTGGCGCCCTACTCCGGCCTCGAAGATCGCGTCCGCACGCTCGTGCGCCTGCGTTCGGAAGAGGGCTACATGGCTGAATTCGCGGCGGACCCGGACGGCAGTTTCCTCTTGATCGAAAATCATTGCCCGATTTGCGCAGCGGCCAAAGCATGCCAGGGCTTCTGCCGGTCAGAGCTGGAATTGTTTCAAGCCGCCTTCGGCGCCGGAACCTCAGTCACGCGGCAGGAGCATCTCCTCTCCGACGGGCGGCGCTGTGTCTATCGAGTGATAGCTCTAGCTGGCACAGGCAGTTGAGCCTTCAAACCAGTTTCTCCCGCTCGCACCGCGTCGAGCCGATGACCGGTTTGGGGCATGAAGAGCGTTCCAAGCGCGGACCCTGACGGCCCGAGTTGGGTCGGCCACGGCCGCGGAGGCGAGACCCAGGAGGGCGATGATGCCGCCCCCGCCGTCATTGTCGGCGCGCGTGACAAAGCAGACGTATTTAACTCGAAAGCAGAGCCTTGCGACAGCCCAGCTACGGGCAGATGTACCCCGCGCCACTGGGGTTTCTGAAACAACCGAC
>DATARH010000140.1:0-13546 GCA_036264235.1 Allostellaceae bacterium
ACCCGACCTCGTTCGCCAACCTGTTTGGGCTCCTGCCGTTTACCCCGCCGGCGATGCTGATGATCGGCGCCTGGCCGCTGATGATGGGCGTCACGATGTACCTGCAGCAAAAGCTCAACCCGCAACCGGTCGACCCGGTCCAGGCGCGGATGTTTATGCTGCTGCCGATCGTCTTCACCTACATGCTGTCGGCGTTCCCGGCCGGGCTGGTGATCTACTGGGCCTGGAACAATACCCTCAGCATCGCCCAGCAATGGGCGATCATGCACCGCGCCGGCGCGGCGTGACGGCCGGCGCGACCGCGAACGACGTATTTCCGGCGCGCGAGTTCGATCCCGACGCGATCGAAGCCGCTCGAAAGCTGTTCGCGCAGGAATGCCGGTTTGTCGCCGGCGCCGCCGAGCCGCGGGCGCTGCCGCCGGAAACGCTGCCGGAAGTCGCCTTCATCGGCCGCTCGAATGTCGGCAAGTCGAGCCTCGTCAACGCGCTGACCGGCCGGCGCATGCTGGCGCGCATCTCCGACACGCCAGGACGGACGCGGCAGATCAATTTCTTCGATCTCGGAGGCCGTCTGATGCTGGTCGACCTCCCGGGCTATGGCTACGCCGCCGCGTCGAAGACGGCGATCGCCGCCTGGACCGCGCTGGCGCGGCGATATTTGCGCGGCCGCTCGTCATTGCGCCGCGCCTGCCTGCTTCTCGACGCGCGGCACGGGATCAAGGACACCGACCGGCCGCTGCTGCAGCTCTGCGACGAGGCCGCGCTCTCCTACCAGGTGGTGCTGACCAAGGCCGACAAGCTGGGCACGGCAGCGCTGACCGAGAGCGCCGAGAGCGTCGCAGCGGAACTGGCGCGGCATGGCGCCGCACACCCGGAAATCCATCTGACCAGCGCCCAATCGGGGCTGGGCATCGCTGCGTTACGGGCGAGTCTGGCGGCGGTCGCCGAACCCGCGACGGCCGCGCCGCGCGTAATGGCAATGACGCGGCAGCCGCGATAGATTGCCGCCCATGAACGACATGAGCTCTCCGCCACGGGGCGTTTCGACCGGCACTGAGCCCGCCCAGAAGGCGGCGGTGCTGGCCGAGGCCCTGCCCTATCTGCGCCGCCATGCGGGCCGCACGATCCTCGTCAAATACGGCGGCCACGCGATGGCCGATGGCGGCGACAGCGACACCTTCGCGCACGACATCGTTCTGCTGAAGCAGGTCGGGATCAACCCGATCGTCGTCCATGGCGGCGGGCCGCAGATCGGGCAGATGCTGCAACGGCTCGGCATCAAGAGCAATTTCATCGACGGGCTGCGGGTGACCGACGCCGCGACGATGGAAGTCGTCGAAATGGTGCTCGCCGGCACGATCAACAAACAGATCGTCGCCGCGATCAACGCCGCCGGCGGCTGCGCCGTCGGGCTGAGTGGCAAGGATGGCGGGTTGATCCGGGCCCGCAAGCTCTCCCGCAACGCCGATCTCGGCTTTGTCGGCGAGCCCGAACGGATCGACGATCGCGTGCTCGGCAGTTTCCGGCAGTCCGACATCATTCCGGTCATCGCTCCGATCGGCGTCGGCGGTGACGGTGCGACCTACAACATCAATGCCGACACCGTCGCCGGCGCGGTCGCCGCGGCGGTCAAGGCGGGCCGTTTCCTGTTGCTGACCGATGTCGCGGGTGTGCTCGACGCAGACAAGCGGCTGATCCCGGAATTGAGCGCGGCCGAAGCGCGGCGGCTGATCGCCAATGGCACAATTTCCGGCGGCATGATCCCAAAGGTCGAGACCTGCCTCGACGCGGTCGATGGCGGCGTCGAAGCGGCGGTGATTGTCGACGGCCGGGTGCGGCACGCGATCCTGCTCGAATTGTTCACCACCGGCGCCGGCACATTGATCCGCGGCGGCTGAGTTTCACAGATGGCATTCACAACTCGGCGCGAAGGCTGCCCGCTCGGCGCGGTCGAGACCTGGATATTCGATCTCGACAACACGCTGTACCCGTCCTCCTGCGGCCTGTTCGCATTGGTTCAGGCGAAGATGAACCAATACATCCGCGACCGGCTCGGCCTCGATGACGAGGGCGCCGCGGCGCTGCGCCGCAAATACTTCCTGGAACATGGCACGACGATGAACGGGTTGATGACTGTCGACCGCATCGACCCGCACGAGTTCTTGGCCTTCGTGCATGAGGTCGATCTGTCCTGCGTTCCGGCCGACCCGGCGCTCGCCGCCGCGATCGGCAAGCTGCACGGCCGCAAGATCGTCTTCACCAACGGTTCGGTGCGGCATGCCGAGCGACTGCTCGAACATCTCGGTATCGGCCATGAGTTCACCGGCATCATCGACATCGTCGCCTGCGAGTTCCTGCCCAAGCCGGCAATTGCGGGGTACCGCGAGCTGATGCGCCGGCACGATGTCGCACCGGCCAAAGCGCTGATGGTCGAGGACATCGCGCGCAACCTGGCGCCGGCCGCCGAGCTCGGCATGACGACCGCCTGGATCCGCAATGAGCTCGACTGGGCAGCGGCCGAGTCCGAGGCGGATTACATCCATCATGTTATCGACGACCTGGCCGGCTTCCTCGAAGTGGCGGTGGCGCAACAGGCAGGGCAGCGATGAGCGTGGTCGAGACGATGCGCCGCAAACTGACCGAGCGCTTCCGGCCGGTGCGGCTCGAAATCATCGACGACTCGCAGCGCCACGCCGGCCATGCCGGGGCACAGCCCGGAGGCGAAACCCATTTCGATGTGACGATTGTCTCGGACGCATTCGGCGGGATGGGCCGGGTCGCCCGCCAACGGCTGGTCTACGAAACGCTTGCCGACGAGATCGCCGGCGGGGTGCATGCCCTCGCCCTCCGCACGCTGACCCCGGAAGAGGACCGCGGCTGACGGGACACGTCTTGGAACGCGGGCGTCTCGCCTGCAAAAGCGGCCGGGACGGCCGCGGGCCCAGGGTGGCGGGACGGCAATCCGCGCACTAAATAAAACCCTCTCTGCCAGCCCTCTCCCGCCGGGAGAGGGATTTTGTTGCGACCGGGATTGCTTTGACGATGTCCGCCGCCGCCCCTGCCCCGCTTCCTGCTGCCGTCGGCGACACGCTGGCGATGCTCGGCACCGCCGATTACGTCGCTGACCGCAGCCTGGCGACGGCAGTGCACCTGTCGCTGCACCTGCAGCGGCCGCTGTTCCTGGAAGGCGAGGCCGGGGTCGGCAAGACCGAGATCGCCAAGGTGCTAGCGACCGCACTCAAGCGCCGGCTGATCCGCCTGCAATGCTATGAGGGGCTCGACGTCGCCTCGGCGGTGTATGAGTGGGACTACGCCCGCCAGATGATCGAAATCCGCCTCGCCGAGGCGGCCGAGGAGGACCGCGGCGAGATCGAGAGCACGATTTTCTCGGACCGGTTTCTGATCAAGCGGCCGCTGCTGCAGGCACTCGAGCCAGAAATCGACGGCGCCCCCGTCCTGCTGATCGACGAACTCGACCGGACCGACGAGCCGTTCGAGGCGTTCCTTCTCGAAATCCTCTCCGACTTTCAGGTGACGATCCCCGAGATCGGCACGATCCGGGCCGAGCACCCGCCGATCGTGATCATTACCTCAAACCGCACTCGCGAGATCCACGACGCGCTGAAGCGCCGCTGTTTCTATTATTGGGTCGACTATCCGAATGCCGAGCGCGAGCTCGAAATCCTGAAGCGCAAGGCGCCAGGGGCCAGCGCCGCGCTGTCGCGCGAGGTCGTCGGCTTCGTCCAGCGGCTGCGCAAGATGGACTTGTTCAAACTGCCCGGCATCGCCGAGACGATCGACTGGACCGAGGCGCTGATGCAGCTCGATGCGCTCGAACTGGCGCCCGACGTCATCAACGACACGCTCGGCGTCTTGCTGAAGTACCAAGACGACATTGCCCGCATCCAGGGCAGCGAGGCCGCCAAGCTCTTGGACCAGGTCAAGGCCGAAATCGCCTCCGCCCCGCGCGAGGCCTGACATGCGCGCCGCCGCCGCGCCGAACATCGAGGGCAGGCTGATCGCCAATGTGATGCACTTTGCCCGCACCTTGCGGACGGCCGGGCTGCCGGTCGGACCGGGCAAGGTGATCAGCGCGGTCGAGGCGCTGCAGGCGGTGGGCATCACCGACCGGCGCGATTTCTATTGGGCGCTGCACGCGGTGTTCGTCAACCGGCCGGACCAGCGCCTCCTGTTCGATCAGGCGTTCCACGTCTTCTGGCGCAATCCCGAGCTGCTCAAGAAGATGATGAGCCTCGTCCTGCCACGACTGAACATGGACATGCCGCAGGATGAGGGCGCCGAGATGCTGCGTCGGCTCGCCGAGGCACTGCACCCGCATCAAGAAGCGCGCGACAGCGAGGAGACCGAGCTCGAATTCGACGCGGCGATGACCTTCTCCGACCGCGAGCAATTGCGGCAGATGGATTTCGAGAAGATGTCGCTGGAGGAATTGGCGCGGGCCAAGGCGGCGATCGCCCGCATGCACCTGCCGATCAACGATATCCCGACCCGCCGCTTCGCCCGCGACCCGCGTGGCGCCCGCGCCGATATGCGCGCGACGCTCCGGGCGGCGCTGCGTTCGGGCGGTCTCATCGAACTGAAGCGCAGGAGCCCACGGCGGCGGCCACCGCCGCTGGTGGTGCTATGCGACATCTCCGGTTCGATGAGCCGCTACAGCCGCGTCTTTCTGCATTTCATGCACTCGATCACCAACGACCGCGACCGTGTCTACACCTTTGTCTTCGGCACGCGGCTGACCAATATCACCCGCTATCTGCGCTACCGCGATGTCGATGTCGCGCTCGACCGGGTCGCCGAGATCGTCGCCGACTGGTCGGGCGGCACCCGCATCGGCCATGCGATTTCCGAGTTCAATCGGCTGTGGTCGCGCCGCGTGCTGGGGCAAGGCGCGGTCGTGCTGCTGATCACCGATGGGCTCGATCGCGACGCCGGCACCGGCCTCGCCCACGAGATGGACCGGCTGCACCGCTCCTGCCGCCGGTTGATCTGGCTCAATCCGTTGTTGCGTTACGAGGGGTTCGAGCCAAGATCATTGGGCATGAAGGCGATGCTGCCGCATGTCGACGATTTTCGCGCGGTGCACAATCTCGAAAGCCTGGAAACGCTGATCGACGTGATCAGCGCGGCGGCGACCCGACACAGCACGGCGGCCATGGCGCAAGAGCGATACGGCCCCAGGGAAGAAGATTAGGGCGAAGAAGATTAGGGCGAAGAAGATTGAGGGACAGAACCATGAGCGATACGGCGGAAATCCTCCAGCAGGCGGCGCAATGGCGTGCCGACGGCCACGGCGTCGCGCTCGCGACTGTCGTCAAAACCTGGGGCTCGTCGCCGCGCCAGCCCGGCGCCAAACTGGCCGTTTCGGACACGGGCGCATTCATCGGCTCGGTTTCGGGTGGCTGTGTCGAGGGCGCGGTGATCGAAGAGGCGCAAGCGGCGATCAAGGACGGCAAGCCGCGCCTCCTCGATTTCGGGATCAGCGACGACCAGGCCTGGGAAGTCGGCCTCGCGTGCGGCGGGAAGGTCGCGATCTTTGTCGAGCGCGTCGAATGAAGGGCAAGTATCTCGACGCAATTCTCGCCGCCAATGCGGAGCGCCGCTCGGTCGCGCTGGCAACCGAACTGAAGAGCGGTCGGCAGGTTCTGCTCGACCGCGAGCGGTTCGACGGCGATCTCGAGCTCGCCGATCTGCACCGCAACGCGATGCGCGATGTGCAGCGCGCCGACCGCAACATAACGCTGGAGACCGACGAAGGCAGCGTGTTCATCCAGGTGTTCAGCCCGCCCGGCCGCTGCTTCGTGGTCGGCGCGGTGCACATCGCGCAGCCGCTAACGCAAATGCTGCCGTTGATCGATTACCAACCGATCGTGATCGACCCGCGTGAAAGCTTCTGCACCGAGGCGCGTTTTCCGGGCGTGCAGCTCAGCACCGAATGGCCGGACGAGGCCTTGCAGCGGCTGAAGCCCGACCATCGCTCGGCGGTGGTAACGCTGACGCATGACCCGAAGATCGACGACCCGGCGCTCGAAGTGGCGCTGAAAACTGATGCCTTCTATATCGGCGCGCTCGGCTCGCGGCGGACCCATGCCGGCCGTACAGCGCGTCTAAAGGAGCGCGGCTTCACCGACGCCGAACTATCGCGTATCCACGCGCCGGTCGGGCTGGCGATCGGCGCGGTATCGCAGGCCGAGGTCGCGATCTCGATCCTCGCCGAGATGACCCAGGTGCTGCGCCAGGGCGATCGCCGCATCGCCGAGGCAGTCGCGGCCTGACACAAATGCAATTCGGCGAGGTCCCGACTGCCGAGGCCGAGGGGGCGATCCTCGCCCACAGCCTGCGGCTCGGCGCGACCGTCCTGAAGAAGGGCCGGGTGCTGTCGGCCGCCGATGTCGAAGCGGTCGCCGCGGGTGGCATGGAGCACATCACCGTGGCGCGGCTCGACCCCGGCGACATTCGCGAAGACGAAGCGGCGCAGCGCATCGCCGAAGCCGCCGCCGGCGCTGAGATTGCTGTCGCCAACGCCTTCACCGGCCGCGCCAACCTGTTTGCCGAGAAGCGCGGCCTGCTGGTGTTCGACCGCGACCGGCTCGACCGGCTGAACCTGGTCGACGAGGCGGTGACGCTCGGGACCCTGCCACCCTATGCCGTCGTCGAGCCGCGCCAGATGGTGGCGACGGTCAAGATCATCCCGTTCGCGGTCCCCGAGGCAGCAGTCGCGCATGCTGCAGCTTTCGCCGCTGAGGGCCAGCCGCTGCTGCGCGTCGCTGCGTTCGTGCCGAAGACCGTGGCGCTGATCCAGACGCGGTTGCCGCGCCTCAAGGAAGCCATCCTCGACAAGACCCGCACGGTCACCGAGGCGCGGCTCGCCGCGCTGGGCTGCCGCCTCGTCTCCGAAGAGCGCTGCGGACACACGGTGGCCGATCTCGCGCCGCGTATCGGCGCTGCCGTCGCAAGCGGCGCCGATCTCATTTTCGTGCATGGCGCATCGGTCATTGTCGACCGCCGCGACGTCATCCCGGAGGCGGTGGTTGCCGCCGGCGGGCGGATCGACCATTTCGGCATGCCGGTCGACCCGGGCAACATGTTGCTGCTGTGCCACCTCGGCAAAACGCCGGTGCTTGGCCTTCCCGGCTGCGCTCGCTCGCCGAAGATCAATGGCTTCGACTGGGTACTGGAACGGCTCGTCGCCGGACTCCCGGTCGGGCGGACGGAGATCATGCGCATGGGAACCGGCGGGCTCCTCGCCGAGATCCCGTCGCGGCCTCTGCCGCGGGCCGAAGCGAGCCCGGCTCCCGTCGGCAAGGTCGTGGCAAAGCCCCCGTCGGGACCGCGCATCGCGGCGTTGTTGCTGGCGGCCGGCAAATCGAGCCGGATGGGCGGACCGAACAAGATGCTGGCCGAGATCGACGGCACGCCGATGGTGGCGCGCACGGCGCAGCGGCTGCTCTCCTCACGCGCCCGCCCGATTGTCGCGGTGCTCGGCAACGAAGCGGACGCGGTCGATGCCGCGCTCGGCAAATTGCCTGTCGAGCGGGTCCGCAACCCGGCTTTTGCCGAGGGGCTCTCGACATCGCTCAAATGCGGCCTCGCCGCGTTGCCGCCCGAGATTGACGGCGCCATCGTCTGCCTCGGCGACATGCCGCTGATCGCCGGCCGCGACCTCGACCGGCTGGTCGCCGCGTTCAACCCGCTGGAAGGCCGCGCGATCGTCGTCCCGACCAGGCGCGGCAAGCGCGGCAACCCGGTGTTGTGGGCCCGTCGCTTCTTCCCGGAGATGGCCGAATTGGCCGGTGATGTCGGCGCAAAGCACCTGATCGGCGAACATGCCGATCTCGTCGCCGAGATCGAAATGGATACCGACGGCGTGCTGGTCGATATCGACACGCCCGAGGCGCTGGCCGAACTGCGCGACCGGATCAGGCCGAGCGCTGCGTAGCCCTCGGACCGCAGCCATCCCGGTCGTGCGGGCGAGACGCCCGCGATCCCGAAATTCAGCGCATCGCGTTGTGGATCAGATAGGCAGCGAAATCTGCCGGCTTGAGCTTGACCTCGATTCGGTCGCTGTCGCCGGCCAACGCGCGGCCGACGATGATGTGGCTTTCCACATGGTCAGGATTCACGGTGAAGACGCCGCGCGTGCCCTTCAGCTTCGGATAGAGGTTGGGGTCGAGCATCCGCTCGCGTTTGCCGAGCCGTTCGACTGTCTGGTCCTCGTCGAGCCCCTCAACTTCTTGCTGCGCGATGATTTTCCAGTCCGATTCACCGGCCCAGCCGGCGGCGGCGAGCGCCTTCGGGTCGGCGTTACCGGCAACGCCGACCTTGTAGATGTTTTTGCCGCGCCCGACGTCGGACGACCATTTTCCCATTCGCACGCTGCGTGCGACAAAAAGTACCGGCATTCGGGTCCATCTCCTGATGCTTGCCAGGGAATAGAGCCGCCGCCCACCCGTTACTGCACCGTACCGGGTCCCCGCCCCTCATTTGAGCTCTGGGATGACGCCATGCCGATGCTGCTCGGATCGACGACCTTCGTGTGCACCCTGCTTAGCATGGCCCTCGGCCAAGTCACCATGGGCATCCAGGCACTGGGCGTTTTGCTCGCGGCCATCGTGCTGATGAGCCTGCAGCGAGAGTAATCCCGGCAATATTCGCTGGTTACGTCTGCGCCAAGTGGTCGCACTCGGCAAGACTTCGTCCAACATCGCAGTTTTCCGCCGCTTTCGCGGCCGCGATACATCTTGGGATATGACCGTTACGAAGTGACACAAACGGAAACTTTCTGTTAGGCTCTCCCTGGCACTCTGAGTTGGAAACAGGAGTGGGGGCGACCCAGAATGACGCGTTTGCTGTCGACTTGGATCTCAGGCGCACTTTTCTGTTTCATTCTGCTTGCGTCGGGGGCGGCGTTGGCGATGGGGCTCGACCCCGCGTTCAACGAGCCGGCCAGGGGCCCGCAGCAGGCAAAGGGCGTGGTCGTGTGGAGCCACGGCCGTTCGATCAATTCCGAGGATTCGCAATCGCCGACGCCGGTCTATCTGAAGACCCTGCGCGACGACGGCTGGGACGTGCTGCGCTTCAACCGGCTCGCGCGGGTCGATTCGCTCGGCGAGAGCACCAAGCAGCTGATCGACCATATCGCCGATCTGAGGCATCGCGGCTACAAGCGGGTAATCCTCGCCGGCCAATCCTTCGGCGCGTTCCTGTCGCTGATGGCGGCGGACGCCTCGAGCGAGGTTGACGGGGTGATCGCGACAGCGCCGGCGGCGTTCGGCAGCTTCGACGATTTCTACGACAGCTGGCGACTCAACGCGACGCGGCTCTACCCGCTGCTGCAGCAGGTTAGGAAGGCCCGCGTCATGATGTTCTATTTTCATGGCGACGATTTCGATCCCGGCGGACGCGGCGACCGCTCGCGCGCGATCCTGGCCGGGCGCGGCCTCGGCTATGCGGTGGTCGACCAGCCGTCCTACCTGACCGGCCATTGGGCCTCGTCGACCGGGCTGTTCCTGCGCCGCTTCGGCAATTGCATCCGCGATTTCGCCGATGACGACCGGCTCAACGGCGAAATGCAGTGCACGCCGCGCTGGGGTACGCATCCGAGCGCCGAGCTGAAGCTGCCGCCGGAGTTGACCGACCCGAAGGGCGCGAAGCAGCGGATCGCCGATGCCGGCGCGACCGGCGGCTCCGTCGGGCCCGCCGAGACCGGCAAGCCGCTCGGCGACGTGCATGACAGCTGGTACGGCTTTTATCCGAACGGACGCGAGGTTGTGCTGGCGATTGAGTCGACGCATGGCGACGACGTCAACGCGGTCTATGCAATCGGGCCGAGCATCGATGGCCAGAGCGCGGCTGCCTGGACGCGGCGCGCCGGCCACGGCGCGGAGGACGGGTTCGTCTTCGAGCAGAGCGGCAAGAGCACGCTGCGCTTCCGCACCCGGCCGGATGGTGGCCTCACCGCGACCTGGATCTCGCCCGACGGCAAAACCTCGATGACGGCGCATCTGCGGCACGTAGACCCGCAGACGCTGGTGCGGCCGGACGGTGTTCACGCATCGAACTCAACCCCAATAACGACCGCTACTGCCGACGGCGACAGTGATCAGACCGAGAATTAGGTTGAAGGTCACGATCCAGCGGATCTGATTGAGCTGACGCGCCGCCTCGATCCGGTCTTCCCGGGCGAGCGCGGCGCGAAAGCGCCGCCACGGCGCGAAGTAGAGATGAAAGAACGCCAGCATCATCACGATGCCGGTTGCCT
Source organism: Allostellaceae bacterium (assembly GCA_036264235.1). GTDB lineage: Bacteria > Pseudomonadota > Alphaproteobacteria > ATCC43930 > CGMCC-115725 > DATARH01. The sequence continues at coordinate 10,280 of DATARH010000140.1, forward strand.
GCATGACGTGCACGTGCAGGCCGATGCCGTGGAAACCGGCAAAGACCCCGAACACCATCGCGTAGCCGCTCGCCAGCAGCAGCACGATCGTGGCGAACACCCACGGAAAGAACCGGCCGAAGACGCGCTCCCATAGCGTGAGCCGTATAGAAGGCTCCAGCGGAGCGCTGGCCGGCCGCAGGATCAGCAGCGCAAAGAACATGCCGCCGACCCAGACAACGGCCGACCACACGTGCAGAGTTAGCGCGACGGTCGCGAGCGACACGGTGTCGGACAAGGCTCAGCTGCCATAGGCCGGCGCCCGGCCGGCCAGCCCGCCGAATAGGCCGAGCATGCGAGTGCGCCATGCCCGCACCGGATCATCGGCCGCCAGCAATTCGAAATCGCTGATCGCGCGCGCCCACTGGAACGCGCCGAACACGATGTAATCGGCATAGGCCGGCGTCTTGCCGGCGACGAAATCCTGACGCTCGACGGTGCGGCGCAACGGGTCGAGGCTGGCGCGGAAGGCCGGCAATCGCGCCTCGCGGTCTTTCACGAAATCCTCGAGCGTCGCGTTGAAGCGCTCTTCGCGCGACTTGCGGAAATACTCCTGGTCCTGTGGCGCCGCGTGGCGGTGAATGTCGAGCACGACGAGGCGGATCAACCCGATATGGAGCACCGTCTCGGTCCAGTTCTGCACGAAGCGGGTCAGGCCGCGCCCGATCTCGCCACCGAACAGCGGCGGGCGGTCGGCGTAGCTGGCCTCCAAATATTCGGCGATCGCGTTCGAGTCGTGGACCGTCCGGCCGTCATCGACAATGACCGGTACGCGCCCGTCATTCGGCTGCGGCAGCTTGTCCTTTTCGGTGAAGCGCCACGGCACGGTCTCGACCTCCAGGCCATTATGCGCCAGCGCCATCCGCGCCCGCCAGCAGAACGGGCTGAAGCGGCGCTCCGCCTCGGCGCCGGCAAGGTCGTACATCGTGATCGGCATGACTGGCAGGTCCTCGGTGAGAAAAGCGCCACACTATCGCGCTTCTCCCCCGAGAACGACAATGACCGCCGTCGCCGCCGGGCGGCGACCGGCAAGGTTCAAGCGAGTGCCGGCGCCGCAAACGGTGCTCCGGCGCGTTCGGCTTGCCGGGCACGGCGGCGCAACTGCCGCAGCGACAGCACATGCAGCAGGATCGAGCTCGGCACCGCGAAAGCGGGGGTGAGGACCGTCGGGTAAACCGAGTTCGCCGTGTTGGGGATGCTCGGCACGATAATTTGCAGGGCGATCAAGAAGGCAATCCCGATCGCGACGGTGAAATCGATCAGGCCGAAGACATTCCAGGCGATCGCCGCACGCCGGCCGTCATCGCTTCCGGACGCCAGATGGATCGCGATCGGCACCGCCAGCAACCCGGTAAGCACGTCGCCGGTTCCCGCCGGCAATGAGAAGACGGCGGGCATAACACCGCGCGCCCAGCCGATCAGGAATGTGCTGCCGAGCACGCGATAGACCTGCAGCGCCACCAGCCAGGTCGCCGGTATCGCATCGAGCACCAGCCCAATTCGCCGCGAGCGGAGCAGGATCGGAACCCCGACGATGACCGGAACCAGTATCGACAGCGGCAGCAGCGGTACCCGGCTAACGCCAGGACTGAAGGCGCCGTTGATTGCGGCACCCCAGGCAACCGCCAGCCACAGCGTGTAGGGAAGCATTACCGCGAGCCAGGTATTGCGCCGTTGGACCGGCGTCAGTTCGGTCCGCTCAAGGGCCAGCCACAGGGCAAGCGCGATCAATACGTGAATGAATACGCGGGAGAAGACGGTCGGCATGCCGCTCGCCGCAATGACCGGCAGTTCGTAATTCAGCACGATCCAAAACGCGGTCAGCGGTGCAATCCACAGCAGGGCGCTCCATGGCTGGCGCGCGGCGTCGGTGTGAAGATCAATGGAAGCGGTCGTCACGGTACCCTTCCGATCAGTGACTTCATTCATAATACTAACTATTTTTAACATAGTCACTATGAAATCGATCACAGGCCGGTTACCCTGCCCTCGATGCCCACCTCACCTTCGGTTTCCGCGCCTTACGACATGCGCTGTCCGATTGCCCGCACGCTCGACATTATTGGCGAGCGTTGGACGATCCTGATCCTGCGCGATCTTCTCGTCGGCGGTCCCTGCAAGTTCCAGGATTTCGAGCGGTCGCTCGCCGGGATCAGCCCGAACACGTTGTCGGCCCGGCTAAAGCGACTCGAGGAATTCGGCATCGTCGAACGCCGCTTCTATGAGCAGCACCCGCCGCGCGCCGAATATGCCCTGACCCCGAAAGGCCGTTCTCTTGGCCCGGTGATGAAGGCGCTGCTCGACTGGGGCCGCGGCAATACAAAGAAAACGGCCTGAACCCGTTCCTGGGTTGGCACGGCGATTGCTGCAATGCAGCAACGCCATTAACCGCCGTACTCGAGTGCAATGCCGGAAGGCCCAGGTTTTACCGAAGACCAGAAGCAGTATCTCGAAGGTTATCTTGCCGGCATTGCTTCGAAACGCGGCATCGGCCTGCCCAACGGCGCGGCATCCACTGGCGTGCCCGCGGCGGAACCGCCATCCGGGCCGGATGCGATCCACCGCGCCGCGCAGGACCGCACCGTCGCGGCCGGCGGCACGCTGGTCCCCGAAGAGATAGCAAAGCGCGAGAAGCACCCGTTCGACATCTGGGACGAGATCGCCGCCAATGCTTCCGCCCGCCGCTTTCCGGGCGGGCTCGATGTATTCCGGCACAAATTCCATGGGCTCTTCTACGTCGCGCCAAACCAAGACGCCTTCATGCTGCGGCTGCGGCTGCCGGGCGGCATCCTGTCGGCCCAACAAGCGATCGGCCTCGCCGATATCGCCGACCGCTTTGGCGGCGGCTATGTCGATGTGACGACCCGCGCCAATCTGCAGATCCGCGAGATCGGCGCCAACCACGCGCTCGACGTGTTGATGGCAATCGACGAGCTTGGCCTGACCTCGCGCGGCGCCGGCGCCGACAACATACGCAACCTGACCGGCAGCCCGACCGCAGGCATCGACCCGCAGGAACTGATCGACACGAGGCCGCTGACCCGCGCGCTCTATCACCACATCCTGAACCACCGCGAGCTCTACGGTCTGCCGCGCAAGTTCAACATCGCCTTCGACGGCGGCGGCCGGAGCGGCGTCCTCGAAGACACCAACGACATCGGCTTCGCCGCGGTGCGGGTCGGCCCCGGCAAGCCGATGCCGGAAGGCGTCTATTTCCGCATGCTGTTG
>DATARH010000141.1:0-28550 GCA_036264235.1 Allostellaceae bacterium
ATCTCGTGGATCAGCACGTGGCGGACCAGCTCGAACAGGTCTTCGCCGGTCTCGCACCAGTAATCCAAGAGCGAGCGGCGATAGAGGAAGACCATGTCGATCCCCGGCGGCGGAGCGCTGACGCTGCGATGCGGCAATGGGGCGCCACGATAAAGGCCGAGCAGGTCAAACGGGCTATCGAGCTCGAGTTCGGCCTCGATGTCCTCGTCCGGCAATTCCTCGACCCGGATCACCACCGGTCCGAGTTCGCGCCGGAAGAATCGCGGGATCCCGGCCAGCGCTCGCGCCGCAAGCGCCTCGATATCGGCCGATGTCGGCGGCTTCAGTTTGGTCGGGGATTGCGAGACGCTTGACCTCACCGGCACCGTGCCTCACTTGCTAGGTCGGGGTCCGGATCGAACCCGGAACGGAGGCTGGTATGGTCGAGCGGCTGGTCGGAGCGGCACGTCACACGGCGCTGCATACGCTGCATGGCTGGAGCGAGGTCGAGGACCGCGACGCGATCCGCAAGAGCTACCACTTCAGCGACTTCTCCGAGGCCTGGGGCTTCCTATCGCGCATCGCGCTGGCCGCCGAAAAAATGGATCACCACCCCGAGATCTTCAACGTCTACAACCGGGTCGAGATCATTCTGTCGACGCATGACGCCGGCGGACTCAGCGAACGCGACATCAGGCTCGCCCAGGTGATCGATGAACTCGCCCCCGAACGCGACCACCCGCGGGCCGGCCCCTGAGCGGCGGATAGGGCCCCTTATCGAGGCGGGAAGCCGCCGAACTGCCATGTCAGGCTAACGACGACGTTGTGCGTGCTGTAATTGGACTTGATCAGGTCCGGGTTGGTCGAGATGAAGTTCGTGTCGGAGGTTGCGAAGTACCGGTAGTCGATGTCGAGTGCCAAGGCGGGGTTGATCGGATATCTGATCCCGGCGATCGCCTGGTACGCAAAGACGGCGACCGTATCGTTGGTGCCACCGAAAATATTGCTGAGGTTCCGCGTCACCTCGGCCGCGCCGATGCCGCCGCCGACATGCGGTGTGACCGGCCAACCGAGCTCAAAATCATAGATGCCGTTGACCATTTCGCTGACCGCATAGCGTTCGGCTCCCGCCGCTCGCCCGGGTCTGTTGACCGGCGTTATCATCTGCAGGCCGAGGGTGTCGCTGTGCCGATAATTGATCTCGGCCTCGAAGCGCCACGGCCCCCATCGGTAGCCGGCGCGCCCGCCGGCATTGAACCCGGCGCTGAATTTCTCTAACGAAACCGCCCGCAGGCCTTTGTCCGGTCCTTGCGTAGCCGAATCGGTTGTGTTGCTGACGGTGATCAGGTCGGTCCAACCGGCTTCGGGACCGACATAAAAACTGGACGGCCAAGCGGTGGGTGGCGGTGCCGGCGACGCTGCGAGCAGTTGAGCGCCGGCCGGACTCGCAACAACAATGGCGACGGCCGCGGCGGCCGCAACGGATTTCCACCTCAAGCCGGTCTCCTGCATCGTTGCAACCGGCAGTATCGCGACACTGCCCGCAGCGAAAGCTTTGGATACGACGAAGCGCAACGCAACTACACCCAAGGTGGTAAGCGCGGCGCTAACCACCGCAGCCCAAATTTCGGCGCAGTTTCAACTAGTTAATTTGTTACCATGGCGACTGTCCGGCGCTTGGCTTCCGCGCGCTCTCGGGATCGGCACGACGTCCGTGAGGGAACAGCGAATCTCATCCGGAGTGAGGCAACTAGGCACTGCAAGGATCAGCGCGTCGTCGCCGCTTCGGCCGCGCGCTTGCGGCCAGCTTTCGCGATATGCGCCTCGCGGTACGCGACATACATCGCCGCGGCGACGATGATCGCGGCGCCGCCCCAGGTGGCGGCATCGGGGATTTCGCCGAAGAGCAGATAGCCGATCAGCGCCGCGTATGGCAGCCGCACAAACTCGAATGGCGCGCAGGCGCTGGCGTCGGCCGCCACATAGGCGCGCGCCAGCGACAGATGCGCAACGGTGCCGATGGCCCCGAGCCCGACCAGCGCGGCCAGGGTCCGCAGGTCGGGCCATTGCCAGACGAACAGCGCCGGCAAAAGCGACAACGGGGTCAGGTACATCACAAAGAATGCGACGATCGTGTTCGGACGCTCGGTGCGCGCCAAAAATTTGACCGTGACGTTGTTCATCGCCGCGCTGGCCGCCGAGAGGAGGATCAACAGCAGGTTGAGGTCGAGCCGGTCGGCACCCGGGCGGATGATCACCAACACTCCGGCGAATCCGACCACCACTGCCGACCAGCGCCGCAGCCGCACATCCTCATGCAGGATCAGCGCGGCGCCGACCGTGGCGAACAACGGCGCGGTGAAGTTGACCGCGGTTGCGGTCGCCAGCGGCACCAGCGTGATGCCGTAGAACCACGTCAGCATCGATACCAGCCCGACCGCGGCGCGTAAGGTGAAGAACACCGCGCGGCTGTTGTGGAACAGGGCCGGCCCGGCGCGGATGATGAACGGCGCCATCACCATGAGGCCAAATAGGCACCGGAAAAACGTCACCTCGAACGGGTGCATGCGCTGGGCCGCAAGGCGGATCAGCACGTTCATCATCACCGCGCAGAATCCGCTCAGCAGCATCCACAGTGCCGCTCGCGTCGGCGCCGATGGTTGCCAATGTGACCGAAACTCAGGGAGCCGAAGCCACATCGGCGGACACCGGATCAGCCGATAAGGGAATGCGGCGGCTGCGATCCGCCGCAGCCGCAGGCGTCAGCGAATCGGCATGCTGTACATCAGCACGACCGACTGCTCGCCCGGATTGTGCCTGCCTATCCCGGCATTTGAGGTATGGTTAACAGCCAGCCCGAGCCGGGTCAGGTCGGGGAACCGGTAGGCGAATTCGGCGCCGGTGCGGAATTCGACGACCGAGCCAAGATTGGTGCCGGAGCCTTTGCCGAAATAGCCGACGGCGCCGTTCGGGGTCAGCACCCAGCTTGGCCCGAAATTAATGTCGAAGCCGAACCCACCATAGACATACGAGGCGCCGTCGCTGGTGCCGGATACGCCGACAAAGGGCGAGATCGGCCACAGGCCGATATCGCCGAAGCGATACTCGCCGCGGAACTCGGCGGCGGTGCCGCCATGCTTGTTGCTGGCGCTGGGGGTCACATCGAAGGCGCCGGCGCCAAACGCGATTTTCGGCGGATCCCCGGGCGTGCCGAGCGTGATCATCTGCGCCGCGGCCGGCCGCGCCAGACAGGTAAGCGCCAGGACCACCGCGGCAAAGCCCGTGCATTTCAGCATTCTCGACACACCCACCGCATTCCCCCTGCCGCTGCGCTGGCTCGGCTACCGCTCGCGAATATGGAAGGCAATATACGGGGCGGCAAGCGAAACCGGAGCGCGCATCAAAACCTCTTGGCGCGCTCGGTCGCCATGACCAGCTGCTCGCGCACCCCCGGCTCCATCGCCGAATGGCCAGCATCCGGCACGACGATGTATTGCGCCTCTGGCCAGGCCTGCGCCAGCGCATCGGCGCTGCGGATCGGGCAGACCATGTCGTAGCGCCCCTGCACGATCACTCCCGGAATGTGGCGGATGCTGCCGATCCGGGCGATCAAATCGTGCTCGGGCGTGAACAGATAACGGCTGAAGAAATGCGCCTCGATCCTCGCGAGCCCCAGGGCGAGCCGCTCCTCGCCAAACGCGGCGATCGTCTCCGGGTTCGGCAACAGCGTCGAGCACGCCCCTTCATAGACGCTCCAGGCGCGTGCGGCCGGCATATGGACGCGCGGGTCCGGGTCGTTGAGGCGCCGCAAATAGGCTCCGAGCACATCGCCGCGCTCGTCCTCCGGCAGCACCCCGACAAAGCTGCGCCAGGCCTCCGGAAACACTGTCCGCATGCCGTAGAGGAACCAGTCGATCTCCTCGCGCCGGCACAGGAAAATGCCGCGCAGGATCATCGCCGAGACGCGCTCGGGATGGGTCTCGGCGTAGTGCAGCGCCAAGGTCGAGCCCCAGGAGCCGCCGAAGATCAGCCATTCGTCGACCCTGAGCTCGCGGCGCAACCGCTCGACATCGTCGACAAGGTGGTCGGGCGAATTGTCCCGGATTTCGCCGAGCGGGGTCGAGCGACCGCCGCCGCGCTGGTCGAAAATCACGATCCGCCAATGCGCCGGATCGAAGAACCGCCGATGCACCGGGGTTGCCCCGGCGCCGGGCCCGCCATGCAGGAACAGCGCCGGCGGGCCCTGCGGGTTGCCGGACTCCTCCCAATACATCGTGTGCCGCGCGTCGAGCCGCAGCCGCCCGGTGCGGTAGGGCTCGATCGGCGGGAACAGGTCGCGGCGGGCCGTCATGCATCCAGTGTAAAAGCCGCTGCGCCCGGATAGGACAGTTTTCTTGCCGCGATTGCTCGGGCGGCGGGCCAATCCGGTCGGCTATGGGATCGACGCGGCCGCTGTGACATGATTATTGAAGCGAATCGGGCACCGCCGCGGAGGCGAATCATGAGGTTGTCGGCACAACAGCTCGCCGACTTCGACGAGCAGGGATACCTGTTTTTGCCGGAGTGCTTTTCCGAGGAGGAGGTCGCCGTCCTGCGCCGCGACGCCGAGGCCATCTTTCGTTCCGGCCGGCAGGAAATCTGGCGCGAGAAAACCGGCGCGCCGCGTACTGCGTTCGCCGCCCACACCTACAATGAGGGCTTCCGCCTGCTTGGCGCACATCCGCGCCTGATCGAGCCGGTCGAGCAATTGTTCGGCGACCAGCTCTACATGCATCAGTTCAAGGTCAACGCCAAGGCGGCCTTCGAGGGCGATGTCTGGCAATGGCACCAGGATTACGGCACCTGGGCGCGCGACGACGGCATGCCGGAGCCGCGAGCGATGAACATCTCGGTGTTCCTCGACGAAGTGATGCCGATCAATGGCCCCTTAATGTTCATCCCGCGCAGCCACAAATTCGGCGTGCTGCCGGCTGGGCACGACGAGGCGACGACCTCTTATCCATTGTGGACCCTCGACAACGACACGATCACCCGGCTGGTCGACGCCGCCGGCATCTACGCGCCGACCGGCAGACCAGGCGCCGTCCTGATGTTCCACGGCAATCTGGTGCACGGCTCGACCGCGAACATCACGCCCTATGGGCGGACGATTGTTTATCTGACGCTGTGCGCGGTATCGAACCACATTCAGAAGCCGACCCGGCCGGAGTGGATCGCGCACCGCGACTTCACCCCGATCGAACCGGTCGCCGACGACGCGCTGTTGCGTTACGCCCGCGCGCAGCGGCTCGCGGCGGAGTAGCGGGCGGCTACATCCGCGAATTGACCGCGGTGCCGTGCGCGACGAAGGCACGGTTCCAGTCGGTCCAGGTGCTGGCCGGCAACTGCGGCGGCTCGCCCTCGGCGAGCTGGCGCTTCCAGCAGATATCGGCGCCGGGTGGCGCTGTCATCAGCCGTGTGCCGTTGAGCGGCACCTCGAACTCGGTTTCGACTTCACCCGGCAGGTGGATGTAGCAATCGGGGGCGGCGGTCGCGACGGCGAGGATGCGAGCCCGGTCGAAATTGAAATTGTTCAGCGTCAGACGTCCGGGTCCGGGCGCCGCCAGAAAGCTCGGCACCAGGTCCGGTAGCGGGAAGTAAAGCGAGATAACCGGCACAGATGGGGCCGGCGGAGCCCCTGGCGCGACCGGCTCCCAAGCGCAGGCGGCGGTGCCCAGCAGCACCCCGGCAACCAGCAGATGACGCACGCTCCCCTCCCCCGCCGGCGCGAACAGGCCGACCCGATAACCTAGCGCATTAAACTGCGCCGAGAAAATCCCTGGTCCATTGCGCGTAATCGGCGCCGCGGGTGACTTGCCGCATCAGTTCCGGCGAGGCGATACCGGTCAGGTCGGCGGGCTTGGTGCCCCCGCGCAAGGCCTTCAGCGTGTTGTAGACCGCCTGCACGGCGGCACTGAATGGCGCGTGCCCTTGCAGCGCGACCCGAACCTTGTGCGCCGCCATCCAATCGAGATCGGCGAGCGAGCCGGCACCGCCGCCGGTGATCAGCGGAACCCGGATCTCGGCCGAAACCGCCTCGATCCCCTCGACCGTAAGCCCGCCCGCCAGGAAGATTGCATCGACCCCGGCCGCCTCATAGGCCTTGGCGCGCCTGACGGTGTCTTCGATCCCGGTGATTGCCAGCGCGCTGGTGCGGCCGGCGATGACCAGCTTCTTGTCCTGCCGCGCCGAGAGCGCCGCCTTCATCTTGCCGATCCCCTCCTCGACCGGCATCAAGGTCGGCTTGCCATCGGGGCCATAGGGCCGCGGCAGCACGGTGTCCTCGATCGACATCGCGCAGACGCCGGCAGTCTCCAACTCCTCGACAGTGCGGCGCACATTGAGTGCGTTGCCGTAGCCATGATCGGCATCGACCAGCAGACACAGATTGCCGGCGCGGCAGACCCGATAGGCCTGGCCGGCGAATTCGGTCAGGGTCATCACGACGATATCGGGCGCGCCCAGCACCGCCATCGAGCCGATCGATCCCGAAAAGATGCCGACCTCAAAGCCAAGATCCTCGGCGATGCGGGCCGAGATCGCATCGTAGACCGAACCCGGATGGACGCAGCGGTTGCCTGTGATCAGCGCCCGAAAGCGCTCGCGACGATTGGTCCAATCCATCGTGCTCTCCCCTATTCGGCGGTTGCGGTCCAATCTAGCACGTCAAAACAGGTTGTCATTGCGGGGAGCCAAGCGACAAAGCAATCTCGGTCCGGCAGAGCATCATCGGCGCGAGATTGCTTCGTCACCTTGCGGCGCCTCGCAATGACAGCGGAATTGGAGAAAGCGGATGAATAAGCGGATCGTCGTGGTCGGCGCCGGAGCGATCGGCGGCTATACCGGCGGGAACCTCGCCCATAACGGGTTCGATGTGACCCTGATCGACCCGTGGCCCGAGCATATCGAGGCGATCCGCAAGGACGGACTGGCGCTCGAGGGCATCACCGAGGCGGAGTTTGTCCGCGCCCGACCGAAAACATTGCACCTGACCGAGGTGCAGCAGCTCGCCAAGGAACGGCCGATCGACATCGCCTTTATTTCGATGAAATCCTACGACACCGAATGGGCGACGCTGATGATCCGGCAATACCTGGCGCCGGGCGGCTATGTGGTATCGCTGCAGAACTGCATCAACGAGGAGCGCATCGCCGGCATCGTCGGCTGGGGCAAGACGGTCGGCGCGATCGCCGCGATCCTATCGGCCGAGCTCTACGCGCCCGGCAAAATCCGCCGCACCGGCGCGAAGAACCCGCCCGGTCACGAGGTCTACCGGGTCGGCGAGGTGCACGGCAGGATCACGCCGCGCATCGAGGAATTGGGCGCGATGATCCGCACGATCGACAGCTGCAAGATCACCGACAATTTGTGGGGCGAGCGCTGGTCGAAATTGTGCGTCAACGGCATGCACAACGGCGTCTCGGCGGCGAGCGGGCTCAGCGGCAACGACATCCGGCAGAACGAACGCATCCGCCGAGTGATCATCAAGTTGGGTGGTGAAGGCGTGCGGATCGGCCAGGCACTCGGCTATCGGCTCGAGGATATTGCCGGCCAGGACGCCGAGAAACTGGCGCGTGCCTCCGAAGGCGACCGCGCCGCGCTCGACGAGGTCGAGAGCCTGATGCTGGCGCTGCGCAATTCACAACAGCGCAGCGAACATCAGCGCCCGTCGATGGGCCAGGACATGCAGAAGGGCCGGCGCACCGAAATCGACTTCATCAACGGCGTCATCGTCGATAAAGGCCGCGAGATCGGCCGCACCGCGCCGACCCACGAAAAGCTGATCGCGGCGGTGAAGAAGGTCGAGCTCGGTCAGGCCCCGCCCTCGCCGGAACACCTCTACGCGATCGCGTAAACCTGTACCAAGCCGCGTGCCCGGCCTTGTTTCGGGCACCCACGTCTTTGCCTGCAACCTGATCTTCTGCAAAGACGTTGCCCGCGGGACAAGCCCGCGGGAAGCGAAACTGTCAGATCGACGCCCTCTAGCGCCGCGGGGGCTTTCCGCCGCCTGCGGCACCGCGCTCGGGTTGTGCGATGAAACTCGAAGGTGCGGCCGACTTCTTGTCGGATTTCGGCTGCTTCGGCTTCTTGGCTTCGCGGTTCGACCGTTTCTGACCCTTGGCCATCTTTACCTCCCTATGCTGTTGGCGCCGCGGAACATTCCGCAACGATGCCTATCTTACCATTTTCACTGGCGGCACTTCGCGCGGGACCCGGAGGTCACAGCCGGTTGTCGCCTTCACCTCGTCCACCGATACGCCGGGCGCGATCTCGCGCAGTGTCATGCCCTCGGGCGTGATCTCGAACAGCCCGTAATTGGTGATCACCAGATCGACCACGCCGCGCGCCGTCACCGGGATCGTGCAGCGCTCGACGAGCCGCGGCCCGCCGTTGCGCGTCGTGTGCTCCATCGCCAGGAAGACGTGCTTTGCACAAGCGGCGAGGTCCATCGCCCCGCCGATGCCGCCGCCCTTCTGCCCGGCCATTTTCCAATTGGCGAAATCGCCGTTCGCGGCGACCTCGTAGGCGCCAAGCACGGTCACGTCAATGCGGCCGCTGCGGATCATCGCGAACGAATCGGCGTGGTGCACGATCGCGGCGCCGGGGTTCAGGGTCACATGCTGACCGCCGGCATTGACGAGGTGCAGGTCTTCCTTGCCGGCGCCGGTCAGCGGGCCGTAGCCGATGACACCGTTCTCGGCGTGAAAGATGATCTGTTTGTCGCCAAAATCGAAATTCGAGCACAGCGTCGGGATGCCGATGCCGAGATTGACGACCCAGCCGTCCTCGAACTCCATCGCCAGACGGTCGCACATCTGCTGCCTGCTCAGCCCCTTGGCGCCCCTGGTGTCACTCATCTCTGCAATCCCGCTTCAATGCGCCAGGATCTGGCTCAAAAACAATTTGGTGCGATCGTTTTTCGGGCTCGCAAAGAAATCTTTCGGCGGCGCGCGCTCGACAATTTCGCCGCGGTCCATGAACACCATCATGTCGCCGACGGTGCGGGCAAACCCCATCTCGTGGGTGACGCAGACCATCGTCATGCCCTCCTCGGCGAGCTGGACCATCACGTCGAGCACTTCCTTGATCATCTCCGGATCAAGTGCCGAGGTCGGTTCGTCGAACAGCATGACCTCGGGCTTCATGCACAACGCCCGCGCAATTGCGACGCGCTGCTGCTGGCCGCCCGACAGCTGTCCCGGATATTTGTCGGCCTGTTCCGGGATGCGCACCCGTTCGAGATAATAGCGGGCGGTCTCCTCGGCCTCCTTCTTCGGCAGTTTGCGCACCCAGATCGGCGCCAGCGTCAAATTCTCCAGCACCGTCAGATGCGGGAACAAATTGAAGCTCTGAAACACCATGCCGACTTCGCGCCGGATCGCCTCGATATTTTTCAAATCCGAGGTCAGCTCAATTCCGGCGACGACGATGCGCCCCTGCTGGTGCTGTTCGAGCCGGTTGATGCAGCGGATCATCGTCGATTTCCCCGAACCAGAGGGCCCGCAAACGACGACCTTCTCGCCGCGCCCGACCTGTAGGTTGATGTCCTTCAGGACATGAAAGTCGCCGTACCATTTGTGGACGGACTGCAATTCGATCATCGCTCCGCCGGTCGCCTCAGGCGCAATCTTCTCCGCCGCATTGCTCATCGTCTTGTCCCCTAGCGCCGCAGGCCCTGGTTCAGATTGCGCTCGAGCATCTGGCTGTAGCGCGACATGAAAAAGCAGAAGCAGAAATAGATCGCCGCGGTGAAGACATAGGCCTCGGCGGCGAAACCCTGCCAATTCGGGTCGGTCAGCGCCGTGTTGGCTGTGGTCAACAGGTCGAACAAACCGATGATCAGGACCAGCGAGGTGTTCTTGAAGGCACCAATGAAATTGTTCACCAGCGGCGGGATCACCATCCGCAGCGCCTGCGGCAGCACGATCAGCCGGGTGCGCCGCCAAAAGCCGAGCCCGAGGGAATCGGCGGCCTCGATCTGCCCCTTCGGGATCGCCTGCAACCCGCCGCGGATCACCTCGGCGAGGTACGCCGCGGCGAACATGATAAAGGCGACCTGTGCGCGCAATAATTTGTCGATGGTGACACCGGCGGGCAGGAACAGCGGCAGCACGACCGAAGCCATGAACAACACCGTGATCAGCGGCACGCCGCGCACCAGCTCGATATACGCGACCGAGATCATCCGCACCGCCGGCAATTTGGAGCGCCGGCCGAGCGCCAGCAGGATCGCGAACGGAAACGCCAGCGCCATGCCGACGATGGCGAGGATCAGGGTCAGCGGCAGCCCGCTCCACAGCGAGGTCTCGACATAGGTGAGGCCGAAAATCCCGCCCCACATCAGCACCGCGATCACGACGAAACCGCCGGTCCACAGCAGCGCCAACGGGCGGCCCCATAGCCGGCGATCGCAACTCGCTAGGATCATACCGACGAAAGTCAGCACCACGAAGAGCGGCCGCCACTGCTCCTGGTAGGGATACCGGCCGAACAGGATGAAGCGCAGCTTCTCGTGGATAAAGGCCCAGCAAGCGCCACCGCTGCGGCAAGCCTGACCGTTCGGCGCGCTCCAGATCGCGTCGATCAGTGCCCAGCGGATCAGAGGCGGGATTGTCACCGCGAGCAGACCGGCGGCGAGCAGCGTCAGGATTGTGTTGAAGACGCTGTTGAACAGGTTGGCGCGCAGCCAGCCGAGAATGCCGGTCGAGGCGACGGGCGGCCGTTCGATCGGGAACGCGATCTCGCGGGGGACATCAGGCGCGACTTCGGTCGTCACCTCATCGCTCCACCAGCGCGACAGCGCGGTTGTAGAAGTTCATCGCCAGCGATATCAGGAGGCTGATCACGAGATAGACCGCCATGATCGTCGCGATGCCTTCGACCGCCTGGCCGGTCTGGTTCATCGTCGTGTTGGCGATCGACACGAGGTCGGGATAACCGATGATCACCGCGAGCGAGCTGTTCTTGGTCAGGCTGAGATACTCGCTGGTCATCGGCGGTACGATCACGCGCAGCGCCTGCGGCAGGATGACGAGCCGCATGCGGTGGCCGGACCGCAGGCCCAGCGCCATCGCCGCCTCGCTTTGTCCCCAGCTGACCGCGAGGATGCCGGCGCGCACGATCTCGGCGATAAAGCCGCCGGTGTAAATCACGAGCCCGATCAGCAGCGCGCCGAACTCCGGGGACAGGCTGCTGCCGCCGGCGAAATTGAAGCCGCGCAATGCCGGCCAGTCCATTCTGAGCGGCGCGCCATAGGCGAAAAACACCACCAGGGGCAATCCGACGACGAGGCCCAGCGCGGCCCAGCCGGACGGGAATTGCTGCCCGGTTGCCTCCTGCCGCCGCTTGGCCCAGCGATGCACGCCGATCGCGATCACCACCCCGAGCGCGACGGCGATCGCGATCGCCAGATGGGCCGGGTCCTCGCGCGGCACCGGGAACAGAATGCCGCGATTGCTGACGAACACTCCGGGCAGCGGCTGCCATGCCTCGCGCGGCGACGGCGCGGCGCCCCGCAACAGCCCCCACCAGAACAGCAATTGCAGCGCCAGCGGGATATTGCGGAAGGTCTCGACATAGATCGCGGCGAGCTTGGCGACCAGCCAATTGCTCGACAGCCGCGCCAACCACATCACGGTGCCAAGGATCGTCGCCAGTACGATCCCGATTGCCGAGACGTATAGCGTATTCGTGAGCCCGACCAGAAAGGCGCGGGCGTAGGTGTCGGCCGGTGAATAGGCGATCAGTGACTCGCCGATGCCGAACGCCGCCTCGCGGTCCATGAAATGAAAGCCGCTGGCGATGTTCTGGCGGCGCAGATTTACGATCGTGTTGTTGACGAAGAAGGCGATCAGCGCCGCGATGATCGCGACGAACAACACCTGCAGCACGATGCCGCGCAGCCAGGGATCGCGCCACGGCGCCGGCCGACCTTGCCGGACGACGATTGTGGCGCTCTCGCTGGCCATCGAGTTACCTGACTATTTTCGGGGCGCTCCGGTCAACGGATCGGCATCGGATAGATCAGCCCGCCCTTGGTCCAGAGGTTGTTGTAACCGCGTTCGAGCTTCAATGCCGACGACAAGCCCAGATGCTTGTCGAAAATCTCACCGTAATTGCCGACCGCCTTGATTGCGTTATAGGCCCATTTCTCATCGACCCCGAGCGCCTTGCCCATGCCGGGCGTTACCCCGAGCATGCGTTTCATCGCAGGGTCCTCGGTCTTCAGCATGTCGTCGACGTTCTTCTGGGTGATGCCCATCTCCTCGGCGTTCATCAGCGCGTAGATCGTCCAGCTGACGAGATCCTTCCACTGCTCGTCGCCGTGACGAACGACCGGGGCCAACGGCTCCTTCGAGATGCGCTCCGGCAGGATTACGTAATCGTCAGGATTGCTGGCGCGGCCGATCCGCACCGAAGCCAGCGCCGAGGCGTCGGTCGTGTAAACGTCGCAGCGGCCCGAGAAGAAGGCGGCGGCCAGTTCATCGATCTTCTCGATGACGACCGGCTTGAATTCCATCTTGTTGGCGCGGAAGTAGTCGGCGAGGTTGAGTTCGGTCGTGGTGCCGGGCAAAACGCACACTGTCGCGCCGTTCAATTCTTTCGCCGATTTGACGCCGAGCTTCTTCGCCACCATGAAGCCCTGGCCGTCGAAGAACACGACCGGCGCGAAGTCTAGGCCGAGCTCGGTATCGCGCTGCAGGGTCCAGGTCGTGTTGTTCGACAACAAATCGACCTCACCGGACTGCAACGCGGTGAAACGCTGCTGCGCCGTCAACGGCGTGAATTTCACCTTCGCCGGATCGCCGAAGAGCACCGCGGCGATCGCCTTGCAGATGTCGACGTTGAACCCGGTGTAGACGCCCTGACTGTCCGGCTGCGCATAGCCGAGGGCTCCGGTCTGCACGCCACAGGTCACCGTGCCCGCCTGCTTGACCTTGTCGAGGGTCGGACCGGCCTGGGCTGAGCCGCCGATACCGAAAACAGCGATAACTCCGAGCGCCGCCAGGCGCAGCAACGTGCCGGTCATCCGCAAAGCTCCCCTCCGCAGGCGCCGGCAAACCACACCGGAGCCGTTGCCCGACGCTAACATAGCGCCGCGGCTGCCAGCAACGCGGCTGGGTTCAGGCGGCGCTGGCCATGTCGGCGATGATCCGAGCCGCCATCGCCGCCGGATCGGCGGCGCGCACGATCGGCCGGCCGACCACGAGGTAGTCGGCGCCGGCGGCGATCGCCTGGGAGGGCGTGCCGGAGCGCTTATGGTCGTCGCGACCCTCGCCGGCGAGCCGCACTCCCGGGGTCACGACCAGCAGCCGCTCGGCGCCCGGCATCTGCCGGATCGCGGCGACATCACCGGGGCTGGAGATAACTCCGTCGCAGCCCCAGGCGACGCAGCTCGCCACCCGCTCCTGGATCATCGCGGCGACCCCACTCGGATAGCCAAGCTCGCGCGCGCCGGCATCGTCGAGGCTGGTCAGCGCGGTGATCGCGAGGATTCGCAGCCCGCTGCCCTCCTTGCCTTCGACGGCGGCGCGGATGATGTCGCGGTCGCCATGCACGGTGACGAGGCCGATGCCCCGCTCGGCGGCGCGGCGCACCCCCTCACGCACGGTCTCGCCGATATCGAACATCTTGGTGTCGAGGAAGATGCGCTTGCCGGCTTTGAGGAGCCCATCAAGAAACCCCTCGAACCCCGGCGCCAGCATCAGCCAATAGCCGATCTTGAAAAACGAGACGACCCCGTCGAGCCGCTCGGCAATCGCCCGCGCCGCCGCGACCTCGGGCAGGTCGAGGGCGACGATCAGCCGGTCTTCGATGCGTTGGTTCGAGCGATTTGCCATGGCGCGGCCCGTCCGGCGGAGAACGCGTCGAGATTGCGTCGATGCGCGGGCGATGACAATGATCGGACGACCGCAGGAGAGGCCGGATGCCGAAGCAGCAGATCCGCTCCGACAAATTGCGCCAGCCGAGCGGCGTGTTTTCGCACGCGACCGCGATCGAGGCGAAGGGCCGCCTGGTCTTCATCTCGGGCATGACCTCGCGCCGAGCCGACGGCACGATCGCTGGAATCGGCGACATCGAGGCCCAGACGCGGCAAGTCTGCGAGAACCTCAAGGCTGCGGTCGAGGGCGCCGGCGGCACGATGGACGATATCTGCCGGGTCGATGTCTATATCCGCAACATGGAGCAGTTCGACGCGATCCATAAGGTGCGCCGCGAGTATTTCCGCGAGCCGCTGCCGGCCTCGACGATGGTCGAAATCGTCAAGATGACCCACCCCGACTACCTGATCGAGATCAACGCGATCGCGGTCATTCCCGACTGACGCGCGGTCCCAAAGAGGAAAACCCATGGAAATGCATGGCGAGATGCGCATCCCGGCGCCGCGGCAGGCGGTCTGGGAAAGGCTCAACGACCCGGAAACGCTGAAGGCCTGCATCCCCGGCGCGCAGAGCGTCGACAAGACGGCGGACAACGAATTCGCCGCCCGCGTCGTCGCCAGGGTCGGGCCGGTCAAGGCGACCTTCAACGGCAAGGTCACGCTGACCGACCTCGACCCGCCGGCCGGCTATACGATCACCGGCGAGGGCACCGGCGGCGTCGCCGGCTTCGCCAAGGGCAGCGCCAAGGTGTCGCTGGAGGAGGATGGCGCCGAGACCGTGCTGCGCTACGGCGTCCAGGCGCAGGTCGGCGGCAAGCTGGCGCAGATCGGCTCGCGCCTGATCGACGCCACCGCCCGCAAGATGTCGGACGAGTTCTTCAAGAATTTCCTCGGCGCGGTGACCCCCGGCGGCGCCGCCTCCGGCTGAGCCCTTCGGGGGTACCGCTCCCTATAACGTCGCCGGACGCGGGTTACGCGGCGGCGGGCTGCAGCGCCTCGCCCGGGGCCGGAGCCTGAGGGTCGAGGGCGTTTTCGATCACGTCCTCGACCTTTTCGGCCCAGGTGAAGCTGAGTGCGTTGCGCGCCGCCTCCGGAATCTCCTCGTAATCCTTGCGGTTGCGGGCCGGCAGGATCACCGCTTTGAGCCCGGCACGGGCGGCGGCAACGACTTTTTCCTTGATGCCGCCAACCGGCAGCACCAAGCCGCGCAGGCTGATCTCGCCGGTCATCGCGGTGTCGCTGCGGACGGTGCGCTGGGTCAACAGCGACACCAGCGCAGTGTACATCGCGACGCCGGCCGAGGGCCCGTCCTTCGGGATCGCGCCGGCCGGCACATGGATGTGGATGTCGCTGGTTTCGAACAGCTTCTGATCGATGCCGAGGCTGCCGGCGCGGCCCTTGACCAATGACAGCGCCGCCTGGGCGCTTTCGCGCATCACCTCGCCGAGCTGCCCGGTGAGGATCAGCCCGCCCTTGCCGGGATTGCGCGCCGCCTCGATGAACAGAATGTCACCGCCGACCGGCGTCCAGGCGAGGCCGGTGGCAACGCCGGGAACGCTGGTGCGCATCGACACCTCGCCCTCGAAGCGGCGCGGGCCGAGAATGTCGTGCAGATCGTCGGGTGTGATGCGGACATGCGTCGCGCTGCCCTCGGCGATCTTCATTGCGGCGCTGCGCAGCACCGAGCCGATCTCGCGCTCGAGATTGCGGACGCCGGCCTCGCGGGTGTAGTCGCGAATGACGGCACGCAGCGCGTCATCCTCGATCTCGACCTGCTCCAGCTTCAGCCCGTTCGCCTTCAACTGGCGGCCGATCAGGTAGCGCTTGGCGATCTCGAACTTCTCGTCCTCGGTGTAACCCGGCAGATCGATCACTTCCATGCGGTCGCGCAGCGGTCCCGGGATGCTGTCGAGCACGTTCGCGGTGGTGATGAACATCACATGCGACAGGTCGAACGGCACGCCGAGATAATTGTCGCGGAAGGTCGAGTTCTGCTCCGGGTCGAGGACTTCGAGGAGGGCCGAGGCCGGGTCGCCGTGAAAGCCGCCGGCGCCGAGCTTGTCGATCTCGTCGAGCATCATCACGCAGTCGCGGGTGCCGGCGCGGCGAATGCCCTGCAGGATGTTGCCCGGCAAGGCGCCGATATAGGTGCGGCGATGGCCGCGGATCTCGGCCTCGTCGTGGGTGCCGCCGAGGCTGACGCGGACGAATTTGCGCCCGGTGGCGCGGGCGATGCTCTGGCCCAATGAGGTCTTGCCGACGCCCGGCGGCCCGACGAAGCACAGAATCGGGCTGCGGCCGCCGGGGTTCAGCTTCTGAATGGCGAGGTATTCGAGGATGCGGCGCTTGATCTTGCGCAGACCGTAATGATCCTCGTCGAGGATGCGTCGCGCCTCGGCGACATCGACACCGGTGGCCGATTCGATCGACCACGGCAGCTCCGCCAGCCATTCGAGATAGGTGCGGGCCATCGAATACTCGCCCGACGCCTCGGGCATGCGTTCGAGGCGGCCCAGCTCCTTCTTGGCGTGGGTCTCGACCTCCTCGGGCATCTTGGCGTCTTCGATCTTCTTGCGCAGCTCGGCGATCTCCTGCGCCTTGGCGTCGTCGCCCTCGCCCAATTCCTTCTGGATCGTCTTCATCTGCTCGCGTAGCAGGAATTCGCGCTGGCGCTCGTCCATCGATTCCTTGGTGCGGTCGCTGATTTGGCGCGACAGCCGCAGCACTTCGAGCCGGTATTCGAGCATCTGCGACACCCGCTCGAGCCGCCGCTCGATCGCGATCGTCTCCAGGATCTCCTGTTTTTCCTGCGGCGTGATGTCCATGAAGCTGGCGATCAGATCGGCCAGCGCCGGCGCCGAGGTGACATTCTGCACGGCGTTGACCAATTCACCCGGCGTCTGCGGCAGCAGTTGCAACACTTCCAGTGCCTGGTTGCGCAGGTTCAACAGGCGCGCATCGACCTCCGTGCTCGCCTCCTCGGGCTCGGCGAGGCGCTCGACGCGAGCCACCAAAAACGGATAGCCGTCGAGGAATTCGGTAATGCGGAAGCGCCGCTCGCCCTGGCAGATCACGTGGTGGCTGCCGTCGGGGCTGGTGACATAGCGCAGCAGATTGGCCTCGGTGCCGACGCGGTGCAGATCGACCGGCATCGGGTCGTCGAGCGTCGGGTCGCGCTGCAGCACGAGTCCGACCGGCCGGTTGAGGCGGATCGCGGTCTGCGCCGCGGTGACCGAACGCTGCCGGCCCATCGTCAACGGCAGCACCGTGCCGGGGAACAGCACGAGGTTGCGCGTCGAGATCAGGATCAGCGCGTCCTCCGGCAGATTCTCGATCATCGGGGGCCCCGCAGGCGCGGCGGCGGTTTGGGTCGGCGGCAGGCCGCTATCGGCCGTGCGCAGTTCGGTCTGGTTCGATTCCATCTATCTATCCTCGGCCTGCCTGCTGCCGCCTGTCCAAGCGCAGCATCAGACAGCCATTTGCTAAGTGTCGGCCGGAGATTTCGAACGGCTCGGCCGGCAATTCGATCCGGCGCTCGAAATGTCCGTACGGGATTTCCATTCTGAGAATCCGGGCCTTCTGCAATTCGCCGGGCATCGGACGCTGCCCGCGCACGATCAGAATGCCGGCGTTCAAGGTGACCGTGATGTCGTCCTGCTCGACCCCCGGAAGCGCCACCAGAATGATCAGGCCCCGATCGGTTTCGAATATGTCGATCGGCGCCTGCCAATGCGGGCTGCCATGATGAAAAAACTGACGATGCAGGCGCTCGGCGCGTTCCATCGCGGCAACGGCCTGGGCCCACATCCTGGCTTCGAGTTGACGGGTCGGCATTTCGGTTCTCACCTGGGAGCGCAGGGCCATGACGGCCCCTGCGCAATCCGAACGTTAATATGAGGTCGCCCGTCGCAAACGGAAGAGACCGGACAGGGCCCTATGCGCCGGCAGCGCTTGCCGGTACGGCGCCAAACCGGCTATCAGCGGAACCAGCCGAATGTTCGTGAGGCGTGCGGTGGGCGTGATCAGCGAGGCGACGGTTGCCCTGGTCGAGGGGATTGCGGCGGAGGCCGAGCGCATCGAGACGCCGTGCGGCGACGGCGCGCTGGTGTGGCGCGTGTGGGGCGGCGGCCCGCCGCTGGTGCTGCTGCATGGCGGCTACGGCTCGTGGATGCACTGGATCCGGAACGTCCTGCCGCTGTCGCGCCGCTTCACGGTGATCGCGCCGGACCTGCCGGGGCTCGGCGAATCGGCGACGCCGCCCGAGCCGTGGACCGCCGACGGGCTCGCCGCGATCGTCGTCGAAGGGCTGGAGCGGGTGTTGCCGCAGGGTGAGGCGCCGCATATGGCCGGCTTCTCATTCGGCGGCGTGATCGGCGGCAGCGTCGCGGCGCAGCTCGGCGACCGGTTACGTGGATTTACCGTAGTCGGGTCGAACGGGCTCGGGCTCGAGCGCTCGCCGACGCCGCTGGAGCGGGTGCCGGCCGGGGCAAGCGAGGAGGAGGAATTCGCCACCCACCGCTACAACCTCAACCAGCTGATGATCCACGACCCCGCCAAGATCGACGAGCTGGCGCTCTATCTGCAGAAGACCAACCATGCCCGGGCCCGGATGCGCAGCCGCCGCTTCTCGCGTTCCGGCGCGCTGATCGAGGCGCTGCCGCGGGTCAAGGCGCGGCTCGACGGCATCTGGGGCGAGCGCGACGCGACGGCCTACCCACATCTCGAACAGCGGGCGCAGCTCCTGCGCGGCATCCAGCCCGGCGCGCGCTTCGCCGTGGTGCCCGGCGCCGGTCACTGGGTCCAGTTCGAGGCCGTCGACCGGTTCAACGAATTGATGGCGGAGTTCGCGACAGTTGATGTTCAGTGCGCGGCGAGCGGCACCAGCAGAAAATAGCCGTTGATTGTCAGCAGCGTACCGAGCACCGCCAGCACGCCGCTAAACCCCAAGATCCAGGGCGAGCTGGCGATGATCGCGACCGACCCGAGGACGATCGCGATCTGGTACATCGCCTCGCCATATTCGAAATTCGGGATCTGCTCCTCGGCGTGGTCGCGTATCGCCTCCCAATCCTTTGCCTTCTCCAGCAGCTCCTTCTTGCCGTTGCCGGCCGAGGGATCGCTCTCATAGCGGGTCGCGGTGTCGTGGTAGCGTTTGATCAACGCCGCCGCCTTGCCCGCGCCCTCGCCTGAGAGCGCCGTTCCGCCGGCCAATAATTCCAATTGCGCCGCGGACAGCTCCAACATTGTCTGCCGCTGGTATTTCGCCTGGTAGAAGGCATAGGTGTCGGTGGCGTGGATGTTGGCGTTCAGCATCGTTTTGGTTGCCTCGGCGCCGCCCAGGGTCGAGATCGCCAACAGCATCGCCACGATGCCGAGATAAATGCCGGTAGCGCGCCGCAGCCACTCCCGGGCACGGTCGCTGTGCCTGGCGTGCTCGTGCTCGTGCTCCCCCTGGATCTTCTCGGCGATTTCATGTGCTTCAACCACAGCCGCCTCCGGTTCGCCGCCCCGCGGTGCGGCAAGGTGGGGCAAAGCGGTTGACCGCGCAAGCTCCCGGACGCCACTGCCGCTTGCCACAAAATCTGGTATAGTGCCGGCGCAAAACACCCATTGGTCGGGGGTCGAGGGATGGAAGCGTATGTTGCTGGGCTGGTGCTGCTGGTCGGGATCGGCATTGGCGCGGTTGCTGCGTGGTTGGCTCAGAGCCGCCGGTTGGCCGGGGAGCGCGAGCGCGCCGGCCGCGCCGCGGCGGCGCTGCAGGATGAGAGGATCGCGCACGCCTCGACCACCGCGACTCTGGCGGCCGAGCGCGGCGCGCAGCAGCAGAAGATCGGCGAGTTGACGGCGCTGCGCGGCGAGATCGAAACCAAGATGCAGGCCCTCGCCGCCGACGCGCTGAAGGGCAATCAGCAATCATTCCTGACGCTGGCCGAGCAGGTGTTCGCCCGGCACAAACAGACCGCGACGGACAGCATGGAGCAGCGGCAGAAGGCGATCGAGGCGCTGGTCATGCCGATCCAGCAAAGCCTGGAGGAATACCGCAAGGGTCTCGGCGAGATCGAAAAGGCGCGCGAGGCCGCCTATGGCGGCTTGGTCGCGCATCTGCAGGAGGTCGTCCGGGCCCAAACCGACACCAGCAAGGAGACGCGCAAGCTCGTCACGGCACTGCAAGCGGCGCCGAAGACCCGCGGCCGCTGGGGCGAGCAGCAGCTCCACAACGTGATGGAGCTGTCGGGCATGACCGCCTACATCGATTTCGACCCGGAGCAGACGATTGCCGGCGACGACGGCCGGCTGCGTCCCGATATCATCATCCGATTGCCCGGCGACCGCCGCATCGTCGTCGACGCCAAGACCTCGATGGCGGCTTATCTCGACGCCGTCGAGGCCGGCGACGGCGAGGCCCGCGACGCACATCTCGACCGGCACGCGCGGCAACTGCGCACGCACATGAAGCAGCTCGCCGGCAAGGCGTATTGGGAGGCGCTGCCCTTCACCCCCGATTTCGTCGTGATGTTCATCCCCGGCGAGAATTTCTTCGCCGCGGCGATCGAGCGCGACCCGCAACTGTTCGAGGACGCCGTTGCCGAGCGGGTGCTAATCGTGACCCCGACGACGCTGATCGCGCTCGCCAAGGCGATCGCCTTCGGCTGGCGGCAAGAAAAGGTCGCCGACAATGCCCGCAAGGTCGCCGAGCTCGGCCGCAACCTTTACCGCCGGCTGGCCACGATGGGCGGCCATGTCGTCGATGTCGGCCGCGGCCTCGAAGGGGCAGTGCGGCGCTACAACGATCTCGTCGGCAGCCTCGAGCAATCGGTGATGCCGCAGGCCCGCCGCTTCAACGAGCTTGAGGTCGAGGGCACCCAGGAGGCGCTGCCGGCGTTGCGTCCGGTCGAGACCGGGACGCGGCAGGTCCGCGGCGACCGCGATCTGTTGCTGCAAGCGGCCGAGGTGATCCCGCTCAGCGCCGCCGATCGCAGCCACCCGGCCGGCGGCACCCACCCGGCCGAGTGATGCGGTAATCTTTCGTAAACCAAAACAAATTTGCGACGGATACGGTTAAACTCAGAAGCGATAGATCTGGCCGGATTCAGCGATCTTTGCTTGAGTGGCGTTAACCTAACCCAGGCGAACTCGCCATGAGCATTAAGCAAATCTGTATCACCTTCGCCGCCCTTTTGCTCTCCGGCGTCCTGCTACCGGTATCGCCCAGCATGCGCGGCGTCTTGTTCGTCATGCTGCTCGGTGGCGGGGTCATCGCGATGATCGGCCTCGGCCTCAATCACGTCGGCGACTCGTTTCACTGAACGACAAGGGGCCAACCGATCAACGGCGGCCCCGCGGTGCCGCCGTCAAACCTTGCCACCCTCGACGGCGTGCCCCTCGGCGCGCCAGCGCAACATTCCCCCGGTCAAATTCGCGACATTCGAGAACCCGGCCTGCTGCAGCAGGTTAATTGCCTGCGCCGAGCGACCGCCGGCGCGGCACACGGCGACCAGCGGCCGGTCCTTCGACAATTCGCCGGCGCGGTCGGACAATTCGCCGAGCGGGATGAGGATCGCGTCCTTGATGTGTCCGAGCGGACCGGTGAACTCGTCGGGCTCGCGGACATCGAGGATCTGGACCTGTTCCGCGTGTTCCTCGAGCCCGTGCGGGTCGATCTCCCAGACCCCGGCGAAGCTATAGCGCAGCGGCGCCCAGCTTGGCTCCGTGATGGCCGGGTCGGCGGCCAGCCCGACCTCGTTCTCGGGCCGGCCGCAGCGCAGGTTGGCGGGCACCGCGACATCGAGCAGTTTCGGGTGGCTTAGCCGCAAATTCTTCATGTAGCCGGTGAAGTCACCGAGCGCGATCTCGCCGCCGAGCCGCGGATTGAAGCGGCGTTCCTCGGCAACGCTGGTTACGGTCAGGCCGCGATAGTCATGCGCGGGATAGAGGAGGCAATCGTCGGGCAGGCTGAAAATCTGGTCGTGGACCGAGCGGTACATCGCCGCCGGGTCGCCCTGCTGGAAATCGGTACGGCCGCTGCCGCGGATCATCAGGCAGTCGCCGGTGAAGGCGATGCTGCGGTCGTCGAGGACGAGGGTCAGGCAGCCATCAGTATGGCCAGGGGTGGCGCGCACCAGGAGGCGACGGTCGCCGAAGGCGATCACGTCGTCCTGTGAGAGGTAACGGTCGGCACCGACGGCACCGCTCGCCGCCGACAGCATGATCTGGCTGCCGAAGCGGCGCTTCAGGAGCCACGCGCCGGTCACATGGTCGGCATGGACATGGGTCTCGATCGTGGCGAGGAGGCGAAGGCCAAGCTCGTCGATCAACGCCGCGTCGCGCCGCGCCTGCTCAAACACCGGGTCGATCAGCACCGCCTTGCCGCCGCGGCCTTCGGCCAGGAGGTAGGTGTAGGTCGAGGATTGCGGGTCGAACAGTTGCCGGAACAGCAGCATCGCCCCTCCTGTCGCGGTTCCTCGGTTATGGTTGGTCATATAGGAGGCACCATCATGCAGTCTTTGCCGCCGCTCGTAATCACCGAATTGCGGACTGCCGACGAGACGCGCTGGCGTGAGTTGTGGCGCGGCTATCTCGATTTCTACGAGACCGAATTGCCGGCCGAGCGCTACGACCATACCTGGCGGCGGTTGTTGGCGCCGGACGGCGCGATCCGCGGCTTCGGCGCGCGGCTCGGCGAGCCGGAGGCGCCGCTGGTCGGCATCGCGCATTACCTGTTCCACCCTCATGCCTGGCACGAGCGCGACGTTTGTTATCTGGGCGATCTGTTTGTCGATGCATCCGTGCGTGGACAGGGATGCGGCCGGGCATTGATCGAGCGGGTGGCGGCTGCGGCGCGCGAGCGCGGCTGCTTTCGCCTGTACTGGACGACCAAGCAGGACAACCTGCCGGGGCGGCAGCTCTACGACCGGATCGCCCGCTTCAACGGTTTTATCCGGTACGACTACCCGCTGGATTAGGAAATACCAAAGCCGATTCACCAAAGCCGATTCGCGCGCGGTTCGGCGGCGACGAGGCGCTGCGCCTTAGGAAGACCCATTTTGTCCAGGCTGCGCCTGCCCATCGCGGCCTCGCGCGCAACGACTTGCCTCCCCGGGCCAGAGCGCCCGAGACTGACATCGCTTTGGGGGAGGCACATTGATGCTACGCCGCATGTTGAGCACCAAGGTAGCTGTTCTATGTGCTGTGTTTGTCGCTGCTTGTGAGGCGCAGGCGCCCGCCCCGGCGGTTTCGAGCGACACGGCACCAACCGCTCTGGCAGAGGCGCCGAGTTCGGCCGCGGGCGCCAAACCCCAGCAGATTGTCGTCGAGGAAGGTCAGTCGGTCAGTCGAGTTGCCGCCAAGTATCGGGTGACCAAGGCGGCGATCATCGCCGCCAATCATCTGGTCCCCCCCTACAAGATCAAAACCGGCCAAACGTTAGTCATCCCAGGCTCGAGCGGGCCGGCCCCGGTCGCGGCGCGCGAAGGCCGACAGATTGTCATCGAGGAAGGTCGGTCGATCAGCCGAATTGCCGCCAAGTATCGGGTGCCGGCGTCAGCGATCATCGCGGCCAATCATCTGACGTCCCCGTACAAGCTCAAAATCGGCCAGCATCTGCTGATCCCGGGCCCGAAGGAAGCAACGGCACCGATTGTGGTCGCGTCGCGCGCATCCGAGCCTATCCCGCTTGACGAACCGGCGCCGCACGCGCCGACCGGCTCGGCGGCCTCGGTTCCCTCTCCGGCACAGCCGCAGGCCGAGGCCAGCTCGGGCCCAACGCCAGGCCCGGTTTCGCCTGCGCCGGCTCTTCCGCCGCTGCCAGTTGCAGCCGCACCATTTCCACCGCCGGCTCCGATTGCGGCTGAG
Organism: Allostellaceae bacterium; assembly: GCA_036264235.1. Classification (GTDB taxonomy): domain Bacteria; phylum Pseudomonadota; class Alphaproteobacteria; order ATCC43930; family CGMCC-115725; genus DATARH01. The sequence continues at coordinate 23,753 of DATARH010000141.1, forward strand.
CCCATTCCTCAGCCGTTGCCGGTTGCGACAGCGGCGCCGGCCCCGCTGCCGCCGATTGAGGTTGCACCGGCTCCACTGGCGGTTGCGGTCGCAGCAGCTCCGCCGCCCGCCGGCGCGACCTGTCCACCCGGCAGAACCGGGGCATGGAGCACCGACATCACCAGACAGCCGGTGTACATCTGCCAATAGGGCAGGACTCGCGGACGCTCAATGCGTGGGCTTGCGGCGTCGCCGCGCCTTCAGGCTGCGAGAGCGGGCTGGGCCAGCAGCTTGGACGCCGCTTCTGCCGCCTCCGCAATCGCCCTGCGCTCGGCTGCCGTGGGACCGCGCGGCTCCTGGTGATAAATCGCGAAGGTGCCGAGTACGCGCCGGTGCGCATCGACGATCGGCACCGACCAGCAAGCGTTGAACCCGGCATCGAGAGCTATATCCCTCAGGTCGGGGCAACCTGCCCATAAAATGTCGTTCGCGATGTCCGGCACATAGATCGGATGGCCGCGATGCGCTGCCGTCCCGCACGACCCGGTGTTCGGCCCGACTTCGAACCCGTCGATCGCTTCGCGATACGCTACCGGCAGGCCGGGGGCCGCTTCGAGATATAACCGGCCGTCGTCGAGCCGAAGGATCGAGGCGGCCATATCGCCATTTCCGCAGGCTTCCACCCGCCGGACAAGGTCGGTCAACCCTGTAACGGGTGTGCTTGATAAGGATGAACGTGCCATTTACGCCCTCCCGGGGGATGGACAGGCATTCGCAGGCACTACTCTCTAACCAACAAACATTAAAAACCGACGGCAAGTCCGCGGCAAGCCGCGCCTGATCCCGGGCTGGCGGCGTCACGTTGTAAGGCGTGGTGGCGCGCCGTATCTTCCGGCGATCCGCGGCCGAGGCCGCCGTAAAGAATTGGACCCTTCCAGTGAGCGCTTCCTACCTGCCGCCCCTCGCCCCTTATCCGACGACGCGGCCGCGCCGAAACCGACGCGATGCGTGGTCACGCAAGCTCGTCGCCGAAAACGTGCTCGGTGCCGGCGATCTGATCTGGCCGGTCTTCGTGCATGACGCGCCGAGTGGCCGAGCGCCGATCCCGTCGATGCCAGGCGCCGACCGGCTGTCGATCCCGGCGCTGGTCGACGCCGCCGGCGAGGCCGCCTCGCTCGGCATCCCGACGATCGCGGTGTTTCCGGCGGTCGATCCTGCCCGAAAGGACGAGGATGGCAGCGAGGCGGTCAACCCGGACAATCTGGTCTGCCGCGCGGTGCGGGCGCTGAAACAGGCGGTGCCCGATCTCGGCGTGTTGTGCGACGTCGCGCTCGACCCGTTCACCTCGCACGGTCATGACGGGGTGATCCGCGACGGCTATGTCGCCAATGACGAGACCGTCGCGATCTTGGCGCGGCAGGCGATCGTCCAAGCCGAGGCCGGCTGTGACGTGATCGCACCCTCGGACATGATGGACGGGCGGGTCGGGGCGGTGCGCCGGGCGCTCGACGAGGCCGGGTTCGACCGGGTGCGGATCATGTCCTACGCGGCGAAATATGCCTCCTGTTTCTTCGCGCCGTTCCGCGATGCGATCGGCTCGAAGACGGCGCTCGGCAGCGCCGACAAGCGGACCTATCAGATGGACCCGGCCAATGGCGACGAGGCGGTGCGCGAGGTCGCGCTCGACCTGCAGGAAGGTGCCGACATGGTGATGGTAAAGCCGGGCCTGCCCTATCTCGATGTCGTGCGGCGGGTGAAGGAGGCCTTCCGGGTGCCGACGTTTGTCTATCAGGTCAGCGGCGAATACTCGATGATCCGGGCGGCCGCCGAGCGCGGCTGGCTCGACGGCGAGCGGGCCATGATGGAGTCGCTGCTGTGCTTCAAGCGGGCGGGCGCCGACGGGGTGCTGACTTATTTTGCGGTCGAGGCGGCGCGCCGGCTCAAGGCCGGGTGATTTGAAATGATTTTTTGGTCAGGGGAAAGTGACCGGCAAAAGAACGACAGGTAGACCATAATTATTCCCCCGGTTGTAACGGTATTCGGCGGGGTTGCTCCGACAATAATCTGACCCTATAAGGGTCACCGTTAACTTTGTTGCCGCGTGCACCTTTACGCTCTCGTTGGGGTAGGAGCCTAAAGGTCGATGGAAGCAGCATTCCTCCGCGACTTCGCGCGCCGTTGCTCCGAATTGATGCTGGACGCGCGGACTGATGCCGCGAGGCGGCAACTCGCGATGTGGGTCGAGGAGTTCGAGCGGCGGGCCGAAGCGCTGGAAAGCGAGATCGCCCGACAAACCGGCAGAGAGCCGCAGCCCGACTGACGAGACGAGCTTGGCGCCGCTGGTGGCGTAGCTCTCGGCCCCCTTGCCGCGCTCGGGTCTATCATATCGAGGAACTGGGCCGCCGCACCGCCGCCGCACAGGCCTGAACCGTCACCCGGTCGAAATCGCCGACGACGCGAACCGCAGCGAAATGCCGTGCCGCCTCGGCGGCGATCGCCGCCGGCTCGTAGCGCCCGGAGATGTGGGTCAGGTACAGCGCGCCGACCCCGGCTTCGGCGGCAAGCCAGCCGGCATCGGCGGCGGTCAGATGGCCTCGCTGATGGGCCAGGGTCGCGTCGGTTTCGAGAAATGTTGCCTCGATGACGAGCGCGTCGGCGCCGCGGACCGGCTCGACCAGCGTCCTGACCTCCTCGGCGTCGCCGACGACGGCGAGGCTTGCACCCGGCGCCAGCGGCCCGAGCACCTGCTCCGGTTCGATGCGGCGGCCGTCATCGAGCACGACCGGCTCGCCGGCCGCGAGCCTGCCCCGCGACGGGCCATCGGGCACGCCGAGCGCCACCAGCTTGTCGCCATCGAGATGACGGCGCGGGGCGGTGTCGAAGCGGAACCCAAGGCTCTGCGTCCCGCGATGACGCACCGGAAAGCACGAAAGGCGCAGCTCACCCTGCTCAAACACGGCATCCGGCGACAGCGGCGCCAGCGACACCGAAATCGGCGCCCGCCCCTCGCCCCACAATGAGGCGAGGTAGCGCTCGACAAAGCCGATTGTTTCGCCGCTGCCGCCGATCGTCATCTCGGCGTTGGTCTGCAGCAGCGCCAAGGTCGCGATCAGCCCGCCGAGGCCGAGCACATGGTCGAGATGCGCATGCGTCAACAGGACATGGCGCAACCGCCGAAAGCCGACGCCGGCGCGCAGCATCTGGCGTTGTGTGCCCTCGCCGCAATCGATCAGAAACCGCGCCCCGCCGGCCGTGACCAGCAGGGCGGGGAGGCCGCGTTCCGGCGACGGCGTGCTCGCGGCGGTGCCTAGAAACGTCAGTTCGAACATCGGCCGCTCTCTGTCGGCTTGCCTATGGCAGAATAACAGACAGTGCGCGGCGTTCAGCGCAGGGAGGAACCATGAGCGGGCCGAATGGCAATGCGGCCGATTACTTTATCGACCGGCACCTGCGCGAGGGGCGCGGCGACCGGGTCGTCTTCACCGATCCGTGGCGCAGCCTGAGCTACGCGCAGCTGCACGAGGCCTCCTGCCGCTTCGCCGCCGCCTTGCAGGCGGCAGGCATCCGGCGCGAGCAGCGCATCGTGCTGCTCCTGCTCGACACGATCGATTTCCCGATCGCCTTCTGGGGGGCGCTGCGCGCCGGGATGATCCCGGTGCCGATCAATACGCTGCTGCCGCCGGACACGATCGCCTACATCCTCGAAGACAGCCGCGCCGCCGCGCTGGTGATCTCGGCGCCGCTGCTGTCGTCGCTGGCCGACGCTCTCGGCACTCTTGGCGATCTGCGCCAGATCATCGTCAGCTCGCCGGACGGCGAGACCGACAAGCCCGAACCCGAGCCGGGCGTCGCCACCTTTTCGTCGCTTCTCCTGCCGGGCCGGGCGCTGGCGGAGCCGGTTCCCTGCTCGCCCGACGAGGTCGCGTTCTGGCTCTACTCGTCGGGTTCGACCGGCGCCCCGAAAGGGGCGCGCCATCTGCACGCCAGCCTGAAGGCGACGGCTGACACCTACGGCGCGCAGGTACTGCAGATCGAGCCGGACGATCTAATGTTCTCGGTCGCCAAGCTGTTCTTCGCCTATGGGCTCGGCAATTCGATGACGTTTCCGATGGCGGTCGGCGCCGGCTCGGTGCTGTTGCCGCCGCGACCGACGCCCGACATCGTGCTCGACACGCTGCGGCACTTCCGCCCGACGATGTTCGCGGGGGTGCCAACCCTTTACGCCGCGCTGCTCGCCGATCCGGCGCTTGGGCCGGGGGCCGGCTCCGACCGGCTGCGGCGCTGCATCTCGGCCGGCGAGCCCTTGCCGGAGCATGTCGGACAGCGCTGGCGCGACAAGGTCGGCATCGACATTCTCGACGGCATCGGCTCGACCGAGATGCTGCACATTTTCCTGTCGAACTCGCCCGACAACATCCGCTACGGCACCACCGGCAAGCCGGTGCCGGGATACGAGGTCAAGATCGTCGACGAAGCGGGCAACGAGACCGGCGGCAACGAGGCCGGCGAACTGGTCGTGCGCGGCGCCAGCGCCGCCGAGGGCTACTGGAACCAGCGCGAGAAGTCGCGCCGCACCTTCCGAGGCGAGTGGACCCACACCGGCGACACCTATATCCGCGACGCCGACGGGTATTACCGGTACTGCGGCCGCAGCGACGACATGCTGAAGGTCGGCGGCATCTGGGTGTCGCCGTTCGAGGTCGAGGAGGCGCTGATCGGGCACACCGCGGTGCTCGAAGCCGCCGTGGTCGGCCAGCCGGACTCGGACGGGCTGATCAAGCCGCGCGCCTTCGTGGTTTTGCAGGAAAGCGCGCGCGAC
>DATARH010000172.1:0-15212 GCA_036264235.1 Allostellaceae bacterium
CCCAAAATTGGGCGCAAATGCGCTTTGGAAGGACTCTTAACACGCGCCGGCGGGGGGCGGCGTTAACATGAGTTGACTCCAGCAAAACTGCGCGCGGGCAGAGTTGCTGACTCCCTTGCAACCCTCCGGCTGCCGCCACAATTTGGACGGAAGCGGCAGAAAAATTTTGGCTCTTTGCCGAGGGAATGCCTTTTGGCCCGAAACAACGGTCCGCTGACTGTCGGCATCGGTGCTTCGGCGGGAGGCGTCGAGGCGCTGCAATCTTTCTTCCGCGCGATGCCGCCGGATTCCGGGCTGGCATTCGTCGTGGTCATGCATCTGGGCGAGCGGCACGAGAGCGTGCTGTCAGAAATCCTTCAGCGCTGCACCGCGATGCCGGTCGTCGTTGCGCGCAACGGCGACCCGATCGATCCCGGTCATGTCTACGTGCTCGGCGTCGATGCGGTATTGACGGTGTCTCGACGCAAGCTGCGCCTGCGCCGCCGCTCCGATGTGTCGCGCGAACGGCACACGATCGACGTGTTCCTGTCCTCGCTTGCCGAAGATGCCGAGGAGAACGCGATCGCGGTGATCCTGTCCGGGCTCGGCCATGACGGCACTCTTGGTGCCAAGGCAATCAAGGAGAAGGGTGGGCTGACGATCGCCCAGAAATCCGATCACAAGGCACCGAGCCATCCGGAGATGCCGGAAAGCGCGATCGCCGCGGGTGCGATCGATCTGGAACTCCCGGTCGAGGCGATGGGAGCGAAGCTCCTCGAATACGCCGAGGGCCTCGGTCGCCTCGAAACCGAGGGTCAGCCGCGCGCCCGCCGGGACCGCATCGAGCGCTCGCGGCGCGCGATTTGCCAGATACTGGTCGATCAGCTCGGGCATGATTTTGCCGGCTACAAGGAGCGCACGATGTTGCGGCGGATCGAGCGCCGCATGCAGGTGCTCCAATTGCCCGACATTGACGAATATGTCGCGCGGTTGCGCCAGGACCGCGTCGAGGTGCTGGCGCTGTTCCGCGACCTGCTGATCGGCGTCACCGCCTTTTTGCGGGACCGGGAGGCATTCGATGCGCTCATCGAAAAGGTCGTGCCGCACCTGTTCGAGGGAAAGCGCGCCGGCGAGGGCGTGCGCGTCTGGGTGCCTGGCTGCGCCACCGGTGAGGAGGTCTATTCGATCGCGATCCTGCTGCTCGAGCACGTGGCGAAGAGGAAGCAACGGGTCGAGGTGCAGTGCTTTGCGACCGACATCGACGAGGCGGCGATCGCCGTCGCCCGTGCTGCCCACTATCCGGCGGCGTTGGTGCGGAACGTGCCGGACGAGCTGATCGCCCGGTACTTCACCGCGGATCCGACCGGCACCTATACGCTTGCGCGGGAAGTGCGGGAAATCTGCATTTTTTCGACGCACAGCGTGATCCGCGACCCGCCATATTCACGCATCGACCTGATCTCGTGCCGCAACCTGATGATCTATCTCGACGCGGACCTGCAGGCGCGCCTCATCCCGATGTTTCACTACGCGCTGCGGCCGGGCGGCTACCTGCTTCTCGGCACCTCCGAAAATCTGAGCCAGCACGGCGAATACTTCGCTCCGCTGGACCAGAAGCAGCGAATCTTTCAGCGACGCGACGACGTCCCGAAAGCCGGAACGTTTTCACTAGCCTTGCCGGGTGTGCGCCGGCCGCGCCCGTTGCAGCCGTCCTTCGCTCACCGCGGTGACGGCCAGGCGTTGCGGCAGTCAGTCGAGCGGCGGGTCCTCGAGCGTTTCGCCCCGGCACATGTGATCGTCAACAGTGACGGCGACGTCATTCATTATTCGGCGCGCACCGGGAGCTATCTCGAACATGGGCCGGGGGCGCCGACCCGGCAGCTTGTCGCCATCGCCCGGCGCGGCCTGCGGCCCGACTTGCGCGCCGCGCTGAGCGAGGCCATCGAGACGGGCCGGCCGGTCGTTCGCAAACGCGTCAGGGTCGAAACCGACGACGGCGACGAGGTGATCGATCTGACGGTCGAGCCGCTCCCCGATCGGAATGGCCACACGCTCTTTCTCGTCGTCTTCAACGATGTCCGCGCGCCGCGTGAGACGGAGCCGCACGCGCCCGGGGCCGCGGTTCAGACGCGCGGGGATGTCGAGCACCTCGAGCATGAATTGCGCGACACTCGCGAGCGGCTGCAATCGACGATCGAGGAATACGAGACCGCGCTCGAGGAGCTGAAATCGGCCAATGAGGAGCTGCTCTCGACCAATGAGGAATTGCAATCGACCAACGAGGAATTGGAGACCTCGCGGGAGGAAACCCAGTCGATCAACGAGGAGCTGAACACGGTCAACAGCGAGCTGCAGAGTAAGCTCGAGCAGCTCGACCAGGCCAATGACGATTTGCGCAACCTGTTCGAAAGTACGCCGGTCGGCACCGTGTTTCTCGACCGCAACCTGGTGATCCGCACTTTCACGCCGGCGATTGGAACAGTCTTTAATCTGATTGCCAGCGATCGCGGCCGTCCTCTGACCGATATCGCCAGCGGCCTCGAGGGCGTCGATTTGCCCGCCGAGATCGAGGCAGTGCAGCGCAGTCGCGAGGGCCGCGAGCGGAGGGTCGCTCGGCGCGACGGCAAGGCGCATTACCTGATGCGTATTTTGCCCGACAACACCGCGCAAGACGGTGGCGTGCTGATTAGCTTCGTCGACGTGACCCGCATCGTCGAAGTCGAGAAGCATCAGCGCGAATGGACCGAGGGAGCGGGAGCGCTGCTGACGATGGTGCTGCGGATCGCCGGCGAGAGCGTTCCGCCGCGTCCTACGTCCTCAACTCCGGAAGCGGAAGCGTTGATGAACCGGCTGCGCAATCTCGCCGGCACCTACAATCTGCTGACCCGTGTCGAATGGGCCGAAATCTCGATGCGGGACCTCGTCGGCGAGGAAATCGGACACCTCGCCAGCGGCACCGGCTCACGCGTCGCGATCGACGGGCCTGAGGTGATGCTAAAGCCGAAAGCGGCGATCGCGCTCGGCATGGCCTTGCACGAGATGGCGGCCAACGCCGTCAGGCACGGCGCGCTGTCGGCGCCCGACGGCTCCATCCGGGTCGGCTGGGCGATCGAGCAGCCGGGAACGCCGCAGGCTCGCCTGGTTCTCGAGTGGCGCGAGAGCGGTGGCCCGCAAGCTTCGGGGCAAGACCGGGAAGGTTTCGGCAGGCGACTGATCGAGGAGGAGCTGCCGATCGACCTCGATGCCGCAGGCCGGATCGATTTCGCCGAGGATGGTGTTTTGGCATCGGTTGCGGTGCCGCTTTCGACCGGGCTCGTCAGCCTGCCGCGGGGGTCGACGCAAACAACAAGCTGAAAGGCAGGATTGACGGCGGTCAAGGAACGGCGCAGCACTGCGCATTAAACTATGTTGTTGACCCACGGCTTGACCAAGTTCAGTTGTGGGCCTCGCCGCCCGCTTAACGGGTGGCTGGTTAGACGCATACGCCTTTGGCGTGCTCCGTTGACTGGGTGAGGAGCGCGATGACAAGTCTGCCCACTCAAAGATTTCCAACCTCCGTTCCGGAGGCCGTCGAGGATCTGCTGACCGGCGACCGTGTTCTGCGCCGCGCCTTCCTCGAACAACCCTATCATTCCACCGGCCGGCAAGGGGCGATCTTCAACGGCGCCGATCGGCCGATCATCCTGCTGCAACGCGGCGCAGCCTATCGTTCGGCAACCCTGCCGGACGGCCGTCGCGCCATCCTCGACCTGTTGCTGCCTGGCGATATCGGCGGCCTCGACCACCTGGTATTCGGCAACGCGAACCAGGAACTGGTCGCGGCAAATGCGGTCGGTTACCGGGCGATGCGGCCGGCGGTGCTGCGCGAGATGATGGCCGATCGCGCCGTCGCGATTCGGGTTGCGGCCCTGATGGCCGAGACGCGCTGGCGCATGGACCGGCACCTGACTGCGATCACCCGGCTCGATGCGCGCGAGCGTATCGGGCTCTTCCTGCTCGATATCCATGACCGGCTGCGGCGGCGCGAGCTGATCTCGCGCCCGACGTTCAACCTGCCGCTGACCCAGGAGCAGATCGCCGACCACCTCGGTATGACGATGGTGCACGTCAACCGCACACTGCGCCGGCTGCGCGAGGAGCGACTGCTTCTGGTCGCCAACCAAGTCGTGGTCATCCACGATCTCGATCGCCTCCGCGCCATTGTCGGCGGCCTGCCGCCGCTGGATGAAACCCAGGCACCGGCGATGGCTCCCGCGGTGGGGTGACGTAAGCTACGGCCATTCGGAAGACCGCCGGGACGCAGGCGCGCACCTGTAGATTTGCCGGGCGCTAGGGTAATCAGGCGACCCGGGCGGCGAGGGGGGCCGGGGTTGCTTCGGCCGCGGGCAATGCCTCGGGGAATATCAGCGATATTGCCGAACCGATGCCGGGCTTGCTGTCGATCACCAGCCGGCCGCGGTGATGCGCGATCAGCCCCGCGACGATGCTGAGCCCGAGACCGCTGCCCTCGTATTTGCGGGCAAATCCGCTGTGCACCTGGTGGAACGGGCGGATCACCTCCGCGGTCTCCTCGGCGGTCATGCCGATGCCGTGATCTGTGATGGTTAGGACCACCTCGCCGGCGGCCGAGGTATGGCAGGCGATCTCGATCGGCGTTTGCGGTGCGCTGAATTTTGCCGCGTTCGACAGCAGGTTCAAGAGCATCTGCCGCAACGCCCGTTGGTCCGCCGCAATCCACGGCCACGGCTTGTCGGGTGCGAGCGTAATGACCCGCTCGAAAGCGAGCTTGCTGCCGCGGAACATCGCCACCGTGCGCAGCACCGTCTCGTGCAGGTCGAGCGGCGCCAGCAGTCCGTCATAAGCGCCGGCATCGAGCGTTGCCATCGTCAGGATGTCGTTGACGAGGTCGAGCATGTGCTGACCGCTGCCGAGAATATCGCGCGCATAGTCTCGATATGCCGGGGTGCCGATCGGCCCGACCAGTTCGTCGGCGATGATCTGGCTGAACCCGATCACCGCGTTGAGCGGCGTGCGCAGTTCGTGGCTCATATTGGCGAGGAATTGCGATTTGGTCTGGCTCGCCGCTTCGGCCGCGTTTTTTGCCGCCCGTAAATCCTCGGTCAGCGCCCGCAATCGGTCGTGGGTTCGGGCGAGGAGCCGGTTCTGCCACAGCAGAACTCCGATAAAGCCGAGCCCGCACAGCACGATGCCGCCGGCGATTGCACGAATCAGCCAGTTCAGCCGCCACGCATCGGCCGGCTCGACCTTGATCTCAAGCGATACGAGGAAGGCCCAGATCGCGAATGCCGCGATGGCGCCAATCAGCGTCAGTTTGGCGGTGGCTAGTCCCTTCACGCCGATCCTACCCCATCGGGCCGAACCTCCGCGCGACCCCGTGTGCGCGGAAAAAGAAGGTACTACGCGAGACCGAGCGCACCGCGCCCGCGCCGCCGCGCTCGTTTGGCGGCTAACCCGTCGATTACGCCGAAAAGTTTTAGCAAACCGTAAATATGCGCGTGAGCGGGGCGCCTTCGGTGGCGGCTGTGATAAAAGAGGCCGGTCGGCGGCGGGGTACGCTCGTGAGCAAGGACATTCTCCTCGGTATGAACATCGTCACCTTGGCCGGGTTTGCGGTCATGGCGATAGCGATCAACCTCAGCCGAACCCGGACCGTCCAAGCGCCGCTCGGGATCGCGATGATGGCGGCGGGCACCGCGCTCGTCTTCTTGGGGCTTTATATGCACGGTGCGGCGCACTAATCGTAGGCGAGCACCGGACAGGAGTTCGCAAATGGCCGCCGCCCGCCACCCGATGCCGCCCGAAATCGCCGCCCTCTCGCTCGAGGAGATCGCCGAGCGATACATCGGCCGGTTCCGCGACAAGGTCCCCGATTGGGAGGCGTTTGAGGACGCCAAGATCGAGGGTTATCGCCGGGCCCAGCACCGCTTCATCGGTGCCGGCGGTTCCGGCAAGCACGACGATCCGAGCGTCATCCCGCCGCGCGCCTTCACCCTCAGCATCATTTATTGCCCGCCGGGCCAGGGTAACGCCGCCCACACCCACGAAGTCGAGGAGATCTTCTTCGTGCTGCAGGGCTATCTCAGCGTTTTCATCGAGGACGAAAGCGGTCGCCGACTGACTCGCAAGCTCGGGCCGTGGGAATGCATCGCCTGTCCGCCGGGGGTAATCCACGGCTTCGACAACGATAGCCTGGAGCCGGTGTACTTCCAGGTGATGCTCGGCCGCGGCCGCCCCGAAGCAATGGGCTACGCCGACGACAAGCTCTACCAAAACCGCGACGCCCACCTGCACCGCTGACCCGGGCCGGGATGAAACAAATCCGGCTCAACGCGTTCGACATGAATTGCGTCGGGCACCAATCGCCCGGCCTATGGGCGCATCCGCGCGACCGCTCGACCGAGTACAAGGACCTCGCCTACTGGACCGATCTCGCTCGGCTCCTGGAACGCGGCCGGTTCGACGCGCTGTTTCTTGCCGACGTTCTCGGCATCTACGACGTTTATGGCGCCTCGCCGGACGCGGCGCTGCGCCACGCGGTGCAGGTGCCGGTCAACGACCCGGTGCTGCTGATCCCGGCAATGGCGCAGGTGACTGAACATTTGGGTTTCGGCGTCACCGCGACCCTGTCCTACGAGCCGCCCTATCCATTCGCCCGGCGCATGTCGACGCTCGATCACCTGACCAAGGGGCGCGCCGGTTGGAACATCGTCACCGGGTATCTCGACAGCGCCGCCGTCGGCATGGGATTGCCGACGCAACGCGCCCATGACGACCGCTACGCCGCCGCCGAGGAATACATGGAGGTGGTGTACCGGCTGTGGGAAGGCAGCTGGGAAGACGGCGCGGTGTTGCGCGACCGCGCGCGGCATGTGTTTGCCGATCCCGAAAAGATTCACCGGGTTAAATTCGACGGCCGCTATTACCGGATCGACGCAATTCACCTTTGCGAACCGTCGCCGCAACGCACGCCGGTCTTGTACCAGGCCGGCGCCTCCACCCGCGGCCGCGAATTTGCCGCGGCGCATGCCGAATGCGTCTTTATCAACGGCCCGAGCAAACAGGTCGTCGCGCCGCAGGTCGCCGATCTCCGCCGCCGCGCCGTGGCGCATGGCCGTGCGCCGGACGATCTGATCATCTTCACCTTGATGACCGTGATTACCGGCCGCAATGACGCCGAGGCCCGAGCCAAACACGACGAATACCGAAGTTATGCCGATTACGATGCGTCGCTCGCCTTGTTCTCCGGCTGGACGGGCGTTGATTTTTCGAAATACCGTCCGGATGACGAGCTCCGCTACATCGAGACCGAGGCGATGCGCTCGGCGCTGGAAAGCTTCACCTCGGCCGACCCGAACCGGCGTTGGACGGTGAAGGAACTGGCCCAGCATGTCGCGATCGGCGGCCGCGGGCCGCTGGTCGTCGGCTCGCCGGCGCAGGTCGCCGACGAGCTGCAGTCCTGGATCGCCGAGACCGGCATCGACGGCTTTAATCTCGCTTACGCGGTGACGCAGGAAAGCTTTGCGGATTTCGTCGAGTTCGTCGTGCCGGAATTGCAGCGCCGCGGCGTCTATAAGACCGAATACAAGACCGGCACTCTGCGCGAGAATCTGTACGGTGCCGGCCATGCCCGCCTCGCGCCGCCGCACCCCGCCGCGGCGCAGCGGAGGCCGGAATGACACTCGACTACCGCGCCGCGGTGTTGCATGCGCCGAAGATGCCGATCGTCACCGAAACCGTCACCGCCCGTGAACTGAAGGCGCACGACGTGCTGGTGCGGATCAAGGCGGCCGGGCTGTGCCACACCGATCTCGAAGCCATCGAAGGCCAGCTGCGCTACCCGATGCCGATCGTCCTCGGCCACGAGGCCGCCGGCATCGTCGAGGCGGTCGGGCCCGAGGCGCGGGGCGTCGCAATCGGCGACCGTGTGATCCTGTCGTGGAACCCGCATTGCGGCCACTGTTTCTACTGCGACCGCGACCTGCCGATCCTGTGCGAAACCTATCTGCGCGAAGGGCCGAAGGCAGTCGGGTTCGACGGTGAGCCGACCGCGCGTCTCAAATCGGGCGGCGAGGTCAAGCAGCTGATGTTTCTCGGCGCCTTCGGCGAATACTGCATCGTGCAGGATCACCAGGCGATTCCCGTGCCGAAGGATTTGCCGTTCGACCGTGCCTGCCTGATCGGTTGTGGCGTGATGACCGGGGTCGGCGCCGCGCTGAACGTCGCGCATATCGGCTACGGCGACACGGTCATGGTGATCGGTTGCGGCGCGGTTGGGTTGTCGGCGGTGCAGGGTGCGCGGCTGGCCGGCGCCGGCGACATCATCGCCGTCGATCTCGATGCGGCGAAACTCGCGCTGGCCGAGAGGCTCGGCGCCACCTACTGCATCGACGCCCGGCGCGACGATCCCGTCGTGCTGACAAAGCAATGCACCACCGGGCGAGGCGCCGATGTCGTGCTGGAGGCCGCCGGTAATCCGAAGGGGTTCGCGCTCGCCATGGAAGCCGTGCGGCCAGGCGGCGAGGTCGTTTGGCTCGGCAAGACCGATGTTGACGCCGACGTCGCGTTCCGCTGGGGCTCGCTGATGGCCGAGAAGCGCATTCGGCGCTCGAGTTATGGCGGCGCCCGGCCGGCGCGCGATTTTCCGATGCTGGCGCGCGCCTATCTCGACGGCAAGTTGCTGCTCGATGAGCTGATCACCCGCCGTATCGCGCTCGACGAGATCAATGCTGGCTTTGCTGCCCTCAAAGCCGGTGAGGCGATCCGCAGCGTCGTGATGTTCTGAGGGGGTATCTCGGAACATTGGCCGCAGCCCCTCGTTGGGATTCCTAGATACCAACGAGGGTCCGATGCGCTGGAAACTGCTGAACGAGGGGCCGGAAGCGGCCTATGCGATCGTACTCGCGAGCGGCGACGAGGCGATGCAATGCCTTGGCCGCTGGGTGCGCGAGCACAAGATCGACGCCGGCTCGCTGACCGCGATCGGCGCGTTTGAGCGCGCCGTGCTCGGCTATTTCGACTGGTCGAAGAAGGACTATAAGCGCATCCCGGTCGAGGAGCAGGTCGAGGTGCTGTCGCTGATCGGCGATGTCGCGGTGTCGGAGGGCAAACCGACGCTGCATCTGCATGCCGTGCTCGGCAAATCGGATGGCACTACGGTCGGCGGCCATCTGCTCGAAGGCCATGTCAGGCCGACGCTCGAAGTGACACTGACCCAGCCGCCCTCCTATCTGCGAAAAAAGAAGGACCCGGAGACCGGCCTCGCGCTGATCGACATCGAGGGCTCGCGATGAGCGGCGATACTGTCGTAGTCACCGGCGCGGCGGCTGGCCTCGGCCGTGCCACCGCCCGCGCCTTTGGCTCCCGCGGCGCCCGTGTCGCGTTGCTGGCACGCGGTATCGCCGGGCTCGATGCTGCCAAGGCCGAAATCGAAGGAGCCGGCGGGCGCGCCCTCTCGCTGCCGGTCGATATAGCGGATGCCGATCAGGTCGAGGCCGCGGCGGATATGGTCGAACGGCGCTTCGGCCCGATCGACATCTGGGTTAATTGCGCGATGGCGACGATTTTTTCGCCGGTTTCCGACATCACCCCTGAGGAATTCCGTCGCTCCACCGAGGTCACTTATCTCGGTTATGTCTGGGGCACGATGGCGGCGTTGAAGCGGATGCGGCCGCGAGGCCGCGGCACGATTGTCCAGGTCGGCTCGGCGCTGGCTTATCGCGCGATCCCGCTGCAGGCGCCGTATTGCGGCGCCAAATTCGCGATCCGCGGCTTCACCGATAGCCTGCGTACCGAATTGCTGCATGACGGCAGCGACATTCACCTGACGATGGTGCAGATGCCGGCGCTGAACACGCCGCAATTCGACTGGGCCCGCAACAAGACCGGCAAGCGGCTGCAGCCGGTGCCGCCGATCTTTCAGCCGGAGGTCGGCGCCGAGGCGATCGTCTACGCCGCCTATGCGCGGCGGCGCGAGATCTATGTCGGTTGGCCGACGGTCAAGGCGATCCTCGCCAACAAAGTTGCGCCGGGCCTGCTCGACCATTACCTCGCCCGCTACGGCTACGACTCGCAACTGAGCGATGAGCCGGCGCCAGATGCGCCGGGCAATCTGTTCGCGGCGCTGCCGGGAGACCACGGCGCGCACGGCCGCTTCGATGTGATGGCCTCGCCATACAACATCGAACTGGCGCTATCGCGTCAGCGCGGCTGGCTTGCGCTCGCCGGGGCTGGTGCGGCGGTGCTTGTCGCGGCGTTCTTCGCCAGCCGCCGCCGCACAGCCAGGCCGCCGCTCGGTCGCCGCGCCGCTCGGCTGGCGGCCCAGACCCCGAACGCCCCGAGCGCCATCGCGACGCCGGCCGCTAGCAGCGTCTGAGGGCTTGGTTGCGGTCGCGCGAGTTGCCGCACCGGAAAGCCCAACGCTGCGGCGGCAAGCTCGGCGACGTGCAGTGTCGGCCGGCCGCTCAGTTGCTCGATCTGCTCGCGGCAGCTGAAGCCGTTGGCGACGACCACCGCGTCCGGCTCGGCCCGCCGCAGCCGTGGCAGCAGCTTGTCTTCGGCGACCGTCACCGACACCGGATATTTTGCCGCTTCGAATCCGAACGACCCGGCCATGCCGCAACAGCCTGTCGCCATCGTCTCGGTGTCGAACCCGGCCTTTTTCAGCAGCTCGATCTCCCCCTTCGGGTGCAAGACCGCATGCTGGTGACAATGGATTTGCACCAGCGCCGTGTCGCCGAATTCGGCCGGCAGGTGAAAATCCGGGCAATGTTCGGCGATGAACTGCGCCAGCATATAACTTTGCCGCTGCAATTGCTGCGCGCGGGCATCGTTTGGGAACAGCGCCGGAATCTCGTCGCGGAACGCCGCCATGCAGGCCGGCTCCAGGCCGATGACAGGCACGCCGCGCGCAAGCGCCGGTCCTATGGTGTCTAGCAGCAGCCGCAGCAACCGGTCGGCGGTGTCGAGCATGCCCCAATCGTAAAGCGGCCGGCCGCAGCAGAGAATTCGCTCCGGGATCGTCACCCGCCAACCCGCCGCCTCCAGCACATGCACCGCCGCGATCGCGGTTTCCGGCCGCAGAAAATTGTTGAACGTATCGGGGAACAGCAGCACATCGGGTCCGGCCGGATTGCGCGTTGGGTGCCGCGCGAACCAGTCGCGGAAGGTCGCCTCCGGAAATTCCGGAATTTTGCGCTGCTGCGCGATGCCGCCGATGAGCTTCACCGCTGCCGAAAGCCCCGGCGTCTGCGACAGAAGATTGGCGAGGGCAGGGGCCGCGCTCGCCGCCCGCGCCCACCAATGGATCAGCCACATCGAATAGGCGGCGCGCGGCCGCAATCGCCCAGCGTAATAATGCGACCGGAACTCCGCCTTATAGGTCGCCATGTCGACATTGACCGGGCAGTCGCGCTTACAACCCTTGCAGCCAAGGCAAAGGTCGAGCGCGTCCTCGACCGCGTCGCTCTTCCAACCTTTGGCCAGCGGCCCGCCATGCATCATCTCGAACAGCAGATGGGCGCGGCCGCGGGTCGAGTGCTTCTCGTCGCGCGTCGCCCGGTAGCTCGGGCACATCACGCCCTCGAAGTCGCGGTTGTGGCGGCACTCGCCGATGCCGACGCAGCGAATCGCCGCCCGGTCCCAGCCGCCCTCGGTCGGAAACGAGAACCGCGTTTCCAGTTCCGGCGGCCGGTAGTCGGGGCCGAGCCGCAGATTGGAGGTGATCGGGTACGGCTCGACGACCTTGCCCGGGTTCATCTTCCATTCCGGGTCCCAGATCGATTTGAACTCGCGGAACGCCTGCAGCAGTTCGGGTCCGTACATCTTGCCGAGCATCTCGGCCTTCGACTGGCCGTCGCCATGCTCGCCCGACAGCGAGCCGCCATGGCTGACGACGAGGTCGGCGGCTTCGTCGAGGAATTGGCGCCACTTCGCGACGCCGGCCTCAGTGCGCAGACCGAAATTCCAACGGCAATGGATGCAGCCGTCACCGAAATGTCCATACAGCGCCGACTCGTAGCCGTAGCGCTTCGCCAGTCTGTCGAGGCCGCGCAAATAATCGCCGACCTTTTCCGGCGCGACCGCCGAATCTTCCCAGCCTTCCCAGGTGTCGGGCTTGCCCGGTACATAGGCCGTGGCGCCAAGCCCGGCCTTGCGCACCGCCCAGATGCGGGTCTGCTGGGTCTTGTCGCGGATCAGCTTGGCATCGGCGACATCGTGGTCGTGCTTCAGTGCCGCGATCAGCCCTTCCGCCTGTTCGACCGCCTGTTCTTCGGTGTCGCCGCCGAACTCGGCGAGCAGCCAGCCGCATCCTCCCGGCAGCGACGAGATCGCCTCTTCATGGAAATGCTTAATGCGCATGTAATCGACCAGACGCTGGTCCATGCCTTCCAGCCCGATCGGTCCATGCGAGCGCACCAGCGGCACCACGTCGCCGGCGGTGAAGATGTCGGGAAATCCGATCGCGACGACCACCCGCTCCGGCGGGCTTGGCACGAGACGCAGCCCGGCCTTGAGCACGGCGACGCAGCTCCCTTCCGACCCGACCAGCGCGCGGGCGACATTAAACCCGTTCTCCGGCAACAGATTGTCGAGATTGTATCCGGACACCCGGCGCGGAATGCGCGGATAGCGCTGCCGGATCAGCTCGGCATAGCGCCGGCGCAATGCGTCCAACCGTCGGTAAATGTCGCCGCGCTTGCCCCCGGCCGCGACGATCTGTTGCAGCTCTTCGTCACTGGTCGGCCCGACCCGTAGTCGCAGCCCGTCATAGGTCAGCACGTCGAGCTCGCGGACATTGTCGGCGGTACGGCCGGCTATCACCGAATGCACGCCGCAGGAATTGTTGCCGATCATCCCGCCGAGCGTGTTGTGATTGTGCGTCGACGGGTCGGGTCCGAAGGTCAGGCGATACTGTTCCGCCGCGTCGCGCAAATCGTCGAGCACGGTACCCGGCTCGACCCACGCGATCTTGTCGTCCGGATCGACCGTCAAAATGCGGTTCAGGTATTTCGAATAATCGACCACCACGGCGGTGTTGCAGCACTGCCCCGCGAGGCTGGTGCCGCCGCCGCGCGACAGGAACGGCGCGCCGTGGTCGCGGCACACCCGCATGGTCGCGATCACGTCCGCGATACTGCGCGGGATCACGACGCCGATCGGCACCTGCCGGTAATTCGAGCCGTCGGTCGAGTACAGCGCGCGGTCGCCATCGGAGAACCGCACCTCGCCGGCGATCTCGCGCTTGAGCGCGCGTTCGAGCGCGGCCGCCTGCTTGTGCGAATACGGCACGAATTCGGCGGCCTCGCGGGCGCTGCCTCTAGCCTTGCGGTGAACGCGCCCGTCGGGTCGGGCGGCGACAGTATCGGCGATCGTCACCGCCTTACACCAGCTCGCGCACCTTGTCCGACATTACGGTCAGCGCGATCTTGCCGCGGTTCGGCGTGCCGCGCGCCAGCGACTCCGCGAAATGCAGCGCCTGCTTGCCCTGGATCTTCGGCGGCATCGGCGGCTCGTGCGGATCGACGATTGCTTCGATCAGCACCGGTCCCGGTGTCGCCAGCGCCTGGTCGAGCACGCTGCCGCAATCCTCGGGCCGCTCGATCGTAAAGCCGGCGGCGCCGCAGGCGCGCGCCACCATCGCGAAATCGATCGGCTGCAGCTCGCAGACATATTCCGGGTTGCCGAGGAATACCATCTGCTCCCATTTGATCTGGCCGAGCGTGTTGTTCTTGATCACGACAATCTTGATCGGCAGCTTGTACTTCACCGTCGTCGCCAGCTCACCCATCAGCATCGTCAGTCCGCCATCGCCGACAAAGGCGACCACCTGTCGCTCCGGATAGGCCGCTTGGGCGCCGACCGCATAGGGCAAACCGCACGCCATCGTTGCCAGATTCCCCGACAGCGAGAACATCTGGTTGCCCCGGATTTGGATGTGCCGCGCCGCCCAGGTCGTGATCGTGCCGCTGTCGGTCGCGATGATCGCATCATCCTTGAGGCGTTTGCCGAGCTCATGCGCGACGACCTGCGGCTTCATCGGCATGTCCGTCCGCGTGCCGCGCTCGGTTATCAGTTCCTGCCACTCCTGCTTGCCCTTTTGGGCCTCTTCGAGCCAGGCGCGGTCGGCCTTGCGGTCGAGCATCGGGATCAACCGCCGCAACACCCGCCGCGAGTCGCCGACGAGACCGACCTCGGCCGGGTAGCGCAGCCCGACCCGCGCCGGATCGAGTTCGATCTGGACGCAGCGCGCCGCGCCCGGTTTCGGATAGAACTCGATATAGGGGAAGCTGCTGCCGACGATGAGCAGCGTATCGCAACGCTCTAGTGCTTCCTGAGAGGGTTTGGTGCCGAGCAATCCGATCCCGCCCAGCGAGTATGGGCTGTCGTCGGGCACGCAGGCCTTGCCGAGCACCGGCTTGACGATCGGCGCGCCGAGAATCTCGGCCAGCTCCTGCAATTCCTTGCCGGCGCCGAGCGCGCCGCGGCCGGCCATGATCACCGGCTTCTTACCTTGGTTCAGCAGTTCGGCGGCGCGGGAGAGCATGTCGTCGGTCGGGACGTGCGCGCCCTCGGCATACACTTCCGAGACGTGGTGCGGCCGGTTGCGCGGCGAGCGGTGGGCTTTGTCGACCGACATTTCCTGCACATCGACCGGCACCGTCACATGTGCTACCCCCCGATAAGTAAGGGCCGTGCGGCAGGCCAGCTCCATCACGTTCTCGACATGCGCCGGTCCCATGACCCGGTTGTTGTACTTGCAGACATCGATGAACAGCTTGTCGAGCTCGACATCCTGCTGCGTCTCGGTGTTCAGCAAATCGTGGAACTGCAATCCGGTGATCGCCAGCACCGGCACCCCGTCGAGCTTTGCGTCGTAGAGCCCGTTCAGCAGGTGAATGCCGCCCGGCCCCGAGGTCGCGACGCAGACGCCGAGCCTGCCGGTGAATTTGGCATAGCCGCAGGCCGCGAAGGCCGCCGCCTCCTCGTGTCGCACCTGAATGAAGCGAATCTTGTCCTGGCGGGTGCGGAATGATTCGATGATGCCGTTGATGCCGTCGCCGGGAATCCCGAAGACGGTATCGACCCCCCAGTCGAGAAGGGTTTCGACGAGAACGTCGGCGGCGGTGGTGGTCATGGCGTCGGCCCCGGAACTGGTTGGGAATGCATACTTCCCCAACGCAACCGTGCCGCCGCCGTTCGTCACCTCCTGCGGG
>DATARH010000150.1:0-15435 GCA_036264235.1 Allostellaceae bacterium
CTCGCCGGCATCCGCATCGACGACCAGCCGATCGAGGGCAAGCGCAAGACCCAGAACGCCGGCATCGATGTCGTGCCGCTCGACCAGGCGATCGCCCGCTACCGCGCCGCGGTCGACATGAAGAACGAGCTCGATCCCGACTTCGTCGTGATGGCGCAATGCTATGCGCGGGATGCGCGCGGCGGCACGCTCGACGACACGATCGCGCGGATGACGGCGTATCGTGAAGAGGCCGGGGTCGATTGGGTGCAATTCGAATCGCCGCATTCAGTGGACGAGATAAAGGCAGCACGCGCCGCGATCGACGGCCCGTTCTCGTTCATGCGCGGCAAGCTCGGCCGCTATCTCGACCTCGACGAACACCTCGCGCTCGGCGTCACCATCGCCTGGTACCCGAGCTTCACCCACGCCGTCACTTGGGCGGCGCTATGGGATTTCATGACAGCGTTTCAGGCGCGCGGCATCAAGGCCTGGGACGAGTTCGTCGCTAGCCGCGAGGGCCGGCCCTACCCGACGCCGGAGATGCCGCCCGACGGCGAAGGCGACGCCAGGCAGCAGGAATTGGAACGGCGATATTTCGCCGAAGGCCGGGGAGAACGCTGATGGCGCGCGACGGCTATCGTATTTTCGATTCCGACACCCATGTCGGGCCGGATGCCAGCATCCTGTCCCGCTATCTGAGCGCGGCGGAGAAGGACCGGCTGGCCGGCTGGGCCGAGTTCGAGTCGCGCGACCGCTACGGGAAAGTCACCTACACCAAAGGCCAGCGCCGCTATCGGCGCCGCCTTGGCGATGCCGAACCCGATGACGCGCCGGCGGGGTACATGGCCGGCTTCACCGGAGTGAAGCGGACGCGCGATCCGTCACCGCAGGTCGATGCCGACCCGGCGGCGCGCATCGCCGATATGGATTTCGAAGGCGTCGAGGTGAACCTCACCTTGCCATCGGGATGGTTCGGCACCTGGAGCAGCGGCGACGACATCGCGCTCGAAATGGCGATGTACCGCGCCTATCACCGCTGGATGGAGGATTATTGCGGCACCTATCCGAGCCGGCTCGGCGGCGTGATCCTCGCCGGTGCGCGCGACATCGCGGGCGGCCTCGCCGAGATCCGGCACTGGGGCAAGTCGCGATGGGCCTGGGGCATGATGGTCTACGCCCCGGTCGGGATGCCGCTCGACCATCCGGCGCTGGAGCCGTTCTACGCCGAGGCGGCGGCGCTCGATCTTGCGGTCATCCTCCATACCTTCACGGTGATGCCGCCCTATGCACCGGGCGGCCAGGACACCTGGGACAATCTGTGGCTGCAGCGCTCGGCGGCGCATCCCTGGTGCGGCATGCGCAATATGGCATCGCTGATCGGCAGCGGCGTGATGGACCGGTATCCGAGCCTGCGCATCGGCACCTTGGAAGCCGGGCATGGCTGGCTGCCGTTCTGGATCGCCCGGCTCGACGAGCACGCCGAGACGATCAAGGCGGCGTTGCCCGAGTTGAAGCACCGCCCAAGCGATTACGTCACGAGCGGCCGCTACTTCCAGAGCATCGAAATTCCCGAAGGCGCCCGGCTGACCAATGCGGTCGCCGATCTCGTCGGCGACGACGTGCTGATGTACGCCTCCGATTATCCGCATGGCGAAAGCCATTTCCCCGAATCCGCGGGGATCGTCACCCGCTGGGAGATGGCGGAGGCGCGAAAGCGCAAATTGCTGTGGGACAACGCCGTGCGGCTCTACGCCCGCGCGTCCGTGGAGTGAGGGAAGCTGGTGACGTCATTCAACGGATCGAAGCGGGGCTGGATCGATGCTTTGCGCCCCTTCGAGACGGCCGCTTTCGCGGCCTCCTCAGGATGAGGAATTAGATTCGATGCCATCAATAATATCCCTCATCCTGAGGAGCACCCGCAGGGTGCGTCTCGAAGGACGTATGACGGGATTGCAGCTCCTGGTCCCTGTCTTTTGCATCATTGCTGTGTGTTTCATCACCGCTAGCGCGCACGCGCAGAAGAGCGGCGGCGTGCTGCGCATCTATCACCGCGACAGCCCGGCCAGCATGTCGATTCACGAGGAAGCGACCTGGTCGGTGATCATGCCGATGAGCGGCGTGTTCAACAACCTGATCATCTACGACCAGCACATCAAGCAGAACAGCCTAGCGACGATCCGGCCGGAGCTCGCCGAAAGCTGGGCCTGGAGCGAGGACGGCAAGGACCTGACTTTCAAGCTGCGTCACGGCGTCAAGTGGCATGACGGCAAGCCCTTCACCGCGGCCGATGTCAAATGCACCTGGGATCTGCTGCTCGGCAGGGCGCCGGAAAAATTGCGGCTCAATCCGCGCGAGACCTGGTACCTGAACCTCGACTCGGTCAGCGCCGACGGCGAGTACGAGGCAACCTTTCATATGAAGCGGCCGCAGCCGGCCTTTATCGCGCTGCTCGCCTCGGGCGACTCGCCGGTTTATCCGTGTCATATCCCGGCCAAGGACATGCGCAGCCACCCGGTCGGCACGGGGCCGTTCCGCTTTGTCGAGTACAAGCCGAACCAGACGCTGAAGGTTGAGCGCAACCCGGATTACTGGAAGCCGGGGCTGCCCTATCTCGACGGCATCGAATACACGATCATCCCAAACCGCTCGACGGCGGTGCTCGGCTTTGTCGCCGGCAAGTTCGACATGACCTTCCCGCACGAGGTCACCGCCGCGATCGAAAAGGACATCAAGAACCAGGCGCCGAATGCGATCTGCGACACCGAGCCGCTGAATGTCGCGGTGACGCTGGCGATCGTGCGCAAGCCGCCCTTCGACAATCCGCAACTGCGGCGCGCCCTGGCGCTGGCGCTCGACAAGCAATCTTTCATCGACATCCTCGGCGAGGGCCGCGACGATCTCGGCGGCATCATGCTGCCGCCGCCGGAAGGCGTCTGGGGCATTCCGATCGAGCAGCTTCGACCGTTTCCCGGCTACGGCACCGATGTCGAGAAGAGCCGCGCGGAGGCGCGCGACATCATGAAAGGGCTCGGCTACGGCCCGGACAACCCGCTCAAGGTCAAGCTGTCGGCGCGCAACATCGCCGGCTACCGCGATCCAGGGACAATCCTGATCGACCAATTAAAGTCGATCGGGATCGACGCCGAGATGGAGGTGATCGAGACCGCCAACTGGATCCCCAAGCTGATGCGCAAGGACTTCACGCTGGCGGTCAGCCTGTCCGGCAGCGCGGTCGATGACCCGGACCAGATTTTCTACGAGAGCTATGTCTGCAAATCGCCGCGCAATTACACCGGCTATTGCGACAAGGACATGGAAGCGCTGGTCGACAAGCAATCGATGGAGGCCGATCCCGAACGGCGCAAGCAGATCGTCTGGGAGCTGGAAAAGAAAATCGCCGGCGATGTCGTCCGGCCGGTGATCTTTCACAGCCGTGCCTCGACCTGCTGGCAGCCTTATGTCAAGAACATCACCCAGATGTCGAACAGCGCCTATAACAGTTGGCGCCTGGAAGACGCCTGGCTCGACCGATAAGCATTGCGCGACGGCGGTATCTTCGCCGCATCCTGTTGGAGCCCACTATGCCGCTGCACATCGCGATACTTTACGGATCGGTCCGCGAGGCGCGCATCGGCATTCGTGTCGCGCGGTTTCTCGACGCGGCGCTCCGCCGCCGCGGTCACACCACCACGATCGTCGACGCACTCGAGCAGCAATTGCCTTTGCTCGATCGCATGTACAAGGAATACCCGCGCGGCACCGCGCCACCGGTTCTCGAGACGCTAGCGGAGCTGTATCGGCGCACCGACGCCTTCGCGATCGTCAGCGGCGAATACAACAACGGTATTCCGCCGGCGCTCAAAAACCTGCTCGACCACTTCCTCGAGGAGTATTTCTTTCGGCCGTCGGCGATCGTCTGCTACTCGGTCGGACATTTCGGCGGCGTCCGTGCCGCGATGCAGTTGCGCATGACCTTGGCCGAGCTCGGGATGCCGAGCATTCCGTCACTGTTGCCGGTGGCTCGGGTGCAGGACGCCTTCACGCCGGAAGGCGAGCCGACCAATCCCCAATTCGAGACGCGGCACGAGAAATTCTTCCGCGAGTTCGAATGGTATGCCGAGGCGCTGCGCCGGGCCCGCGCCGATGGCGTGCCCTATTGAAGTGGACAGCGACGCAGCGGTGTACCTCGCTGCCCTAAGCCGTGATCTTTGCTGTTGCGGTATCGTGATCCGCCACGAGCTCACGGAGCCGTGGGATCAGCTCCTCGCCATACTGCACCGCATCTGGACGTGGATCGTAGCCGCGGATCAACAGGCTGGTGGCGCCGAGCTTGTAATATTCGAGCATCGCCCTCGCCACAGTCTCCGGCGTGCCGACCAGCGCCGTCGAGTTTCCCTGCGCGCCGGTGGCAACCGCCAGCGCCGTCCACAGGCACGTGTCGTGCACTTCGGATTCGGCGGCGGCCCGTAGCAGCCGCTTCGAGCCGACATTCTGCCGCGCCGGCGGCGACGAGCCGGCACGCTTTATGGTCACCTGGTCGAGGATCGCTCTGGCCCGGTCCCAGGCTTCATCCTCGGTCTCCCCCAGAATGGGGCGGGTCGAGAGGCTGAAAGTCGGAGCCCGGCCGGAGCGCGCCGCCTCTCGCCGCACGCGATCGATAAACGCCGCCGTATCCTTCAGCGGTTCGCCCCACAGCATGTACACATCGAGGTGCGGCGCCAGCGACCGGACCGCCGCGTCGGAACCGCCGCCGCCATAGAGCGGGATGTGCGGCTGCTGTCGGCAGCGGATTTCGGAATAGCTCCCGCGCGTCTTGTAGAACTCGCCGTCATAGTCGAACGGCGCCGCTTCGATCCAGCTGCGGCGCAGCAGCGAGATGTACTCTCCCGAGCGGCGATATCGGGCGTCGTGGTCGATCCAGTCGCCGTCCTTGGCCTGATCGGCGTCGCTTCCGCCCGAGATGATGTGCACCGCCAAGCGTCCGTCGCTCAGCTGATCCAACGTCGCCAATTTCCGGGCGGCGACCGTCGGCGCGACAAAGCCGGGCCGATGCGCCAGCAGGAACCCCAGCCGCTCGGTGACCGATGCGGCATGCGCGCCGACCAGAAAACCGTCCGGTGCATCCGAGAAATAGCCGATCAGCACGCGGTCGAAGCCGGCGCGCTCGTGAATCCGCGCGGTCTCGGCGATCACCTTCGCATCGAATGGCGGGCTGGCCGGCGGAATGATCTCGGACGACACCCGCGGCGCGATCCAGCCGATCATCTCAACGGGCATCGCAACGCCTCCCGAGCCGAGCCACTCCGGCGGCTCTATTGGACCACGTTATTTGTCGAGCCAGATCGTCGCCAAATCCTGGTTGACGTAGTGGCTCGGGCTGACCTTCCAGCCTTTGACATAGCTGCGATACGGCACGATGCGGTAGCGCCACAACAAAAAGATTTCATGCGCCTCGGTGTCGAGCACCCGCTTCTCGAACTCGCGCATCAGCGCGCGCTGCCGCGCGAAATCGGTTTCGCGCAGCATTCTCTGATAAATTTCGATCGCCTCGGGGTCCTCATAATTGCCGTAATTCGACGACGACACCGAGTGCGGCAGGTATTTGGTGCCGTCGAGCAGCGGGTTGACGACGTTCTGGCAATCGCCGTCGACCACGGTCTCGAAATCGCCATTGCGGACGGCTTCACCAAAGGGACCGGTTTGCAGCACCCGCTGCGTTACCCTGAGTCCGATCTTGCTCCATTCGTCGATGACCCACAGAGCGTTGAACTTGTAGGGCTGGTCGACATTGCGGTTGAGCAATTCGAAGGTCAAATTTTCCTGGCCCGCTTCCTTCAACAGCCGCTTCGCCTCGGCCCGCGATTTCTCGATGTCCGGCCAATAGCCGGCCATCTGCTCCAATTCCTCTTTGGTCGCGGCGAGGGGCGAACTAGGAAACGCGACGCCGCCGACCGTCTTCATAACCGATATCTTCGCCATCGCCGGCGCGCCGTGCCAGCGGTCGATCGCCAGCGTCAAGGCGCGGCGCACCCGGACATCGTCGAATGGTTTTTTCTTGTGGTTGGGGGTGATCGGGTTGCCGCAGTTCCAGTCGCTTTCCTGGACCGTCACCTGGTCGCCGAGCGCCGCGACCAGCTCATCACGCGTCGCCGGCGGAAAGCCGCGAAATTCGATCGCCGCCCGATCGCTCTTGATCGCGCTGACCCGCACCGCCTGCTTGTCGGCGAAAATGCCGGTGAAGCCGTCGAGATACGGCAGCGGCGCGCGATAGTAATCGGGGTTGCGCACGCCGGTGATCGATTGCCCGGACTGGTACTCCTTAAACCGGAACGGGCCGGACCCCATGATGTTCTTCTCGAACCAGTGCGGGTCGCGGTCGAGCAGCTCTTTCTTGTAGATGAAGGCGTAGGGGTCGGCGAGGGCCGGGATGAACGCGGCGGTCGCGTATTTGAGCCGGAACACGACGGTCCGCGCATCCGGCGCCTCGATCTTGTCGATCATCGAGTAATAGCCGCGCCGCGCGCTGATCACCCCGTCGGGCGGATCGACAATGTGGTTCCAGCTCGCCGCCACATCGTAGGAGGTAACGATCGAGCCGTCTTCGAATTTGGCGTCGTTGCGGATCGGGAACGCGTAGGTCCGTCCGCCATCGCCCGGCTCCGGCATCTCGGCACACAAATCGCAGACGAACTCGGTCGTCGAGGCCGGGTTCTCCGGGTTGGCGCGGATCAGCACACTGTAGAACGGCGCCACCGCATGGATCGTCGCGAAGGTGTTCTCGCGGTGACCGTCGAAGCTCGGTGGCGCGTCCGCCGGGATCATGTAGGTCAGCGTGCCGCCGCGCTTCGGCGTCTCCGCCGGGTTCGCCGGACAGCTCAATGCCATTAGTACCGCCGTCCCGAGCGCCGACAGTCGAAGCATCATGGCTGCAAAGCCATTGTGCGTGCTTCGAGACGCGCCCTGTCGGGCGCTCCTCAGCATGAGGCGCTTTGTTGATGGCATGGAAAACTATTCCTCATCCTGAGGAGGCGCGCAGCGCCGTCTCGAAGGACGCACGGCACCTATCCAGCCGATCTAATCCGCCGCCGCCTTTTGCGGCCGCACGAATTTCTCGCGCATCGTGACGAACTCCTCGGCCGCGCTCGGGTGGATGCCGACGGTCTGATCGAACATCTTTTTCGACGCGCCGCATTTGACCGCAACCGCGAGTCCCTGGATGATCTCCGGCGCATCGGCGCCGAGCATGTGACAGCCGAGCACCCGGTCGGTGCGCGCGTCGACCACCAGCTTCATGAAGGTGCGCTCGTCGCGGCCGGCGAGAATATTCTTCATCGGCCGGAAGCGCGCGACATAGAGGTCGATCTCGCCGTATTGCTTGCGCGCCTCTTCCTCGGTCAGCCCGACCGTGCCGATCGGCGGCTGGCTGAACACCGCCGAGGGCACATCGGCATGGTCCATCTTGATTGGATTATTGTTGTACAGCGTCTCGGCGACCGCTCGGCCCTCGGCGATCGCCACCGGTGTCAGGTTGATCCGGTCGGTAACGTCGCCGACCGCATAGATGTTGGGGACGCTGGTGCGCTGCCATTCGTCGACGACGACCGCGCCCTTGTCGTCGGTCTTGACCCCGGCCGCATCGAGCCCGAGCCCCTTGGTGTTCGGCCCCCGTCCGGTCGCGTACATCACGAGATCGGCCGACAGCTCCTCGCCGGCCGCGGTGACCACGGTGTAGCCCTCGCGCGGATCCTTTTCGATGCGCGCGATCTGGGTGCGGGTGCGGATCTCGACGCCGCGGCTGCGCATCTCCTGCGCCAGCGCGACCCGCAGATCGTCGTCGAAGCCGTAGAGCAAATCCTCGCGCCGGATGATCTCGGTCACGTTGCAACCGAAGCCGGCGAAGATGCCGGCGAATTCGACCGCGATATAACCGCCGCCGACGATGATGATGTTTCGCGGCAGTTCCGGCAGGTCGAGTGCCTCGTTCGACGAGATCACATGCTCGATGCCGGGGATGCTCGGCACCGTCGGGTGACCGCCGCAGGCGATCAGAATGTTGTCGGCGGTGTAGGTGCGGCCGGCGACCTCCACCGTGTGCGGATCGACCAGCACGGCGCGGCCGTCGATAATCTCGACGCCGCTGTTCTTCAGCATGGTGATGTAGATCTGCTCGAGCCGGTCGAGCTCCTTGTCTTTGGCGGCGATCAGCGACGGCCAGTCGAATTTCGGCGGCGCCACGGTCCAGCCGAAACCGGCGGCGTCGGCGAACGCGTCGGCGAATTGCGCGCCGTAGACCAAGAGCTTCTTCGGCACGCAGCCGCGCAGGACGCAGGTGCCGCCGACCCTGAGTTCCTCGCAGATCGCGACCCGCGCGCCGTAGCTGCCGGCGCGGCGCGAGCTGGCGACGCCGCCGGAGCCGGCGCCGATCGTGAGCATGTCGAAATCGTAGCGCGGCATCGCGGCTCCCTTCGTTCAACCGGCAAATCGGCAAGCGACAGATTGGGCGATCTTCTGGTTGTCACAAGCCGCCGCCCGCCGCAAGCTTTGGGCAATTCGCGGAGCTTGGATAAGGAGAGAAGCATGGTGGGGATGGTTGAGGGCAAGGTCGCGGTGGTAACCGGCGCCGGCGGCGGCATCGGCCGCGAGATCGCGCTGGCGATGGCGCGGTCGGGCGCCAAGGTGCTGATCAACGATGTCGGCGCCTCGCTATCGGGCGAAGGCCGCTCGCAGACCCCGGCCGAAGAGACCAAGGCGCTCATTGAAAAGGCCGGCGGCGAGGCCGCAATCAGCACCGACTCGGTCGCCGATTGGGATTCCGCCCAGAAAATCCCGCAGGCCGCCCTCGACCATTTCGGCGGGCTCGACATCGTGGTCAACAATGCCGGCATCCTGCGCGACACGATCTTCCACCGGATGACCGCCGAGGACTGGCTCGCCGTTATTTCGGTGCACCTCAACGGCAGCTTCTTTGTCAGCCGCGCCGCCGCCGACCAGTACCGCAAGCAGGAAAGCGGCTCTTATGTCCACATCACCAGCACCTCCGGGCTGATCGGCAATATGGGCCAGGCCAACTATGCCGCGGCCAAGCTCGGCATCACCGCATTGTCGAAGGCCATCGCGATCGACATGAAGCGCTTCAACGTCCGCTCGAACTGCCTGTCGCCCTGGGCGTGGAGCCGGATGACGCAATCGATCCCGGCCCGCACCCCGGAGCAGCAGGCGCGCGTCACCAAGCTGGCGCAGATGACCCCGGACAAGAACGCGCCCTTGGCGGTGTTCCTCGCCTCCGACGCGGCGCGGGAGGTCACCGGCCAGGTCTGGGGCATCCGCATGCACGAGCTTTATTTGTTTTCGTCGCCGCGGCCGATCCGGGCTGTGCACCGCGCCGAGGGCTGGACGCCGGAGGCAATTGCCGAGCACGCCCTGCCGGCGTTCCAATCCTCGTTTATGCCGCTCGACACCTCCGGCGAGGTGTTCGCCTGGGACCCGCTCTAGCCGATTCGTCCCGACGAGTTAACCATCCCGTCGCGGCTCGCCCCGGCCGGGATCGAGGATCGGCAGCCGCCCATCTGGCCGGTTTCCGCACCTGCAACCATTGGTTTAAGCGGCGGCGTAGACGGCGCGGCAGCAGCGCGATAGCATGGTTAACGTCTAAAAAGCAGCGAATCCCTTAACCGTTACTCAACACCTCTGCGCCATTAACAAAGCCGTTCGGCAGACTGGCCGTCCACGTGAGTATCGGCACATGCTCGACTGGATCAAACGCATCAAGTCTTCTCCTCCCGACCTGAAGGTGGTCGAGACCGAGGATCAGAATCCCGCAAGCGAACAGCGGCTGGAGCGGCTGCTGGTTCGGCTGCACACCGACCGGGGACCCGGGCCCGACAGCGGCCCCGAGGCGAACACCAATGGGGCGAACACTAATGAACCCGGCAGCAATGTCGTGGCCGAGATCGGCGCGCCGGCGGAAGCGGGCCCACCAGCGCTGAGCGTCGTCGCGGAGGCGAGCGGCGCCGCTGTCGAGAGCAGCCCCAGGGTCGATACCGGGGTGGACGCCGGCGTCATCGCCGAGATCGCCGCCGCGGTCGAGCGCGCCGCCGCCGGCGAGAGCAGCGCGCCGGGAAATGGCAGCGCAGCCGCCGAAACCGCTCCGGCACTCGACCCCGATCTCGAAGCCGAGATCAAGGCCGCGGTCGACAGTCTCGATCTCGAAGCTTCTGCCGTCCCCGCCCCCGACAGCACCGTCGGTGAGGAAACCCTCGCAACCGAGGACGAACCGGAAGCCGACGCCGACAGCGGGCCCATCCTCGGCGCCACGCTCAGCCCGGCGCCCGAGAAGGCCATGGCGGTCGAGGGTGGCTTGCTGACGACCCGCCGGACCGCGGCTCCGGCCGCGTCGGCCGAGATGAAGATCATCGCGGTCTGCAGCCAGAAGGGCGGCTCCGGCAAGACCACGGTCGCCGGCCATCTGGCGGTGCAGGCTGGCCTCTCCGGCAACGGGCCGGCGGTGCTGATCGACACCGACCCGCAAGGCTCGCTCGCCGAGTGGTGGCGCGCCCGCAAGGACGATTCCCCCGCGCTTGCGCGAGTGAAGCTGGAAGAGCTCGAAGACAACCTCACCGAGCTGCGTGGCTACGGCACGGCGGTCACGATCATCGACACGCCGCCGGCGCTGACGCACTCGATCGAGCAGGTCATGGCGATCGCCGACCTGATCGTGATCCCGGCCCGGCCAAGCCCGCACGATCTGCGCGCGGTCGGCGGCACGGTCGAGATGTGTCGCCGTGCCGGCAAGCCGTTCGTCTTCGTCCTCAACGGTGCGGCGCAGCGCGCCAACATCACCGTGCAAGCCGTTGCCGCCTTGTCGGAGCATGGGCGGGTGGCGCCGGTGATCCTTTATCAGCGGACCGAGTTCGCCGCCTCGATGATCGACGGCCGTACCGTCATCGAAGCGGCGCCGTCGGGGAAATCGGCGCAAGAAGTCTCCGCGTTGTGGAAGTTCGTTTATGCCCAGATCAATATGCGTGCAGCGGCCTAGGCAACGATGACATACGCAAAACTCTCAGGCGCGCTTCTGGCGCGCAAGGAAGAGCCGGCGGCGGTCTCCTCGCTGGCTCAGACCATTTCGGTTCCGGCGGCGCCTCCCGCGCCGGTTCAGAACATTGCTCCGGCGCCACTTTCCGGCGAGCGGGCGAAGCTGCTCGCGCATCATTTGCGCGCGTTGAAGCTGCCGATGTTTCTGGCGGATTACGAGCGTGTCGCGCGGCAATGCGCCGCCGAGGGCCTCGACCACACCCGCTTTCTGCTGCGGCTGGCCGAACTGGAGCTGGTCGAGCGCGGTCAGCGGACGATCGAGCGCCGCATCCGCGAGGCGCGGTTCCCGGCGCTGAAGGACCTCGACAGCTTCGACTTCACCGCGGTTCCGTCGCTCGACAAATCGATCGTCCTCGACCTCGCGCGCTGCGACTATGTCACGCGCAGCGAAAACATCATCGCGATCGGCAACAGCGGCACCGGCAAGACGCATCTCGCGATCGGGCTCGGGCTTGCCGCCTGTCACAACGGGCTATCGGTCTGCTTCACCACCGCCGCCTCATTGGTGCGCGAGTTGGTCGAGACGCATGACGAGCGCCGCCTGTTGCGCTTGCAGCGACGGCTCGCCGCTTACCAGGTGCTGATCATCGATGAACTCGGCTATGTGCCGCTGCCGAGCGCCGGCGCCGAGCTGCTGTTCGAGATCATCAGCCACCGTCACGAGCGCGGCTCGACGATCATCACCAGCAATCTGCCGCTCGGCGAATGGATCAGCGTGTTCGGCAGCGCCCGGATGACCGAAGCGTTGCTCGACCGGCTCAGCCACCATGTCCATGTCCTCGACATGCATGGCGACAGCTACCGGCTGAAGCTGGCGCAGCGGCAGCAGGCGCCCGGTTTCGCCGAGGATGAAGAGCTGACGCAGCGAGCGGGATAACCCGGCTCAGCCGATCACCGCGGTGCCCTGAACCTCGACCAGGAATTCGGGGCGCGCTAAGCCTGCGACGGTGATCAGCGCGCTGGCCGGAAAATTGTCGCCGAAGATCTCCCGCCGGAGCTGCGTAAAGCGGTCGCCGTAGCGCGCGTCGGTGATGAACACGGTCATCGTCACCATGTCGGCGAGCCGGCCGCCGGCCTCTTCCATCGTACGCCCGAGCCTTGCGAACACCTCGCGCACTTGGCCGTCGAAATCGGCGGCGAGCGAGCGACCGGACGAGTCCTCGCCGGCGACCTGCCCGGCCAGCCACACGACGCGACCGCCTTCGGTGGTCACCGCCTGCGAATAACCGCGCGCCTGCGCCGTATCGCGCTTCAGATTCGTCCGCGTGTGCGCCATCTCGTTCCTCCCTCCGTCCTTATCGGACCGTGAGTATGGCGGCGGCGGGGAACCTCGTCACCGCCGATCTCGGCGGCTTTCGGTGGGGCGCCGGCTGATGTAAAAGCCTTTAACATGAGCTGGTCGAGACAAGGCCGCGGGGATAATGACGGCGACGACGGACGGGGCCGCCGGGGCTATCACCACGGTAATCTGCGCGAGGCGCTGGTCCGCGCCGCGCTCGATCTGATCGCGCAGAAGGGCCCCGCCGGCTTCACCTTTGCCGACGCCGCGCGCTCGGCCGGGGTCAGTGCCGCCGCTCCTTATCGGCATTTTCGCGACCGCGACGCGCTGATCGCCGATGTCGCGCGGCGCGGCTTCGAGCTGTTCGAGGCGGCGCTGAGCCACGCCTGGGACGAGGGCCGGCCGGAGCCGTACCGCGCCTTCGAGAATGTCGGCCGCGCCTATCTCGCCTTCGCCCGCAACGAGCCGGCGCATTATTCAGCGATGTTCGAGGCCGGCGTGCCGCTCGACGCCGATCCCGGGCTGCGCGAGGCCTCGAACCGCGCCTTCGATGTGCTGCGCCGCGCCTCCGAGGCGCTGAGCGCTCGCGTGCCGGCCGACAAGCGGCCGCCGGCCGGGATGATGAGCCTCCACATCTGGGCGCTGTCGCACGGCATCGCGTCGCTGTTCGCGCGCGGCGACAGCGGCCGCCGCTCGCTGCCGATGTCGCCCGAGGATTTGCTCGAAGCCGGGGTGCTGATCTATCTGCGCGGCCTCGGCATCATCGCCGCACCCACTGATTAGGCCCTGCCTCGGCGCTTTCCGCTACCCGGCATGCGCGAGAGCCGGCGATTGGATGACACGGCGGCTGCGCGCCTGGATCGCCACGAGCGCGGCGAGGCTGAGCAGGGCGGTGAGGATCAGGTAATAGCTCGGCGACAGCGCGTCGCCCGTAACCGCGATCAGCCAGGTCGCCGCGAGCGGCGCTAAGCCGCCGAACACCGACACCGATACGCTGTAGCCGAGCGCGACGCCGATCGCCCGCGTTTCGACCGGGAACTGCTCCGCCATCAGCGATGGCAGGACGCCGCTGTAGCCCGCCTTCACCAATTGCAGCCAGCCGACGGCGATGATGCAGGTCACCAGCGAGGGCCACGCCGCCATCAGATAGAACGCCAGGTAGGGCGTCAGCACGAACAGCACACAGGTGATCACCATCAGCCGCGGCCGGCTGGGCATCTTGTCGGACCAGTGGCCGGCGAGCGGGCACCCGATCGCCAGGATCAGGCCGCCGACCAGCGTCGCGGTGAACCCGGTCGACTGCGGCAGGTGCAGCGTCTTGACCCCGTAGGTCGGGATGTAGGCCAGGATGTAGAACGACGCGTTCGAGATGATCGAGATGCCGAGGCCGAGCAGCACCGGCAACGGATGGCGCCGCAACAGATCGGCGATTGGCATCGTCGCCGGTTTCTCCGCCGCGAGAAATTCCGGCGTCTCGACGAGCTTGGAGCGGATGTAGAGCCCGGCCGGTCCGACCAGCATGCCGAACACATAGGGGATGCGCCAACCCCAGCTGACGAGCTGGTCGTGCGTCAACAGCGTCGTCAGGGTGACGCCGAACAGCGAGGCGAGGACGGTGATCATGCCGCCGGTCGCGAAGGCCCAACTGGCGCTGAAACCGCGCCGCGTCCCGGCATGCTCGGACAGAAAGCTGACCGCGCTGCCGAACTCGCCGCCAACCGAAAATCCCTGCAGCAGCCGCGCCAGCGTGATGAGGATCGGCGCCGCGATGCCGATCGTCGCGTAACCCGGCGTCAGCGCCATCAGACTCGTGCCGACCATCATCAAGGCGATCGACAGCAGGAGGCCGGCCTTACGCCCGGCGCGGTCGGTGTACCCGCCGACCACGATCGCCCCCAACGGACGGACGAAATAGGCGAGCCCGAACGCACCGAAGGTGATCAGCAGCGACACCGTCGGGTCGTGCGCCGGGAAGAACACCTCGGCGATCGTCACGGCGAAAAAGCCGTAGACGACGAAGTCGAACCACTCCAACACATTCCCGACCATCGCGGCGACGATCATGCGGCGCAGCGATGGCGGTGTCGGCGCCGCCGCTTGTATCGTGTCGATGGTCATGCTGGTCCCTCCCGACGTTTGCGCTCGACCTGTTCGTTTCATCGGACCCGCCTTCGCGGGACCGCCTCGCCCCCGATTTTCGGGTGGCGGCGGTCATCCTCTCCCGATTTGCAGGGCTCGGCAAAGCTAAAATCGTCGCCCGGCGGCGCTCCTGCGCGGCTTCCGCGACGGCGCCGGAGGATCCGGGATGCTGGCCTACCTGCGCACCCTCGGCATCACCGCCGCGCCGCGTGGTTGAATTTTTTCGCGCCGCTTCTTGACTCGCTGCTGGGCCAGGAATATGTGAATGTTTATAACATTCACATGGTGAGCGCCATGACGACGATCGCGGCACGCCTCGACGATTTCGGCAGACCGGCGTGGATCGCCGTGATGATCGCCGGCTTCATCCTGTGCTGGCCGGTCGGCCTGATCATCCTCGGATACATCATTGGGAGCGGACGAATGAGCTGCTGGACCCCGCAAGCCGGCGAGCGCTGGCAGGATCGCATGGACCGCATGCAGCGGCGGATGCAGGACAAGATGGAGCGCGTGCAGCAGCGGATGCAGAGCCGCGGCGGCTGGTGCGGCCCGCGCGCCTGGACCGCAAGCGCGGCCGGGCCGAGCAGCGGCAACCGCGCCTTCGACGAATACCGCGAGGAGACGCTGCGCCGCCTCGAAGACGAGCAGCGCGAGTTCCTGGATTTCCTCGACCGGCTGCGTCATGCCAAGGACAAGGCCGAGTTCGACCAGTTCATGGCCGAGCGCCGCCGCCACTCGGAAGGGCCGGCGCCGCAAGCCGAAATCTAACTAGAGCTGAACCATGTGGCCGGGTTTATCCCGGCCACCCACGTCTTTGTTTCGGACAATCGAACTGTGAGCCGTGGGTACCCGGGACAAGTCCGGGCACATTGGGTCTGTTTACGTTGTCAACCGCCTCGCCGCCGGATGAAGTCGAGCGTCGCTTCGGCGGCGCGGTCGGCATG
>DATARH010000257.1:0-1717 GCA_036264235.1 Allostellaceae bacterium
TCGATCCTCAAGATAAAAGGCACGGAGATCCAGCAGGCGACAACCGAATTGCTGCTGGAGGTAGTCGGTCCCTACGCCCTGCCCTACCAGCCCGAGCACGAGGATGAGGAGCGTTGGAACGAGCCGCCGATCGGCCCGGAATGGGCCGGCCCGATCGCGCCGACCTACTTCAACTGGCGCAAGACCACAATCTATGGCGGCACCAACGAGATCCAGAAGAACATCATCGCCAAGGCGATCCTGGGACTGTGAGCCATGGATTTTGACCTGAGTGAAGAGCAGCGGCTGCTGAAGGAGAGCCTCGACCGGCTGATCGGCGACCGCTACGGGTTCGAGCAGCGCAAGGGTTACGCTCAGAACCCGGAGGGCTGGAGCCGCGAATTGTGGAGGCAATTCGCCGAGCTCGGGCTGCTCGGCCTGCCGTTCGAGGAGCGGCATGGGGGCTCGGCAGGCGGTCCGGTCGAGACGATGATCGCAATGGAAGCCTTTGGGCGCGCCCTGGTGCTCGAACCGTATCTTGCGACAGTGGTGCTCGGCGGCGGATTTCTGCGTCATGGCGGCAGCGTCGAGCAACGCGCAAATCTCGCTCCAAGGATTGCGGATGGCAGTCTCACCGTCGCCTTCGCCCACACCGAGCGGCAATCGCGTTACGACCTCTACGACATCGAGACGCGAGCGGTGCGCGACGGAACTGGCTGGGTGATCGATGGCGACAAGGGCGTCGTCCTGCACGGCGACGCAGCCGACAAGCTGATCGTCACTTCGCGGGTCGGTGGTGGGCGGCGCGACCGCGACGGGGTCGCCGCCTTCATCGTCGACGGGAAGGCGGCAGGAGTGTCGCGGCGCAGCTACCCGACCCAGGACGGTCTGCGCGCCGCCGAGATTACCCTTGCGAATGTGAGGGTGGGGCCGGAAGAGGTGCTCGGCGAGCCGGGGAAGGCATTGCCGCTCGTAGAGCGCGTCGTCGACGAAGGGATCGCGGCGCTGTGCGCCGAGGCCGTCGGTGCGATGGCTGCGATGCACGAGCTCACGGTCGAATATCTCAAGACGCGGCGGCAATTCGGCCGCGAGATCGGCAGCTTTCAGATCCTGCAGCACCGCGCCGTCGATATGCTGATCGCGCTGGAACAGGCGCGCAGCATGGCGATGTTCGCGACAATGATGTCAGGCGAGGACAATACCGCAGAGCGGCGCCAAGCGGTCTCGGCGGCCAAGGTGCAGATCGGCCGTTCCGGCAAGTTCATCGGCCAGCAGGCGATCCAGCTGCATGGCGGCATCGGGATGACGATGGAATACAACGTTGGTCATTACTTCAAGCGTGTCACGATGATCGACGCGATGTTCGGCGATGCCGACCACCATCTGCGCGAGCTCGCCCGACGCGGCGCGGCGCCTGCGTGAGGTTCCGGCGCATTCGAACTTGGCCAGATGATCGTCAGCTGCCCGGTTTGCCGGACCCGCTATCAAGTCGACGAAAGCGCCCTGCGCGGACAGTCCGGCCGCACCGTTCGCTGCGCCAATTGCGGTCATACCTGGCATCAGGCGGCGCCGCCGGAACTGCCCGCAATTGGGGACGACGCCAAGACCGACGGCCGGATCGAACCGGCGCTCGAAGTTCCGCCGCGTCCGGCAACCACGCTGGCGGTTCCGCCGCGGCAGCGAGCTCTTCCCGAACCGCCTCGGCGTCGCCGCCGCTGGGGTGCGCTCCGCTGGCTCG
>DATARH010000260.1:0-6925 GCA_036264235.1 Allostellaceae bacterium
CGCAAGATCATCGGCGCCACCTTTATCGATGTGTTCGACGAGGAGGCGCACAAAATCGGCGGCGCCGACTTCCTGGCGCAGGGGACTCTGTATCCCGATGTCATCGAATCGGTTAGCGC
Source organism: Allostellaceae bacterium (assembly GCA_036264235.1). GTDB lineage: Bacteria > Pseudomonadota > Alphaproteobacteria > ATCC43930 > CGMCC-115725 > DATARH01. The sequence goes on from DATARH010000260.1 coordinate 120, forward strand.
CACCGGTGGGCCCTCTGTCACCATCAAATCGCACCATAATGTCGGCGGGCTGCCGGCGCGGATGAAGATGGCGCTGGTCGAGCCGCTGCGCGAATTGTTCAAGGACGAGGTGCGCGAATTGGGCCGTGAGCTCGGCCTGCCCGATCATTTCGTCGACCGTCACCCGTTCCCCGGGCCGGGCTTGGCGATCCGCATTCCCGGCGAGATCACCCGCGACAAGCTCGACATCTTGCGCAAGGCCGATGCGGTGTTCCTCGAGGAGATCCGCAACGCCGGCCTCTACAACGCGATCTGGCAGGCCTTCGCGGTGCTGCTGCCGGTAAAGAGCGTCGGCGTCATGGGCGACGCGCGCTCCTACGATTTCGTCTGCGCGCTGCGCGCCGTCACCTCGACAGACGGCATGACCGCCGACTACTACCCGTTCCCGCACGAGATCCTCGGCCGCGCCGCGACCCGCATCATCAACGAGGTGCGCGGCATCAACCGCGTCGTCTACGACATCACCTCGAAGCCGCCCGGCACGATCGAGTGGGAGTGACGGGGAGAACTATAGCGTAGAGTAGGATAGAGCAGCGCATCAAAGGCACCTTTGTCCTACTGATGGTGGTCGATAGCTCTGGTGTTCATTGCGGCCGGTGCTGCTGCTCCTCCATTTGATGTCGATACGAACAGGAGCGTGTTGTGACGAAAGTGCGCGTTGCAGGTTTTTCGATCTCGCTTGACGGTTTCGGGGCAGGGCCGGACCAAAGTCTTGAAAATCCGCTTGGCAGGCGTGGGCGGGAACTGCACCAGTGGTTCTTCGGCACGCGCACTTTCCGGGCGATGTTCGGTAATGACAGCGGCTCGGACGGCGTTGATGAGGCTTATGCACACCGTTCGATGGACGGGTTCGGCGCATTCATCCTCGGCCGCAACATGTTCGGGCCGATCCGCGGCCCTTGGCCGGATGACATCTGGAAGGGCTGGTGGGGTGATAATCCACCCTACCACGCGCCGACCTTCATTCTTACCCACCACCCACGCGACCCAATCGAGATGGAAGGCGGGACCACCTTCATCTTCGTGACCAGCGGCATCGAGGTGGCGCTGGAACAGGCGAGGCTTGCCGCCAAGGGTCGCGATGTGAAGATAGGCGGTGGTGTCGAGACGGTGCGTCAATATCTTCGCGTCGGCTTGATCGACGAGCTGCATTTCGCCTTGTCCCCGGTCGTGCTGGGGCAAGGCGAAGCAATGTTCGCCGGGATTGACCTACCGGCGCTCGGCTACCGAGTCACCGAACATCAGGCGACCGACCACGCCACCCACATCGTCCTCAGCCGATAGCTTCGTGACGGTCTTTTTGGAACCGCACGACGACAATCCATCGGCGGCTGCCAAGGAAAAAAATCGGCCGATTGCTGCCGATAGCCGCTCAGTACGTTACCATGGCTGAAAACCATCGAGTGGGAGTAGCCGTTCTTGAATTGGACTATTGGATAGTCTAAATATCGAGGGCAAGAGCAGCCGAGCACCCACGATGGAAATCTCCGTCACCGACGCCAAGGCACAATTGACCGAACTCGTCCGCCGCGCCGAGGCCGGCGACGAGGTCGTGCTGACCCGGCATGGCCATCCGGCGGTGCGCCTCGTCCCAGTCCAACGACGACGATTGAGTCCACAGGAGCGCAGGGCCCTATTAGAGGAGTTGCGCGCTGCCTCGGTTAACGCCACGCCCGGCCCCTGCGCCGCGCGCAGCCAGGATTTCCTCTATGACGAGGAGGGCTTGCCGCGATGATCGCAGTCGACACTTCGGCGCTGATGGCGATCTCCCTCGACGAGCCGGCGGGGACAGCCTGCGAAGCCGCTCTGACAGCCGAGGACGAAATCGTTATTTCGGCGGGCACCCTGGCCGAAGTACTGATCGTCTCGGCCCGGCGACGCGTCGGGGCCAAGATGGCGGACATCGTAAACCGATTAGACTTCACCATCGTGCCGGTCACCGCCGCTGCCGCGCGGCAGATCGGACAGGCATACGAGCGATGGGGCAGAGGCATGCACCCAGCCGCGCTCAATTTTGGCGACTGCTTCGCTTACGCGGTGGCGAAAGAGCATGGCTGTCGTCTTCTTTACGTCGGCGACGATTTCGCCAAGACCGACATCGAAGCCGTGCTTTAACCGGAGGTGGAGCGACTCCCGTCACGTGCGCTTCGGGCTTGGCTCTCGATGTAATTTGCCGAAAACGGGCCAGCGCGCGGTGATCCAATCAGTTCAGCCATAGGAAGCAACAGCATGCCCAATACCGTTCGTTTGCATCGCGTTCTGGCGACCACGCCTGAGAAGGTCTTTCGCGCGTTTCTCGAAGCGGACGCGCTGGCGAAATGGCTGCCCCCCAACGGCTTCGCCTGCACGGTCCACCATCTGGAGCCGAAGGTCGGCGGGACCTTTAAAATGTCATTCCGGAATTTCACGACGGGCAAAAGCCACTCCTTCGGAGGCGAGTATGTCGAGATCGTCCCCAATGAGCGCGTGCGCTACACCGACAAATTCGACGATCCCAGCTTGCCGGGTGAAATTCAGGTGACGGTGACCCTCAAGAAAGTATCGATGGGTACCGAACTCGCCATTGTTCAGGAAGGCCTGCCGGACGTCATCCCGGTGGAGGCCTGTTATCTCGGCTGGCAGGAGTCGCTGCGCAACTTGGCACGGCTGGCAGAGCCTGACATCAATCAATAGCGACAATGTTTGGTCAGGTGCCCGAGCGGATTATCGCATTTATCGTGGCGATCGGATTTTCGGCTGTGGTGGCGCAGGCCGGCGGGCGCATCGGGAAATAGGCCGAGCCGCGCAATTTCAGGTACGGCGCCAGCAGCAGCAGCGCGGTCAGGTTCAGCACCAGAAGGCCGATCGCCAGGGCCGACAGATACGGGTTGATCTCGCCCATTGCGTTGTCGAGCCGGCGCGCCAGGCGCCCGAGTTGGGCGGTGCTGGGCAAAGCCAGACGACGCGCGCCCGGATCGTCTCGCCGCGACATGTGCGGTGCCTTGCGCAACCGCCGACCTCCCGGATCCGCGGGCCGCACCGGCAGGCGCCGGCCGCCCTTATTTTGCCGGGCAAACTAGCGGGATGGCCGGGTGCGTGTCCTTGATTTGGGTGCATGACTCAGATCAGCGGTCGCGGTCGACGCCTCCTCGGTCCCGGTCCCGAGCAGCGCGCCGAGATGAAACCGGCCGAGATAGCTCTTGTCGAAATCGGCGAGCGCGGCGAGCGCGGCAAAATCCTTGATCGTGATGGTCTGGCCATCGATCGCGAGGAGGCCGTCCTCGCGCAATTGGCGGAGCGTCCGGTTGACGTGCTGCGCGGTCAGGCCGAGTGCGTCGGCGATCAGCTCCTGGGTCAGCGGCAACTGGTACGAGCTCTGGTCGGCGCGGCCGATCGCCTGCAGCCGGCTCAGCAGCTCGAGGACAAAATGCGCCATTCGTTCCATTGCCGAGCGGCGCCCGACCGCGACCAGATGCTCGGCATACATCGCGGCTTCGCAGGCGAACAGCCAGAATACAGCCGCGGCGAGACGCGGCTGCGGCTCGAACAGCCCAAACAGCTGCGCGAACGGCACCGCCGAGACCTGTGTGTCGCTGAGCGCGGTGATCGAATAGAGCGCGTTCTCAAAAAAGCAGCCGGGAAAGCCAATGAAATCGCCCGGCAATACGATGTTCAGTATCTGGCGGCGGCCGTCCTTCAGCACGCTGTAGCGCAGCGCGGCGCCCTCGATCAGGATCGACACTCCGTCATAGCGGCGGCCCTCGCTGATCAACTCGCGGCCGCGTGGCACCGTCCGAGGTGACGCTTGCCATTCGGTGAGCACCGCGGTCTCCGCCGGCGACAGCGTCACCAGCTTTGCCAGCTTGTCGGTCAACGGCGTCGCGGAATGGGGCTGCGGCACGTCGATAAAACTCAGTGTTAAACTTTACTGCAACGTCGCGAGCGCCGGGCGTTTGGCGGTCCAGCCGGCGGCGCGCTCATAGGCATGACCGACGCGCAGGACCATCGCTTCGTCGAAGGCGCGGCCGATGAACTGCACCGACAGCGGCAGCCCATTGGCAGCGAAGCCGCAGGGCTGCGCGATGCAGGGCTGGCCGGTGACATTGAATACCGAGCTCAGCGGCTGCGGTTCGCGCCACGGCCGCTGGTCGGTCTCCTCCAGCACCGGCGCCGGGCCCGGGATTACCGCCGCGATCAGCGCATCGCATTGTTCGAACAGCGCATCGACCTTCGCCGTCAAGACGCGGCGCAAGCGCTGTGCCCGCACATACTGCCCGGCGGTGACAAAGCCGCCGAGGGTCAGCCGTTCACGGGTGACGCGGGCGTACAGCTCCGGCCGGGTCTGAAGGGTGTGCTGGTGAATGCTATAGGATTCGCTGTGCGAGATCGCGCGGCACACCGCCTGGAAGTGATCGTTCGGCGGCAGTGTCACTTCGACGATTTCGGCGCCGAGGCTCGCCAATACTTGCGCCGCCGCATCGAGTGCCGCCGCCTGCTCGGTGCCGACGCCGCCATCGTCGTTGAAGGCCCGAGCATAGCCGATCCGCAACCCCTTCACGTCGTGGCGCAGCGCCGCCGTGTAATCCGGCACCGGCAGATGGGCCGAGCCGGGGTCGCGCGGGTCGTAGCCGGCCAGCCACTGCAAGGCCAGCGCCGCATCCTCGACAGTCCAGGTCAGCGGACCGCAGGTGTCGAGGCTGTAGGCGAGCGGTACGACGCCGCGGCGGCTGATCCGGCCGTAGGTCGGCTTGAGCCCGACCGTGCCGCAATAGGCCGCCGGCAGCCGGATCGAGCCGCCGGTGTCGGAGCCCATCGCCAGCGGCAAGATGCCGGCGGCGACCGCCGCGCCCGAGCCGGAACTCGACCCGCCGGTGAAGTGGTCGGTGTTCCATGGGTTGCGTGCGGGCGGGAATGGCAGGTCCCAGGCCGGTCCGCCGGTGGCGAATTCATGCGTCGCCAATTTGCCGATCAGCACCATGCCGGCGGCTTCGAGCCGCGCCGTCGTGAACGCGTCCTCGGCCGCGACATTGTCGATCAGGACGCGCGAATGCGCCGTCGTGCGCAGCCCCTTCGCGTCGTAGATGTCCTTGAGCCCATAAGGGATGCCGTGCAGCGGGCCGCGCCGACGGCCGCCGGCGATCTCGCGTTCGGCCCGCCGCGCCGCCTCGCGCGCCCGTTCGGCGGTGATCTCGATAAAGGCGCAGAGCCGATCGTTGAGCGCCGCGGCGCGGGCCAGCGCCGCCTCTGTCAGCTCGATCGGCGAGACCTCGCCGGCGGCGATGCGCCGGCTGGCCTCGGCAAGGGTCGGCAGCGGGCCGGTCGCGTCAGCCGCGCTCACCGCCGGGCTCCGCCGTCATAGCGGGGCAGTTGCGCCGGCTCGTCCTCATAGGCGAGCGGATCGTCGAGCACCTTCATCAGCGCCTGGAACCGCTGATAGGCATCCTGCATTTCGAGCCAGCGCTCGGGCGGGATCGCGATGCCGGCGCGGCGCACTGCCGCCGCAAAATCGCTGTCGGGATCGGTTGGCATCGGCGGCGTTCCTGACCAGATCGGAGGGGAGGCGGCATCGTGCGCCTTCTCCCCGGCAGCCTCAAGGGAGCATCAGACCGTGCGATCGGTTAGAATTGCTGGAATTTGCGCGAGGCGGCGATGCTCGACACCATCAGCCACACGATCGACGGCCAGGGCTTCGCCTTTGTGCAAGCGCCGGCGATGCACGGCGTTCTCGAGCCCGCCGGGCTGCGCGACTGGGACGGCTTCGCCAGGAGCTGGGACGATCTCGGGGTCGACGCCTTTATGGCCGATGGCGGCCGCTACCGCCGCCGCCGGTTCGCCGCCTTTCGCGCCAGCCACGACGGGATCGCCCGCAAGCCGCACCAGCCGCATTACCAGAGCCGCGATTACAATCCGTTGAATGGCGGTATCGAGCGCTGGTTTCTGCCGGTAACCGACGAAATCGGCGCGCACCCAGCGCTGCGCGCCATCCTCGGCATTTGTCACCGGCTGTTCGAGCAACTGACCCCGGTGGGTTTGCGGCCGCCGTCCTGGCATGTCGAGACGCACCAGTTTCGGATCGAGGCGCGCACCGGGATCGAGGGCAGGCCGACCCCGGAAGGAATGCACCGTGACGGGGTCGATTGGGTGCTGGTGCTGCTGGTCAGTCGGGTCAATGTCACCAGCGGTGAGACCAGCATTCACGACCTCGCGAAGCAGGCGCTCGGCAGCTTCACCCTGACCGATCCGCTCGACGCTGCCTTTACTGACGACAATCGCGTCTACCACGGCGTGACGCCGATCGAGCCGCTCGACCCGGTCCAGCCTGGCCATCGCGACGTGCTGGTGGTGACGTTCCGGCGGGAATAGTCGACGGCCTCTAGCCTTTGTGGCCGACGACCAGCGACGCGAGGTTCTGACAGATGCGGACGAGCTTGTTGCGGCGCATGTCCTTGTCGGTCTTGCCGTTCAGGTAGTCGGCGGCCGCCGTCACCATCTCATCGGTGAGGCCGGTGTTTCGCGATGGCTCGAACAGCGGCAGCGGATCGAGCTCGTCATCCTCGTCGTCGATGACGATGAACCGCTCGATCTCCGGATGCATCTGCAGCCAATCGAGAATTGGCTGGCAGCGCGGCGGGTCGCCCTCGTCGGGGAGCGTATCGACGAACGGGACCTTGTAATATTTCGCGGCGAGCAAGCCGACCGGATCGAAGCGCCAGTTCGACGCCAGCACGACCTCCGCGCCGGTCAGGTCGAGCAATCGCCGCAGGCGCGCCAGCAACTTCGGATCGACG
>DATARH010000274.1:0-1798 GCA_036264235.1 Allostellaceae bacterium
GATGCGGCGCTGCCGGCGCGCGATATCTACAAGACCGAGCAAGAATTTACCGCCGGCTGGATTGCGCTGCGTTTCCTGACTGATCCTGCGACCGCCGCGCAGCATTTTGCGCGCATCGGGGTCGGCAGCGTCAACCCGACCACGCTGGCGCGCGCCGGCTACTGGAAGGGCCGCGCCGCCGAAGCCATCGGCCGCGCCAAGGACGCGCGCGCGTACTATGCATCCGCCGCCGAGCAGTCGACCAGCTATTACGGACAGCTGGCGCGTGCCAAGCTCGGCCTGCCACAGCTTGCACTCAACGAGGCGCCGCGCTCGCGCGGCGTCGAGCGCCTCGAACTGGTGCGCGCGGCGCAGCTGTTGTTCGATCTCGACGAGCGCGACATCGCTGTGCCGATCTTCGCCGACATGGGCGAGAACGGCGACGCCGACGTGATCGCCGGCCTCGGCGAGTTGACCGCGCGCTACGGCTACGCCCGCGGCATGATCCTGGTCGGCAAGGCCGCGCTCAATCGCGGCATGCCGTTCGATTTCTACGCCTACCCGGTGACGGGCATTCCGCCCTACAGCCCGATCGGGCCCGACGTCGAGAAGAGCGTCGTGTTCGCGATCGCGCGGCAGGAGAGCCAGTTCAATCCGGGCGATGTCTCGCCGGCGCAAGCCTACGGGCTGATGCAGGTGACTCCGGATGCCGGCCGTTACGTCTGCAAGCGCGCGGGTGTCGCCTTTGACCTCAGGCGGCTGAAGAGCGACTCGGCCTACAACGCCGCACTTGGCGCAGCCGAACTCGGCAGCCTGCTCGAGGATTTCCGCGGCTCCTACATCATGACCTTTGCCGCCTACAATGCCGGCCGCGGCAGTCTCAAGAAATGGATCGACCGCTACGGTGATCCCAGGGATCCCAAGGTCGATGCGGTCGACTGGGTAGAGCTGATCCCGTTCTCCGAAACCCGCAATTACGTGCAGCGGATCATGGAGAACCTGCAGGTCTACCGTGCCCGGTTCGGCGGCGGCACCAGGCTGCAGATCGAGGCCGACCTGCACCGCGGCAGCGTCGAGTAGCGAACCTCTACTGCGTACAGTTACCGATGCGCTCGGCCTCGATATCGGTCTTCACGTCAGAGATCAGCGCGCCTGCCATCTTGCCCTTCGAGGTGATGACAGCCGTGTAGTGACGCGGGTTGTCGAAGGTGAACTCGGCAGCCGCGTCGATATCGAGCTGCCCCCGGCATTGCAGTCGCCATTTGAGGGTTTTACCGGCAGCCTCGATGCTCGGCGCCGCACAGTCCGAATTGACGGTGCCCGACACCGGTCCAAAAGTGGCGGCGACGTTTTCGGCCTGCTCGGGCGTAATGCAGCGCGACTTCCCCTGCGGCGGCGAGGTCACGCCGTTGACGACGCCCGTCGACGTCACCTTCCATTCGCCGGCCTCGATCAGGTTGTCGGCCGTCGCGGCAGCCGTCAGCGCTGGGAGCGAGCTAAGCAAGACGATTGCAAACCTGGTCATTCCGGTGATCCTTCGGTGGCCTTCTCGACTGAACTGATGGGTGTTTCTTGTTGCTGGACGCCATGCTAATGGCTGTACCGGATCGACCCTTTCAAATCTATTCCAATGCCAAACGTACCTCGCGGTCACGTCCGCTCTCGCGCCCAGTTGCTCGAACGCGCCGCCCTTGCGCTGCGGATGCAACATTTCGCCGAGGCCGAGCAGCTTGCTGCGGAAGTGCTGAAAGCGAGCCGGACCGATGCCGCCGCTGTGTCGATCCTGGCCCAGGCTCTGCTTGCTCAAATGCGAGGCGAG
>DATARH010000155.1:0-2556 GCA_036264235.1 Allostellaceae bacterium
ATCGGTGAAATAGATGCAGCCGTCGGATTTGACGACGACGTCATTGGGCCGGTTGAGCCGGCGCCCCTGAAAGCTGTTGGCGATTACCGTGGTGCTGCCGTCGAGTTCCTGCCGCGTGACGCGCCTCGAATCGTGCTCGCAGGCAACGAGCCTGCCCTGCAGGTCGCGGGTCAGCCCGTTGGCCCGGTTGGTCGGCTCCTGGACGACTGAGACGCCCTTGCCGGGCTCGTATTTCATCCGCTTGTCGTTGTGAATGTCACTGAACAGCAGGTAGTGGCCTTCTTTCCACCACAACGGTCCTTCGGCCGGACCCAAAGCGCCGCCGAAGCCGTCGGCCAGATGCCGGATCGGCTCCGACGGGGAGACGGTCCGCTCCAATTCGGGAGCCATCTGCTCGATCCGCATCGAGGATTGTGACGGCCCACGACCACCGGACATGGCCCTTCCTCCTAGTGCAATTTGATTGCCTCAGTCGGCGGGGATTTCTCGAAGGATCGCCCGCTTCTGCCGCACGCCGCGCTTGTCGGGCTTGAACTCCCAGCCGGCAAATTCGTACCGCTTGCGCTTTATCCGTCTCGGCCGAGGGGCTCGGCCGGTCGGCGGGGCGCCGGTTTCCATCGGCGGGGTCTTCGCCGAGCCCTCGAGCAGACACCGGCGCTGCGCCGCTTTATCCGGACCCAAATAGGTGTAGCCCGATTTGTGGCTGATCGGAGCGATCATATGGGCGCGGCGGGCGGTCTCTGCCGCAGCTTCCGCTGTGCCGCATTCAAGGCAGCAGTTGAAACCGAGCCGCGCTCTCGCCTGGGGGAATTCGTTGCCGCAGCGGCAGTACGGCATTACCGCGCTTTTCCGGCGTAAACCGGCGATTTAAGGATACGATCGATCTCGGCAACGGTGACGCCGTAGAGTTCCGCGACCTGCACCGGCGTCATACCGTAAGTCGCCAATGTACGGACGCGTCCAATTTGCGAGGGAGGCACAGTGCGGGTTGACTGCTTGGCGATCACCCTTCGCCGTACCGGCTCTGCTGCGACCGGAAATTCCACCTTTGGGCTCGGCGGAAGCCGCGGTGGGGCGGTGAAAATACGTGGTTGACGCCGCGGTTCCTGCTCGTGTGACGCACCGCCGTTTGGCGCCGGTCCAGTTGGCTCGGCATCGGCATTGGGGTGCGCCGGTTTGAACAGGTCTTCAGCTGCTTGTCGCGCCCGGCTGATCTTTTCTCGACTATTCCGCTCGTCCGCTGACTGCCATTCGTCCACCGAGCGTCTCTCCAAGTAGAATTTGTTAATATGTGCACCGATATAAGTCCCACCTGGGGATCTGCAAGACCGCCGCCCTTTACCTGCCACCGGACGCGACCTAAAAAGATTTGTCGTGGTGGAGCCGATTGGATTGCCCGGAGCAGGCGAAATGGTCGTCGATCGGGATCTCGTCGTCCTGGCACGAGATGGCGTCGGCTTGGCGACGGATGTGTATCGTCCGTCGGGACACGGTCCGTTTCCGGTGTTGCTGGAGCGGACGCCTTACGACAAATCCGCGCCGAGCCGTTCCGAGCGCACGGCGGCCGCCGCGAAGCCCCGCTCGCGCGCCGAACTTGCGGCCTATTTCGTGCGCCACGGCTACGCCGTCGTCTATCAGGATTGCCGGGGACGGTATAAATCGGCGGGCCGCTTTACGAAATATCTGAGCGAGGCCGAGGATGGCTTCGACACCCTTGCCTGGCTGGTGCGGCAGAGCTGGTGCAATGGCCGAGTGGGCACCTTCGGCCTCTCCTACGCGGCCCACACCCAGGCCGCACTCGGCTGTCTCGACGCGCCGGGTCTGGCGGCGCAGTTTCTCGATTGCGGCGGGTTCTCCAACGCCTATCGCAGCGGCATCCGCCACGGCGGCGCTTTCGATCTGAAACAGGCCACCTGGGCCTTCAACAACGCGCTGGCCGACGCCAGGGACCCCGCCGTCAAGGCGGCGCTCACCGCGCATGATATAAAAGAGTGGTTCGCGCGGATGCCGTGGCGCAAGGGCGATTCGCCGCTCAGTGCGGCGCCGGAATACGAGGACTACCTCTTCGAGCAATGGTCGCACGGCACCTTCGACGATTTCTGGAAGCAGCCGGGCATCTATGCGGAAGGCTATTACGACCGTTATGCCGATGTGCCGGTCGTCAACCTCTCGGGCTGGTACGATCCCTACGCGCGCACGGCGGTGGAGAATTACCTCGGCCTGTCGCGGCGGAAGCGCGGCCCGGTTCGGCTGATCCTCGGTCCTTGGACCCACGGCGACCGCTCGTTGACCTATGCCGGTGATGTCGATTTCGGCCCGACGGCTCCGGTCGACGGCAATCTCGCCGACGATTTTTTCGCATTGCGCCGACGCTGGTTCGACCGCTGGCTCAAGGGTGCCGCAAACGGCGCCGATTCGGAACCGGCGGCGCGGATTTTTGTAATGGGCGGTGGATCGGGACGGCGCCGCGCCGCGGGGCGGCTCGATCATGGCGGAAGGTGGCGGGCGGCCGCCGACTGGCCGTTGCCGCAGACCCAGTGGACGAAATTCTACCTG
>DATARH010000285.1:0-23915 GCA_036264235.1 Allostellaceae bacterium
CTCGAACTGATCGAGCAGCTCGATTTCGCCCGCTATTTCCTGACCGTGCACGACATCGTGCAGTTCGCCCGCTCGCAGGACATCCTATGCCAGGGGCGCGGCTCGGCGGCCAATTCGGTCGTTTGCTATTGCCTCGGCATCACCTCGGTCGACCCGGCCAAGATCGACGTGCTGTTCGAGCGCTTCATCAGCGCCGCCCGCAACGAGCCGCCCGATATCGATGTCGATTTCGAGCATGAGCGGCGCGAGGAGGTGATCCAGTACATCTACAAGAAATACGGCCGCGACCGCGCCGGCATCGCCGCCACCGTGATCTGCTACCGCGCCCGCGGCGCGATCCGCGAGGTCGGCAAGGCGATGGGCCTGTCGGGCGATGTCATTGCCGCGATGGCCGGGCTGGTATGGGGCTGGTCGAATGAGGGCATCCCGGACGCGCAGGTGCGCGAGGCCGGCCTCGACCCGGCCGACCGCAATCTGCGTCTCGCGCTCGACCTCGCCGCCGAGCTGATTGGCTTCCCGCGCCACCTGTCGCAGCATGTCGGCGGCTTCGTGATCACCCGCGGCCCGCTATCCGAGCTGGTGCCGATCGAAAACGCGGCGATGGAGGAGCGCACCTTTATCGAATGGGACAAGGACGATCTCGACACGCTGCAGATCCTGAAGATCGACATCCTCGCGCTCGGCATGCTGACCTGCATCCGCAAGGCCTTTGCCCTGATCGCGGCGCATTACGGCCGGCATTACCAGCTGGCGACGATCCCGGCCGAGGCGCCGGAAGTTTACGAGATGCTGAGCCGGGCCGATTCCCTGGGCGTCTTCCAGGTCGAAAGCCGCGCCCAGATGACCATGCTGCCGCGACTCAAGCCGAAGAAATTCTATGACCTGGTGATCGAGGTCGCGATCGTCCGGCCGGGGCCGATCCAGGGCGACATGGTGCATCCCTATCTGCGCCGCCGCAGCGGCAAGGAAGCGGAGGAATATCCGTCGGAGGCCTTGCGGCGGGTGCTGCAAAAAACCAAAGGGGTGCCGCTGTTCCAGGAGCAGGCGATGCAGATCGCGATCGTCGGCGCCGGCTTCCCACCCGACGAGGCCGACCGGCTACGCCGCGCGATGGCGACCTTCAAGCGCAACGGCGACATCCACAAATTCCGCGAGAAGTTCATCAGCGGCATGCTCGCGAACGGCTACACGCCGGATTTCGCGACCCGCTGCTTCGATCAGATCGAGGGGTTCGGCACCTACGGCTTTCCGGAAAGCCACGCCGCCAGCTTTGCCCTCCTGGTCTATGTCTCGGCCTGGATCAAATGCGTCCACCCCGATGTCTTCGCCTGCGCGCTCTTGAACTCGCAGCCGATGGGGTTCTACGCGCCGGCCCAGATCGTCCGCGACGCCCGCGAGCACGGGGTCGAGGTACGCCCGGTCGATGTCAATTTCAGCGACTGTGACTGCACCCTGGAGCCGCTGGAAGGCTGCATTGCGGGCCATGCGTCCTTCGAGACGACCGCCCCCATCCTGAGGAGCCGCCGCGAGGCGGCGTCTCGAAGGGCGCGGTCTCTTCAGGATGAGGACATTGGGATTGATGGCATCAAAATCCTTCCTCATCCTGAGGAGCGACCGAAGGGCGCGTCTCGAAGGACGCACCATGCTTCTCCCAAACGAAGGGTGCTCCGCCTCGGGCTGCGCCAGATCAAGGGCTTCGCCGAGGCCGACGCCAAGAAACTGGTCGAGGCGCGCGGCGACGGCTACCGCGACACGCCGGATCTATGGCGCAAGAGCGGCCTCGGCCGCGCCGCGCTCGAACGCCTCGCCGAGGCCGACGCGCTGCGCTCTCTCGGTCTAGATCGCCGCCGCGCCCTCTGGGCGCTGAAGGCCTTGGGCGAACCGCCGCTGCCTCTGTTCGCCGCAGCGGTGCCCGCCCCCTCCCCAACCCTCCCCCGTGTACACGGGGGAGGGAGTCTGACGCGGGAGCGGAGGACGGGTGGGGACAGGCAGGAATTTTTGTCGTCCGACCATGAAACCCGCGCCGCCTCTCTCCTCCCCGAAATGCCGTTGGGCGAGCATGTCGTCGAGGATTACGCCAGCCTCGGCCTGACCCTGAAGCGGCACCCGCTCGCCTTTCTGCGCGCCGAACTCGCCGCCGAGGGCCTTGCCACCGCCGCCTCGCTCATGACTCGCCCGGTCAATCGCCGGCTCGAGATCGCCGGCCTTGTTCTGATCCGCCAGCGGCCGGGCAGCGCCAACGGCGTCGTCTTCATCACGATCGAGGACGAGACCGGTGTCGCCAATCTGATCGTCTGGCCCGATGTGCTGGAGCGCTTCCGCCGCGCCGCGCTCGGCGCCACGCTCTTGTATTGCCGCGGCCCGCTGCAGCGCGAGGAAAGCGTCATACACATCGTCGCCGAGGAACTGCGCGACCTGACCCCACGTCTCAACACGTTGCGGGATCGCACCGGCGATACCGCAGCGCTGCCGCGCAAGCCGCCTCTGGCGCGTTCGGCGCGAAGCCCGGGCTACGATCCCCGCGACTTCGTCATCCCGAGCCGCGATTTCCGTTAGCTTGGCATGTCCGACGCCGCTTCCCAGTTTCATTCCATGGAAAAGACCGTCGCCGATCTGCCGTCGCAGACGCCATTGCGGGCAGCGATCGGCGACGCCAATCGCCTCTCCGAAGACGCCGCCGTCGCCGCGATCCTCGCCGCCGCCGACCTCCCGCCCGATACCCGCGACCGCATCGCCGCCACGGCGCGGCGGCTAGTCGCCGAAGTCCGTCGCGAGCGGCTCGGCAAGGGTGGGCTCGACGCCTTCCTGCACGAATACGCGCTGTCCTCGCCCGAAGGCGTCGCGCTGATGTGTCTCGCCGAGGCGCTGCTGCGCATCCCCGATGCCGACACCGTCGACCGGCTGATCCGCGACAAGATCGCCGCCGCCGATTGGGAAAAGCACCTCGGCCATTCCGGTTCGCTGTTCGTCAACGCCTCGACCTGGGCGCTGATGCTGACCGGACGCCTGCTGCGCGCCGACACCGCCCAAAGCGACCTCAGCCATGCCTTGACCCGCCTTGTCGCCCGCTCCGGCGAGCCGGTGCTGCGCCAGGCGGTGACCGCGGCGATGCGCATCCTCGCCGGCCAGTTCGTGATGGGGCGCACGATCGAGGAGGCGCTCAGCCGCGCCCGCGCCGCCGAGGCCCACGGCTACCGCCATTCCTATGACATGCTCGGCGAAGCGGCCCGCACCGCCGCCGACGCGGCGCGTTACCGCGATGCCTACGAGCGCGCGATCGCGACGATCGGCGGCGCCGTTGCCGGCGCTTCGATCGAGGCAGCGCCCGGCATCTCGGTCAAGCTGTCAGCGCTGCATCCGCGCTACGAGATGGCGCAGCGCGACCGCATCCTGCACGAGCTCGGGCCAAGCCTCCGCTCCCTTGCACAGCACGCCAAATCTGCCAGCATCGGCTTCACGATCGACGCAGAGGAGGCCGACCGGCTCGAACTGTCGCTCGAACTGATCGAGATGCTGGCGCTGGCGCCGGAGCTCGCCGGCTGGAACGGGCTCGGCCTCGCGGTCCAGGCATATCAGAAGCGGGCACCGGCGCTGATCGATTGGCTCGCCGACCTCACTCGGCGCGCCGACCGCCGGCTGATGGTCCGCCTCGTCAAGGGCTCCTACTGGGACAGCGAGATCAAGCGGGCCCAGGAACGCGGCCTCGACACCTATCCGGTCTATACCCGCAAGCTCGCGACGGATGTCTCGTATCTCGCCTGCGCCAGGCGGCTGTTCGCCGCCGGCCCGGCTTTCTACCCGCAATTCGCCACCCACAACGCGCACACGCTCGCAGCGGTGCTGGAACTGGCGGGATCGCGGCGCGATTGGGAATTCCAGCGCCTGCACGGCATGGGCGAGGCGCTGTACGACCAAATCGTCGGTCCCGACAAGATGAACCGGCCTTGCCGGGTCTACGCCCCGGTCGGCCATCACGAGGAACTGCTCGCCTATCTGGTCCGGCGCCTGCTCGAAAACGGCGCCAACACCTCATTCGTCAACCGCATTGTCGACGAAAACCAGCCGATCGATGAGATCGTCGCCGACCCGATCGCCCGCCTCTCGGCGCTGCCCGAAAAGCCGCATCCGCGCATCCCGCTGCCACGCGACCTGTTCCGACCGGAGCGGCGGAACTCGCAGGGGCTCGATCTTTCCGACCCGTGCACCCTTGCGCAACTACGCGGCAGGCTCACCGCCGCTATGCGGCAGTCTTGGCGGGCGGGACCGATCGTCGGCGGGGTCGAGCGCACCGACGGCGGAACGCCGGTGTGCGACCCGAGCGACCGCCGACGCCAGATCGGCACCGTGGCCGAGGCCGGCCCGGAGGCAATCGAACAGGCGCTCGCCCGCGCCGAGCGCGCCGCTCCCAGCTGGAACCGTACCGCGGCCGACGCGCGCGCCGCGATCCTCGAACGCGCCGCCGATCTCTATGAGCAGGATCGCGCCGCGTTGATGGCGCTGATCATCCGCGAAGGCGGCCGCACGATCCCCGACGCCTTGTCCGAGGTGCGGGAAGCCGCCGATTTCCTGCGCTATTACGCGGCCCGCGCCCGCGCCGACTTCGCCGCGCCGCAGCAACTGCCCGGTCCCAGCGGCGAGCGCAACGAGCTGCGTCTCTCCGGCCGCGGCGTCTTCGCCTGCATTGCGCCATGGAATTTTCCGCTGGCGATCTTCACCGGCCAGATCGCCGCCGCTCTCGCGGCCGGCAACGCCGTCATCGCCAAGCCGGCCGAGCAGACGCCGCTGATCGCCGCCGCCGCGGTGCGCCACCTGCTTGCCGCCGGCATTCCCGGCGACGTCCTGCATCTGCTGCCGGGCGCCGGCGAATCGGTCGGCGCCGCGCTGGTCGGCGATCCACGGATCGCCGGCATCGCGTTCACCGGCTCGACCGAGACGGCGCGTGCGATCAACCTCGCGCTAGCCCGCCGCACCGGCCCGATCGTGCCGCTGATCGCCGAGACCGGCGGCCAGAACGCGATGATCGTCGATTCGTCGGCGCTCGCCGAGCAGGTCGTCGCCGATGTCGTGACCTCGGCCTTCGACAGCGCCGGACAGCGCTGCTCGGCCTTGCGCCTGCTCTATCTGCAGGACGACATCGCCGACCGGCTGCTCCGGATGCTGGTTGGGGCAATGACCGAGCTTGGGATCGGCGACCCGGCGCTGCTCTCGACCGATATCGGTCCGGTCATCGACACCCCGGCCCGCGAGGCGCTCGAAAGGCATTCGGCGCGAATGGCGCAGGAGGGCCGCCTTCTTTACCGATGCCAGCTGCCGCCCGGCGCCGAGCACGGCACGTTTTTCGCGCCGCGGGCCTTCGAGATCGACAGCGCGCGGCGATTGGAGCGCGAGGTGTTCGGCCCCATCCTGCACGTCGTTCGCTGGCGCGCCGACCGGCTCGACGCGGTGCTCGACGAGGTCGCGGCGACCGGTTATGGGCTGACGCTCGGCATCCACAGCCGAATCGACGAGACTGTGCGCCGAATCGCGGGCCGGCTCGGGGTCGGCAACATCTATGTCAACCGCAACATGATCGGCGCCGTCGTCGGAGCGCAGCCCTTCGGCGGCGAGCGCCTGAGCGGCACCGGCCCGAAGGCCGGCGGGCCGCGCTACCTGCACCGCTTCGCGGTCGAACGGGTGGTCTCGACCGACACGACCGCCGCCGGCGGCAATGCCAGCCTGTTGTCGCTGGGGGAGCCCTGAAGCCCGGCTTCCAGCCCCTGCGCAAGGCCGTTCGCCCCAGCCGCTATGCCCTTTTCCGCTAGTACCGGACGTTGAATAGCGGCTACACTGGGCTTCGATGCCATGGCGATGCACGCCACGGCCACGCTGGCCGGCAAGCCTATTCGGCGCCCGCGCGGATTCGCTTTGCCCAGCCGCGCGGCAAGCGGCTGTTGCTTAAATATCGCGGCCTGATCGGCCGCAAACTTGCTCGCTTGTGATCAAACTGTTGCACGAATGTCGCTGTCGGTGGCGTTCTGCCCGATCGGCCGGATTGCCGGGGTCCGCGAGCTAAAAAGCGGTTGCCATCGTAAAAGTGGATGGTAAACACTGCGACAACGGTGGTGGTGTGACCATCGTCTCACGCGTATATGCGGCCGGAGGTAAGGGATGAAGTACCGCTTTCTAATCGGCGCCGGCGTCGCGCTCGCCACAATGTTGGGCGTGGCCGAGGCGCAGGCGCAATGGCTCGTCGGCCCGACCGGACCTGCGGTCTGGTACGCCGGCCCGGAGGGCGGCTGGACCAATCTCGAGGACCAGAAGCTTAGCGCCGCCGGAGGCAGCACCACCCAGAAGTTCGACGATGGGTTCAATGTCGGTGCCCGTCTCGGCGTCGAGCTCGGCTGGTGGCGGTTCGAAGAGGAATACCGGTTCCAGCAGAACAAAACGAACAGCGAGTTCGGCATTCCGGTCAACGGTGAGCGCACGGCTCACGCGATCATGACCAATGCTATCTACGATTTCGGCGGATGGGGCTGGCCCTTTACGCCGCATATCGGCGGTGGCATCGGCGTGATGATCCAGCATGACGGATCATCGACAAAGGGTCCCATCGCGGCAGGCATCATACCGGGCGTCACAAACGGGCCAGTGACGGTGACCCGCGGCACCTCGACCGATTTCGCGTATCAGGGGCTCGCCGGTATCCGGTACAACATCAACCCGTCGCTCGCCTTCGATCTCGACTACCGCTATCTGGCGAGCTCGGATCCGACGTTCAAATTCGCGCCGACCGGTGTCAGCGTCAAATCGGGCTACAGCTCCCACAATTTGGTCGCCAGCCTGACGATGCGGTTCGGACCGACCCCGGTCGTCGCCGCTCCGATCCCGCCGGCGCCGCCGCCATTACAGCGCCGCGTGTTCCTGGTGTTCTTCGATTGGGACCGCGATACGATCACGCCTGACGGCAGGGCGATCATCCAGCAGGCGGCTGCGGCGTGGCGCTCGGGTGCCCCGGTCCAGATCATGGTCACCGGCTACACCGACGCCTCGGGCTCGGCCGGCTACAACCAGCGGCTCTCCGAACGGCGCGCCAACAACGTCGCCAATGCTCTCGGCCAGGCCGGCGTGCCGCGCCAGGCGATGCAGGTCAGCGGCCGCGGCAAGAACGACCAGCGCGTTCCGACTGCCGACGGTGTGCGCGAGCCGCAGAACCGCCGCGTCGAGATCGTCTTCCCGTAAACGAAAGCGGACATTGCCGGGGCCCGAGAGGCCCCGGCTCCTCTCCCGCCGCGCTTCGTCGCGGCGGTTTTTCTTTGCCCGGTCGGAGGGTGCCGGTTACCGTCCGGGCCGCTCTCGACGAGCCGATCGCGCCGAATGGAATCCAAGCGCATGTCGAAGACCGCCTCGCCGCCTCTGGCCCGCTTCAAGGTGCTCGATCTGACCCGGGTGCGCGCCGGCCCGACCGCGGTCCGTCAGCTTGCCGATTGGGGCGCGCAGGTGATCAAGATCGAGGCGCCGCCGTCTCCCGGCGAAGGGCTCGGTGGCCCGCGCCATGGACCCGATTTCCAGAATCTGCACCGCAACAAGCGCAGCCTGACCCTCGACCTGAAATCACCCGAGGGGATCGCGGTTTTTCACAAGCTGGTGCGATCGGCCGATATCGTGGTCGAGAATTTTCGCCCCGACGTGAAGGAGCGGCTCGGCATTGATTATCCGGCGCTGAAGGCGCTGAACCCGCGCCTCGTCTATGCCAGCATCTCCGGCTTCGGGCAGAGCGGCCCCTATCGCGATCGGCCCGGCTTCGACCAGATCGCACAGGGCATGGGTGGGCTGATGTCGATCACCGGCCTGCCGGGCCAGGGCCCGGTTCGGGTCGGAATCCCGGTCGCCGATCTCTCGGCCGGCATCTTCACCGCGATGGGCATATTGATCGCGCTGCTCGAGCGCGAGGTGTCCGGCGAGGGCCAATGGGTCGAGAGTTCGCTGTTGGCGGCGCAGATCGCGATGCTCGATTTCCAGGGCGCTCGCTGGACCATCGCGCATGAGGTGCCCGAACAGGCTGGTAACGACCACCCGACCAGCATCCCGACCGGCGTGTTCAAGACCAAGGACGGCTACATCAATATTGCGTCGGCCGGCGACGAGATCTTCGGCCGGCTGTGCCGGGCGCTCGATACGCCGGAGCTCGCAATCGATCCCGACTACAAAACCGGCCGTGCCCGCTCCGGCAACCGCAAGGCGCTCAACGCCGCGATCGAAAAGATCACCAGCCAGCGCGACAGCGCCGAATGGATCGAGCGGCTGAACAAGGCCGGCGTCCCGACCGGGCCGATCTATTCGATCGATCAGGTTTTCGCCGACCCGCAGGTTCGTCACCTCCGCATCGCACAGACCGTCCGCCACCCGAAGCTCGGCGATATTGACCTGATCGGCCAGGCGGTCAGCTTGAGCCGCACGCCGAGCCGGCTGGTTAGCGCCAGCCCGGAGCCAGGCGAGCACACCGACGCGATCCTGCGCGAATTGGGTTACAGCGATGGCGACATTGCCGGGCTGCACGCGCGCAAGGTTGTGTAGCCACGGCTAGACCGTCGCCAGTCGGGTGAACGGGTCGAGCCGCGTCTGCAGCGCATCGCCCAGCAGGTTGAAGGCGACGACGGTCAGAAAGATCATCAGCCCGGGATAAATCGCAAGCCAAGGTGCCGAGGCGATCAGCTCCTGTGCGTTGCTGAGCATGCTGCCCCAACTCGCCAACGGCGGCTGAACGCCGAGCCCGAGAAAGCTCAGCACTGATTCCAGCAGGATCACGTCGCCGACGCTGAGCGTCGTTGCCACGATCAGCGGGCCCAGCACATTGGGCAGGATATGCCGCCACAAGATATGCGTCACACCGGCGCCGAGGCTTCGCGCGGCGCGGACGAAATCGCGGTTGCGGGTCACCAGCGCCGCGCCGCGCACCAGCCGCGCCGCGGTGGTCCAACCGATCAGCACGGCGAGGGTGACAATGCGAATAAGGCTGATGTCGTTGGATCGGGCAAGGCTCGCCGGTACGCCGAGTTTGTCGAGATCGAGCGCGGCGAGCACGATCAACAGCGGCAGCAGCGGCAGCGCGATGACGGCGTCGGTGCCGCGCATCAGCAGTCGGTCGGTCCAGCCGCCGAGATAACCAGCGATCAGGCCGACCACGGTGCCGATCGCCGCTGCGGCGATCGCCGCTGCGATACCGATCACCAGCGAGATACGGCCACCCTGCATCAGCCGCAAGAGCACATCGCGGCCGAGCTCGTCGGTGCCGAGCGGGTGCAGAGGCGAAGGGCCGGCGAGGCGGTTCAGGAGGTCGATGTCACTGGGATGGCCCAAAAGCGTCGCGTGTACGAGTATCGGTCCGAGAAATGCAGCCACCGCGATGACTGCGAGCAGCATCAGCGGTAACTTCACCGGTACGACACCCGCGGGTCGAGCCACGCGTAAGCCAGGTCGGCGGCAAAATTCGCCGCCATCGTCGTCGCCGTCGCGAGCAGCAGACCGGCCAGGGCAAGATTGTAATCGTTGCCCATCACCGCGTCGAAGATCAGTTTGCCCATTCCGGGATACGCGAACATCGTCTCCGTCACCAAAGCGCCGGATACCAGCCCGCCAAAGGAGAGCGCCAGGATCGTGACGACCGGCACAAGTGCGGTGCGCAGCGCATGGTGAAACACGACCCGCACTTCACCGGCACCTTTGGCACGCGCCGTTCGTATGTGATCCTGTGCCAATGCGTCACGCATCGCCGCGCGAACATATCGGGTGTAGCCGCCCAGATTGGCGATGGTCAAGGTCGCGACCGGCAACACGAGATGACGCAGACGGTTGCCCGCCTCGGCGGCTCCGGCAGTTGCCATTCCGCCGGCCGGAAGCCAGCCGAGCTCCGCCGCAAAGACAAGGATCAGGATCAGCGCGAGCCAGAAGGTCGGCACCGATACACTGGCAAAGCAGAACAGGTTGATCGCCGCGTCGAGGCTCGAATTCGGTCGCCGCGCAGCGGCGATCCCAAGCCCCAGGGCGCAGACGAAGGCGAGCAGGAAGCTCAATCCCATCAGCGCCAGCGAATTCGCCAATCGGGGCAGCAGCGCGGCGACCACGGGTGTGCCGAACAGCCGCGAATAGCCGAGATCGCCGCTCAGCGTGGCATGCGCCCAGGCGAGATAGCGTTCCAACAGCGGCCGGTCGACGCCATAGACCGCCTTCAGCCGCGCCACATCTGCGGCGGTCATATGCGGATCGGCCGAACGCATCAGGTCGATCGGATCGCCCGGCATCAGACCGATTAGCACATAGATCAGGAACGACATCACCGCCAGCACCGCGGCGATCTCGATCAAGCGCGTTGCTATGAAACGAATCATCGCACCGAAGTGTCGAGCTGTGTCACCAACCGGGTAGTGCCTGGCCGACAGCGTATGCGGCTGTCGTCACTGCCGCGGCGCCCAATCGGTCACCCAAAGCGTGGTCGGGTATTGGTTTCCGGTCGGCCGAACGCCGGTCAGCCATTTCGGCAGGATGAACGCGTCGGAGCGGAAGTACAGCGGCAATGACGGCAACTCGGTCGCGTAGAGTTTCTGCGCCTTGGCCCACAATTCTTTGCGTTTGTCCTTGTCGAGCTCGATCTCCAAGGCGTCGATCAGCCGGTCCATCTCCGGGTTTTTGAATCCCGCGATGTTCTGTCCGGCGAGGGCATTCGCCTCGCTCGGAATCTCGCTCGAATACAGGATTGAGCGCGGTACGTTCTCCGGTGAGCTGATCCAGGCGTACATCGCCATGTCGAAACGGCGATGACGCAATGTCTCCCCGAACAGCACTCGCGCCGGTTCGTTCTTCAGCTTCACCTCGACGTCGATCTGGCGCCATTGGCTTTGCAGCACCTGCTCGACCAGTTCGCGAGAGCGGTTGCCGGCAGTCGTCATCAGCTCGAACGACAATTCCTGACCGCTGTCGCTTCGACGGATACCGCCCGCTGCCTTGTGGAACCCGGCTTCATCGAGCAGCGCTTGGGCGCGAGCTGGATCGTAGCCGTAATGCGGCACCGCGTCGGTGTATCCGGCATCGAGCGGGTTCATGAAGGTGTCGGCTACCGGCTGTCGTCCGGCGAACAGCGATTTGGTGATCGCCACCCGATCGATGCCGCGGATCAGCGCCTCGCGGACGCGCCGGTCGGCCAGCCCAGGGCGGTCCAGGTTGAGGTCGACATGCTCATAGGCGAGCCCGGGTTTGTACACCACATGGAACGCATCGCCGTGACGCTTCTCAAAAGCGAGTGCCTCGTCGAGGGGCAGGCCGAGTTCCCCGGCGATCATCTCGATCGTGCCGGACAGCAGATTGGCCTCGAGCGCGGCCGTGTTCTCGATTGCTCGAACCGTGATCTGCCGGAAGCGCGGTGGTGGCCCCGCCCAATGCGGGTTTGGCTCCAGCAGGATGTGCGATCCGGAAACGACTTCCTTCAGCAGATAGGGACCATTGTACAGACCTGGATTGGTCGGGTCGTTGTTGTAATGGGTGCGCAAGCGGTACTGCGCCGGATCGGCGAAGGCATCGCGCTCGACGTGTTCCGGCAGCAGCACGAAATCGTTGATCGCGGCATAATCGAAGGTGAGCTTGTCGAAGTGCATGGTGAAGGTTTTGTCGTCGCGAACATCGATTCCGATGAGGCGGCGGTACAATTCGGCGTTTTCGATGCCGCTCTTGGGGTCCTTTCCGACCTGATACGTGAATGTCACATCCTTGGTCGTCACCGGCACGCCGTCGCCCCAGCGCGCATCGGGGCGGATCGTGTAGGTCAGGTTGACCCCCTTCTTGCCGTCCGGAAAATCTGTCGGAACAGCAAGTCCGTTCTCGATTGAGGGCAGCTCCGTACACAGCAGGCACGCCAGTTTCCAGTCGGCGTCGTAGACCGTGAACGGGCGTAGCGCCAAGCCGAGGACATAGCTCTTCGCCGCCATCGCATCGGTATTCGGATTCAGCGTCGCTGGGAATTGAATGATCCCGATCGCCAGCGTCTCGTGCTCGGCGGCTGCGGCTGGCAGCGCCGCCGCCGCAATGGCCAACGCTATCGATGACCACCGGAATAGGAGGACCATCTGTCGACATTTCTCGCGGAAAACGCTGGTAAATGATCTCATAAACTACTGCTGCGCTTGAAACGGTACGGTTGCAATTATATCATTCGGTCCTGAAGCCGTTCCGAAACTCGACACAGTCGGCCGTATGCTCGCGGGTGCTGATACCCGGTCCCCCGCTCGGCGGCAGAAAAGCCCGTTGCCAATTCCCATCCATCCCGAACCAGAGGACAGAGGCATGAAGCATCTCTTGAATGGCGTCGCGATTGCAGCGGCGCTCGCGATCGCCGTGCCGGCTTGGGCACAGAACGCTCCGATGAGCCCCTCCGCGCCCAAGGCCGCGGCTCCGGCGGCGGCGATGCCGGCCGCGGCGCCGGCGCAAAGGCACCGCGCAGTGCGGCACCACGCCACGCGCCATCACGGCAGAATGGCGAGGTCGGGCGACTCGATGACGCAGGAGTTGAACCGCGAAGAGCTGTCAAGGCTCCAGGGCGGAGCGATGCCGCAGGGTGCCGCACGCATGCCGTCGGCGTCGTCGCACGCCGAGCCGATGCAAGGTCAACCGGTGATGATGCCGCCGCGCTGATCCGATCCAAGTTCGTCTCTACCCACAAGGGGGCTTCGGCCCCCTTGCTGCATTTCAACCCAACAGATGGGCCGCGCCTTCGAAGCCGCTCGTGAGGATGTGCCCAGCGGTTTCACCCTTCGTTAATTCTGCTCGCGTAGCTTTCCCCGGTGACGATCATGCCGACCATGACAGCGAGCGCGCAGCTCGAGGCAGTGGCCTCGGATCCCGATCGCATCGCCTCCTTCCTTTCCGATTTGCCGATTGCCGCGGCGCTGTTCGACCGCGATCTGCGGTACGTGGTCGCCAATAGCGCCTGGCTTGCCGCCTTTGGGCTCTCTGCCGATATGCCGGCAAGCCTGCGGCACCATCAGGCGGATCTCGCCGGCGCGGCGGCCCTCGATGATCTGCAGCAGCGCACGCTTGCCGGCGAAACCGTCGAATACAGCGGTGACGACGATCCGACGAACGGTTTCTTGCGAGCGCGGGTTCTGCGGGCGAGCCCCTGGCATGGGGCGGACGACGACATTTTGGGAATCGTGGCCACCGTAGAGGAGTGCTCGCCTCCTCTCGCCCACGATCCCGACCCGGATAGTCTCGATGGGCTGACGGGCCTTCCCGGCCGCGATGCGTTCATTGCGCAGATCCGTGCCGCCTTGGCTGCTTCCGAGGGGGCTCGGCGCGGTGCCGCGATGTTTGTGGTCAACCTCGATAATTTCCGGGGCATCAACGGCCTCTATGGAGTCCGTGCCGGAGACTATGTGCTCAAGGCCGTGGCCAAGCGCATCCGCGCCGGGGTCAGGTCGCGGCTGTTATCGGGGCGGCCGTCGCGCGCCGAGGGCGACTATGTCGCCCGACTCGGCGCCGACGAGTTCGGCATTCTGATCGGCGACCCGGCGCCGAGCGCGTCGGCGGCCGAGTCTTTTGCCCGCCGTATCCTGAAGCTGGTCGAGGAGCCGATCGTCGCCAGCGATCAGCGCATCCGGCTGACCGCGAGCGTCGGCTTTTTGATTACCGGAGCGCCGCATAAGAGCGAGGACGAGGTCCTGCGCGACCTCCATGCGTCGTTGCAGGAGGCCAAGTCGCGCGGACCCAACAATATCCAGGCATGGCGACCGGCGCTGACCCGCACGTCCGGGCACCGGTTCGTCCTGCTCGACCAGCTTCGTCGCGCCCTCGACGAGGGCGAATTCGCCATCCATTACCAGCCTATCCTGCGGCTCGGCGACAGCCGCATCGTCGGCGCCGAGGCGCTGCTGCGCTGGAACCACCCGAGCGACGGCCTCACGTCGCCGAGCGCTTTCCTGCCGATCCTGGAAGACAGCAACTTGATCGTTCCGGTCGGCTGCTGGGTCATCCGCGAGGTCGTGCGACAGATGCGCGTTTGGCAGATGCTGTACGGCCGCGACATTATCGAATGGGTCAGCGTCAACGTCTCGCCGCGGCAGTTCAACGATCCCGGCCTGCTGTTGGCGACGCTGACGGAGATTGAGCGCAGCGGCTTTGCGCTCGACCGCCTGAAGATCGAGATAACCGAGTCGGCGGCGATGCGCAATCCGGAGATGACCCGCTCGGTGCTCGACGAATTGCGCGAACTCGGCGTCAGGGTTGCGATCGACGATTTCGGCACGGGATATTCGGCGTTGGGTGCATTGCGCCATTACGCCGTCGATACGATCAAAATCGACAGGGGGTTTACCAGCCGTCTCGAGACCGACGATGGCGGCGAGTTGGTGATGGCGCTGTTGCGGATCGCCCAGGCCTATGGCGCTGAGGTCGTCGCGGAGGGCATCGAGACGATGGCGCAGCGCGACATTCTGGAGGCGCGCGGCTGCGGTTTTGGCCAGGGGTATCTGTTCGCGAAACCGATGGACGGTAGCTTTTTCGGCGCCTACGCTCTGACCCACCTCGTCCAGAACGGCGGGGCTCCTTGAGCATTTAACGAGCCCCATTCCCGACGGGGTTCGGGAGCGGGCAAGCACGTTGGCGAGCGCAAGCTCATGGTGGCGCGGCGCGGTGATCTACCAGATCTACCCGCGCAGTTTTTTCGACAGCAATGGCGACGGCATCGGCGATCTCGCAGGGATCGTCCGTAAGCTCGACTACATCGCTGGTCTCGGCGTCGATGCCGTCTGGATTTCGCCGTTCTTCGTCTCGCCGATGTGCGATTTCGGCTATGACGTCGCCGATTTCCGGGGTGTC
Source organism: Allostellaceae bacterium (assembly GCA_036264235.1). GTDB lineage: Bacteria > Pseudomonadota > Alphaproteobacteria > ATCC43930 > CGMCC-115725 > DATARH01. The sequence goes on from DATARH010000285.1 coordinate 14,839, forward strand.
GATCCGGTGTTCGGGACCCTCGACGATTTCGACCGGTTGGTGGCGCGGGCGCACGCGCTCGGCCTCAAGGTGCTGATCGATCAGATCTGGGGCCACAGTTCGGACCGGCATCCCTGGTTTCTCGACAGTCGAAGGTCATCCGATTCAGGACGCGCCGAATGGTATGTCTGGGCCGACCCGAAACCGGATGGAACCCCACCCAACAACTGGTTGTCGGTGTTTGGTGGGCCGGCTTGGCAATGGGAGCCGCGCCGACGGCAATACTACCTGCATCATTTCCTGCCGTCGCAGCCGACGCTCAATTTGCGCAACGAGGCGGTGGTCACGGAGTTGCTGGATATTGGGACGTTCTGGCTCGATCGCGGCATCGATGGCTTCCGGCTCGATGCGGTCGATTTCCTGCTGCACGACCCGGGGCTGCGCGACAACCCGCCCGAACCTCCGCCCGACGGCAATATCCCGGCTAAGCTGTTCGGTCTGCAGCGCCACGTTCATGACATGCTGCACCCGGATATCGCGGCGATCCTGCGGCGCATTCGCGGCCTGATGGATCGCTATCCCGGCCGAACCACCCTGGCCGAGGTGTCGAGCCAGTCCGGCGCCTTCGAGCGTATTGGAGGCTATACTGAAGGCAATGATCAGCTGCACATGGCCTATACGCTGCAGCCGTCACCCGGGCGGTTCGACCGTGCCGCGGTGCGGCGGCTGCACGCCGCCTCGGGTAACCGGCGCGGCTGGGCGGCATGGTCGTTCAGCAACCACGATGTTGAGCGCGCCGTATCGCGTTGGCCGCCTTCCCCCGATGCCCCGATCGACCCCGATTTCGCTCGGCTGCTGATGGGCTTGATGTTGTCGCTGCGCGGCAGCATCAGTGTCTATCAGGGTGAAGAGTTGGCCTTGCCCGACGCGACCGTCGCACCGGAAGACATGCGAGACCCGTTCGGGATCGCGTTTTATCCGGAATATCGTGGCCGTGACGGCAGCCGCACTCCGATGCCCTGGATCGCCGATGCGCCACAGGCGGGGTTCACCGCCGGCATCCCATGGCTGCCGATCGACCCCCACCATATCGGTTCGAGCGTCGACCGGCAGGAGAGCGATCCTGGATCGGCATTACAGACTTGGCGCCGTTTTCTGCGCTGGCGCAGAGCCCATCCGGCCCTGATCGACGGCGACCTCGATTCAATCGAGGCGCCCGAGCCGCTGGTCGCGTTCCGCCGCTCGACGAGGGAAGAGAGCGTGCTTGTGGTCTTGAACCTGAGCAACCGGCCGGCGCCCCTGCCGGAGACCCTGCTTGCCGGCACGCATCCGCTATCCGGCCATGGGTTCGCCGTGCCGCAACAGGATAACGGCATCGTCCTGCCACGCTACGGCATGCTGTTTGCGGCAGCGGAAACAGTAACTCGCGAGTAACAGCGTCGATGCTTGCCCGGAAAGCAGCGCCCCTTCAGGGCTGCGCTATTCCGGCTGGCGAACCGGCGGTAGCTGCTCGGGCGCTACGCCGCTATCGCGCTGACGGGCGACCCGCTCCATGTCCTCTAGCAGCCCGTGCAGGGCCTGGTCGGCGACATATGACATCTTGGCGAAGGCGCGCAGGAAACTGTCGGTCCGAGGCAGCTGGAACAGGGTTTCGTCGCTGTCCTTGCCAGTCGCGGAGCTGACCAGCACGACATTGTCGAACGGCTGAAGCAGCAATTCCTTTAAGGGTTTACCGGCGCCGGTAACGTACTCAACGACCCGGCAGCGGTCGCCGTCGTGCCCGTCGGAGAGAATCGTCATGCGGTAGGCGGCGCGTGTCGTCGAGGCTTCGACCAGTGCCCGCGCGAACGGCCTGACGAAGCTTTCGTCGAAGCCGAGAATCGCCGTCGCCCGGTCGTTGTTGACCGAAGACCGCATTTCCAGCGTCGCCCATAACGAGGCTCGGCCACCGAAATAATCGGCCGAGGCGAGGTCGAGGTTGATCGAGTCGATCGGCATCGGCGGCGCCACTGAGCGCGCCGACAGAAAAGCAAAACAGGCCGGCTCGCGCTTCAGCGAAATGTTCGTCGAGGCTTCGAGGTTGCGGTCGGTGATAGCGGGAGTTTCGGCCATGCGCAGGACCTTTGCCGGTTTGCGACCACTATAATAACCGAATGTGAACGAGTCGTAACACTCCTAAACAGTATGAAATAAGGGGACGGCGTCAAGCCATGTCAAACATCGCCGCGGGCCGCCTTCGGGGCTGCGGCCTTTGGCCGCGTGATCGCGATCAGCGCGAGTCGGCGACGGCGGGGGATTGCTGCTCGATCGCTTCCTCGGCGGCGAGCCAATCGGCCTCCGCCTTGGCGATCTGCCGGGCCAATTCGGCGCGCCGCTTCAGTGCTTCGGTTACGGCAGCGCCTGGGCCGGCGGACCTGGCCAGCCGTTGGTCGAGCGTCGCCAGTTCCTTGCTCAGCCGTTCGGCGGCGCTCGCCGCCTCCCGTGCCTGTCGCTGCAGCGGCTCCAGCGCGAGCCGCCGCTGCGCCGCGTCGCGCCGGGTCGAACGCCCATCGTCGGTCCTCCCGGACTCCGACAGCCGCCGTTCGCCGTCGGATTCGGATCGGTTGAGGATGGCGCGATAGGCATCGAGATCGCCGTCGAACGGGCGCACGGTTCCGTCGGCCACCAACCAAAGCTGGTCCGCGACAAGCTCGACGAGGTGCCAGTCATGGCTGACCAGCACCACGGCGCCGGAATACTCGGCCAGCGCTTCGACCAAAGCCTCGCGGGTTTCCATGTCGAGGTGATTGGTCGGCTCGTCGAGGATCAGCAGCGACGGTGTGTCATACGTCACCAGCGCCAGGTTGAGCCGGGCCCGCTCGCCGCCCGACAAATTCGCGACCGGCACCAGCGCTTTGTCCTGGCCGAAGCCGAACCGGCCGAGCCGGGATCGGACCGCCTCGGGGGTGCCGTCCGGCATCAAGGCGGCGAGGTGATCGAAAGCGGACTCTGCAGGCCGCATCTCCTCGATCTGGTGCTGGGCGAAGAAGCCGACGCCGAGCTTCGGCGCGCGCGTCACGCTTCCCGATAGCGGCGCCAGCCGTCCGGCCAACAGCCGCGCAAGCGTTGTCTTGCCGTTGCCGTTGGCGCCGAGCAGCGCGATGCGGTCGTCGGGGTCGAGCCGCAAATCTAGCCGCGACAGCACAGGTTTTGCCGCCGTGTAGCCGGTGCTGACCCGGTCGAGTGCGATCAGCGGCGGCCGCAGCTCCGCCGGCTGCGGGAGGCGGAGCACCACCGGTGCGCTTTCCTCCGCCACCGCGACCGGCTCCAGCCGGGCCAGCGCCTTCAGCCGGCTTTGCGCCTGGCGCGCCTTCGACGCCTTGTAACGGAAGCGGTCGACAAACTCCTGCATGTGCCGGCGCTGCTGCTCCTGGCGCTGCGCCATCGCACGCTGCCGCGCGAGTGCTTCCCGCCGCGCCCGCACAAACGCGTCGAAGCCGCCGGAATAGAGCGTGAGCTTGCCGCCATCGAGGTGAAGGATCGAATTCGGCGCGGCGTTCAGCAATTGCCGGTCGTGGCTGACCAGAATGAAGCTGTGCCGATAGCGGCGCAGAAAGCGTTCGAGCCATAACGCGGCTTCGAGATCGAGATGATTGGTCGGCTCGTCGAGCAGCAGCAGGTCGGGTTCGGCGAACAGCACCGCCGCCAGCGCCACCCGCATGCGCCAGCCGCCGGAGAGTTCGGCCAGCGCTCCCGTCTGCATCGCCGTATCAAGGCCGAGCCCGGCCAGGATGCGGGCCGCCCGCGCCGGCGCTGCGGCGGCGCCGATCTCGTCGAGCCGGGTCTCGATCTCGGCCAAACGCACCGGTGCGGCCCCGGCGTCGCGTTCTGCCAGGAGCGCGGTCCGCTCCTCGTCGGCCGCCAATACGGTATCGAGCGGCGTTGCCGATCCGCCTGGCGCCTCCTGCGCGAGGAAGCTGATACGATACCCGCGCGGCAACCGGATGTCGCCGCCGTCCGGTTGCAATGCGCCGCGGATCAGGTCGAGCAGCGTCGATTTTCCGGCACCGTTGCGTCCGACGAGGCCGATCTTGGCGCCGTCCGGGAGCTGGGCACTGGCCGTGTCGATCAGGACGCGGCCGCCGATGCGGTAGGTCAGGCCCGAAATCGTCAGCATGCGCGCGTCTTATCATGTCCGGGCGCGGCCGTAAGGGCGCGATGAGCCGCGCCCGCCTGTCGCGAAGCGACATGGTCCAGAGCCGCGCACGCGCCGGCGCGATCCGGATCGGCATCTCCGGCTGGCTCTATGGCGGCTGGCGCGGCAGCTTCTATCCGAAGGGGCTGCGCCATCGCGACGAGCTGTCCTACGCCAGCCGGCATTTCGACACGATCGAGATCAACGGCACGCATTATTCTTTGCAGCGCCCGGATTCGTTCGCCCGTTGGCGCGACGAGACGCCGGACGGCTTTGTCTTTGCGGTCAAGGGCAGCCGATTTATCACCCATATGAAGCAGCTGCGCGACATCGAGGCGCCGCTCGCCAATTTCTTTGCTCAGGGCGTCTTGCGGCTCGAGGAGAAGCTCGGCCCGCTCTTGTGGCAATTCGCGCCGCGCTTCCGCTTCAATCCCGACAAGCTCGACGCGTTCCTCGGTCTGCTCCCGCGCGACACCGAGGCCGCCGCCGCGCTTGCCAAATGCCACGACCACCGGCTCGCCGGCCGTGCCTGGACCCGCACCGAAAGACGCCGGCCCCTGCGCCATGCAATCGAGATCCGGCACCCGAGCTGTCTCGACGCGCAATTTGTCGGCTTGCTGCGCCGGCACGAGGTCGCGCTGGTCTTCGCCGACACCGTCGACTGGCCCTATGCGGAGGACGTGACCGCCGATTTCCTCTATCTGCGACTGCACGGTTCGGAGGAGCTCTATGCCAGTGGCTACGAGGACGACGCGCTCGACCATTGGGCCGCCCGCATCTGCGCCTGGAGCGCCGGCCTCGAGCCGAACGACGCCAAGCTGATCGACGATGCGACGCGACCGCCCCGGCAACCGCGCGACGTCTATGTCTACTTCGACAACGACGCCAAGGTCCGCGCGCCGTTCGACGCGCAGGCGCTCAGGCGACGCCTGAACGATTGCTGATCCGTTATGCCAGGGCGGGCGCCGCCTGCTGTTCGGCGGGTTGCGGCGGGCGGAAGGTGCAGGCGATCGCGACGGCGCCGAGCCCGACCGCGCACGAGGCGATATAGAGCCAGAAATAGCCGCCGAGATTGTCGTAAATCCAGCCGCCGGCCCATGGCCCGAGCGCCATCCCCAGCGTCGACAGCATCGCCACCGCGCCGAACACGGTACCCATGATCTTGGCGCCGAAATACTCGCGCACCAGAGTCGCGTAGAGCGGCATGATCCCGCCGTAGGCCAGCCCGAACACCGCGCCCAGCGCATAGAAGGCGTTGAGGTCGCGCACGAACAGATAGAGGCTGATCGCCACCGCCTGCACCATCAGCCCGGCGATCAGCGTCTCCTTGGCGCCGAAGCGGTCGGCGAGGAGGCCGCAGACGACGCGCCCCCCAACCGAGGAGAGGCCCGCGACGCCGAGCACCGTCGCCGCCGCCATCGGCGCGACGCCGCAATCGATCGCCTCGGTGATCATGTGAAAGATCGGTCCCGAATGCGCGACGCAGCACGCACAATGGGTCAACCCGATCGCGGCGAATTGCGGCGTGCGCAGCGCCTGCGCGACCGTGAACTCGCGCCCGCCGCCGGCCAGGGTCGCGCCTGCGGCTTGCAGTGACGATGGCGGTTTGCGGATCAGCAGCCCGGCGGCGACGATCACCACCCAGGCGATCACGCCGAGCGTGAACAGCGCGGTACGCCAGTCATGGGCGCTGATCAGCCAGCGGGCGAGCGGCGCGATCGCCGTCGATCCGAGGCCGATCCCGGCCGACACCAGCGCCACCGCCAGGTTGCGGTGCTCGATGAACCAGCGGGTCACCGAGGCGGTCAGCGGCGCATAGAAGCTGCCGACCCCCACGCCGACCACCGCGAAGGACAGCAGGAACTGACCGACCGTCGCGGCGCCGCTCGCCAGGACAAGGCCGCCGCCGACAACGATCCCGCCGGCGATCACCACGAGGCGGGTGCCGATCCGGTCGGAGGCCCAGCCCCAAAACAGCGAGGCGAACCCCATGCACAGGAAGTCGATCATCGCCGCCGTCGAGATGCTGGCGCGCGACCAGCCGGTGTCTGCCGCAATCGGCTGCAGGAAGACGCCGAGCGACAGCGCCGTGCCGAAGCCGATGCAGGTGATGACGATACCGGCCGCGACGATGACCCAGCCGTAGAACAGTTTCATCTGACCTGCACCCATGCGACCCGGTCTTCGCGTCATTGCCTCTGTTTGAGGCAGCCGTCACAGTAGCAGCAAATCATCAGAGGGGGAGGGCGCAGCATGGCACAGCACAGCCTGTCGCGACGTGGCTTGATCGCGGGCGGTGCGGCGCTTGGCGGCGCAGCGATGGTAGCGCGCACAGTGTCGGCGCAGAACCCGCCGCCGCCCTCGGCGCAGACCGGCACGCCGGCCAGCACGATCACCAGCCCGCCGCGCGACTGGAGCCCGGGCCACCCGTCGATCTACCCCGATCCCGATGTGGTGGTCGTCGATCCGTCGTTCCGCGGCCTGGCGCCGGGTAACGCTGCGGTCCGCCGCTTGTGGACCGGCGCGCAATGGGCCGAGGGCCCGGCCTGGTCGAGCCAGGGGCAATACCTCGTCTTCAGCGATGTCACCGGCAACACGCAGTACCGCTATCTTTGGGATGCCGAGCGGGTCGTCGCGTTCCGCAAGCCGTCGAACAACACCAACGGCAATTCCTTCGACTTCCAGGGCCGGCAGCTCTCCTGCGAGGATTTCAACCGCCGCGTCGTGCGCTGGGAGCATGACGGCTCGATGACGATCATCGCCGATTCCTACGACGGCAAGGGGCTCAACTCGCCGAACGACATCGTGCCGCATCCCGACGGCTCGATCTGGTTCACCGACCCGGCCTATGGCGACCGGCTCAACGAGGGGCATCCGGACGACCCCGGCGGCCCGACAAACGCGGACGGCAAGCTCAACCCGCGGATCGGCGCTCCCGACGCCGGCGTGCGCGGCGGCAAAAAGCGCGAGCTGTCGACCAACGTCTATCGCTGGGACCCGAGCGGCAAGCTGGAGGTCATGATCGCCGAGGAGCAGCTGCCCGACCCGAACGGCCTCTGCTTCGCGCCCGACTACAAGACGCTGTACGTGATCAGCACCGGGCGCGGGCCCGGCGATGTCGGTCCCGGCGGGCAGCGCGTCGTCTATGCCTTCGACGTGCAGGACAAGAAGGTCGGCAACCAGCGGCTCTTCACCGACATGATGCTCGACGGCGTCAAATGCGGTCCCGACGGGATGCGCGCCGATGTGTTCGGCAATCTGTGGATCAGCTCGAACGCGCCGCTCGGCTATGCGGGCGTTTTGTGCTTCACCGAGGACGCCAAGCTGCTCGGCCGTATCCGCCTGCCCGAGGTTTGCGCCAACCTCGCCTTCGGCGGGCCGAAGCGCGACCGCATGTTCATGTGCGCCAGCACCTCGCTCTTCGTGTACCAGACGACGACCCAGGGCGCCGCGCCGGGTTAAGGCAATCCACGCGAGGTGCGGGCCAGCCGGAGGATTAGCCGCACCAGGCCGATCACCGCGATTGCGCCGCCGACAAAGCTGCCGGCGAACGCAAAGAGGCCGAGTATCACCGGCATCGAATACGGGTCGCGGGCAGCGACGATCCACAGCGGCAGCCATGACGCGATGCCGATCAGTATCCCGACCGCGATGGCAATCACGACGCCGTTCCGCCCGCGCGTAACACCCGCTGGGCGATCGACCAGCGGTGCACCTCGCTGGGGCCGTCGTAAATCCGGAACGGCCGCACGTCGCGGAAAATGCGGGCGACGATTGTGTCGTCAGTGATGCCGAGTCCGCCCAGCACCTGCATGCTGCGGTCGACGATGCGCCAGATCGCTTCCGAGCAGATCACCTTGGCCATGCTCGATTCGTGGCGGCCGCGCTCGCCCCGGTCGAGCACCCAGGCAGTGTGCCAGATCGCCAAGCGCGCGGTGTGGATATCCATCTCGTTGTCGGCCAGCATGAAGCCGACCCCCTCATGCTCGCCCAACGGCTTGCCGAAGGCGGTGCGGCGCCGCGCGTAATCGGTAGCTATGTCGTGCGCCCGCCGGGCCGCGCCGAGCCAGCGCATGCAATGCGTGAGGCGCGCCGGGGCGAGCCGCGCCTGGGCATAGCGAAAGCCCTCGCCGACCCGCCCGAGCACGGCGCTTTCCGGCACCCGCACGCCGTCGAGCCGCACCACCGCATGGCCGCCGGCCATAAAGGTGTCGAGCGTGTCGAGCACCCGCTCGACGACGATCCCCGGCGTCGCCATCGGCGCCAGAAACATCGTCGCGCCGGCCGGGCCGAGCGGGTCGCTGTCGTTCTTCGCCATGATGATCGCGAGGCTCGCGCCGACCGCGCCGGTGATCAGCCATTTCTCGCCGTCGATGACGAAATCGCCGGCGTTGCCGCCGGTGTCGCGCCGCGCCGTGGTCGTCAGCATCGACGGATCGGCGCCGGCGCCGGGCGCCGGCTCGGTCATCATGAAGCAGGAGCGGATGTCGCCCGCCGCCAGTGGCCGCAGCCATTCCTCTTTCTGCCGCTCCTCGGCGACCTGCTCCAACAGGTGCATGTTGGCTTCGTCCGGGGCGAAGCAGTTCATCGCGATCGGCCCCAGCGGCGAATAGCCGGCCGCCTCGAACACGACCGCCTTGCCGCGATGGTCTAGGCCGAGCCCGCCCCATTCGGTGCCGACATGCGGGGCCAGCAGTCCGGCCTCGCGGCCAAGCGCCACGAGTTCCTGGCGGAATGCTTCGGTAGGACCGTGGTGGGTTTGCCGCTTGTCAGCCTCGAGCGGCAGAATTTTGTCATGGATGAAAGCGCGGGTGCGTTGTTGCAGTTCGGCCAACTCGGGAGACAGAGAAAAATCCATCAGAATGCGCGTCCTTGGGCGATCTCGTGGGTGAACTGCAGAATGCCGGTGCCGATCGCGGTTAAT
>DATARH010000289.1:0-1505 GCA_036264235.1 Allostellaceae bacterium
AACCAAAATCCTTCATGCACGCGCGAAGGCAAGGCCCAATAAAGACGGGACCCATCTACAAAAGCGGGATCAAACCCATGGGCGGGTACGGTCACACGTCTGTCCGGGATGACATCGGCCGTCATTGCGCGCGGCCGTTCAGACGCTCTTCCGGCAGATTGCGCCGGTCGGAACCAGCCCTGTGGTGACGTAGCGCCACAAGGCCACCATCAGCTTGCGGGCGAGTGCCACGATGGCAATGCGCCGGATGCGGCCCTTCATATGGCCGACCCGGGCGTGGAACCAGCGGCTCAGCTCGCTCTCCGGCTGGTAGCGCAACCACAGCCAGGCGAGCTCCACCGCAAGCGCGCGGGCGCGCCGGTTGCCGGCTTTGCTGATGCCTTGATCGCGATGGCTGTCTCCACTGTCGTAGGCTGAATTGGCCAGTCCAAAAAAGCTGCCGACCTGGCGGCGATTGTCGAACGAGCGATAAAACGCCTCGTGCATCAGCTTGCGTCCGCCCACTACGCCGATGCCCCGCAGATCGACCAGATTGTGGATCTTCTCCTCGACGGAGCCACGCGCCGGCGCTTGCAACTCGGCGCGGCTCTTCTTCTCAAGCGCGATGAGCTGCTGGTGCACGAGGGATAGCCGCTGGTGCTCGCGCACGATCTCCTCCTTCAGTCTGGGCGGCAGCGGGCGTCCATCGCCTGTGCGCATCCCGTTGAGGCTGGCGAGGAACCCGCGCTGGAGCGGTTCGCAATCGCGAATTCCTTGCGCGTGCAGCAGGCCGGTGATGCGGTTGGTGTGACCGGAACGTTCCTTCAGCAGCCGGTCACGCTCGCGCGAGACCCGCCGGCGATCCTCATCGTCGGGCGAGGGCACCCGAACCACGCTGCACACCCGCGGCTCGCCGCGCAGGTAACGCAGCAGGGTGTTCATCAGCTGCTCCAGGTCGATGCGATCCGTCTTCGGTCGCCGCGCGCGTCGGTCGACCTGAACGCTCGCCGGATCGATTACGTAATTGACCACACCTTGATCGGTCAGCCACCGGTGCAGCCAGTGCCCGTCGTAACCGGCCTCGTAACAGGAAACGACGCGCACCGGTTTGCCTCTGGCAGCCGCTTTGGCTCGCCACGTCACAAGATGCGCGCTTAACGCCGCCAGGTCGCCGCCGTCGATCCGAAACCGGCTCAGCTTCTGCGATTCCGGCAGGATCACCCCCAAATGCCACGTCGCTTTGCTCAGTTCAAAAGCCACGTGCACGGTGGCATACTCGGTAGCGGCGGATGTGTCAGTGTGATTGAGCTTGGACATCTCGATCCTCGAGGTTGGGTTGCAGATGGTTGAAAACCTACCTCCTGACCACCCGCCACCCAAACCCATAGGATCTACGCGGCGCCTTCGGCAAGACTCCGCAAGACTGGCTAGGCGATCGGTCGCCATGTAGGCTGTCGCAATGTCCACCGCAGGCACGCAGGCCGCACAGCCACCCGGATCACGGCACCTGAGCCTCTGGCTCAGGG
>DATARH010000002.1:0-15729 GCA_036264235.1 Allostellaceae bacterium
CGGAGCTTGATTTCCTTGACCTCGATGACCTTCTGCTTTTTGCGCGCCTCGTTCTTGCGCTTTTGCTCTTCGTATTTGAACTTGCCGAAATCGAGGATTTTGCAGACCGGCGGGTCGGCATTGGGAGCGATCTCGACCAGATCGAGACCGGCATCGGCGGCCATAGCCAGCGCTTCGTTGCGCGGCACGACCCCCACCATATCGCCGCGTTCGTTGACGAGGCGCACGCGTGCGACCCCGATTTCCTCGTTGACGCGCGGGCCTTCGCGCGTGGGGGTGAAGTTCAGGGGCGGTCTGGCTATTTAGTCTCTCCTCTCAAATAGTTGAGCGCTGCCGATAGGTCCTCGCGCCTACGTCACGATGAACTCGGGCCGGCTCCTTCCACTTTTAATCTAGCGACGGCCTCGTCGAGCGCAAGGGTTTCCTGTGCGTTGCCGCCAAGCCGGCGCAGCGAAACCGTGCGCTGTTCCGCCTCGCGGCGGCCGACCACGAGCATGACCGGCACCCGGGCGACGCTGTGCTCGCGCACCTTGTAATTGATCTTCTCGTTGCCGGTATCGGCGACGACCCGCAGCCCGGCTGCGCCACAGAATTGCGCCACCTCCTCGGCATAGGGTGCGGCCTCCTCGGTGATCGAGGCGACAACCGCCTGCACCGGCGCCAGCCACAGCGGGAAGCGGCCGGCGTAATGCTCGATCAGGACGCCGATGAACCGCTCCATCGAGCCGAGGATCGCGCGATGCAGCATGACCGGAACATGGCGGGCGCCATCCTCGCCGACATAGCTGGCGCCGAGCCGCTCCGGCATCATGAAGTCGAGCTGCAACGTACCGCACTGCCACTGGCGGCCGAGCGCGTCACGCAGCTGGAATTCCAGCTTCGGGCCGTAGAACGCGCCCTCGCCGGGATTGTGGGTGTAGGCGAGTCCGGCCTGCTCGACCGCAGCCTTGAGGTCGTGCTCGGCGCGGTCCCAAACCTCGTCGCTGCCGATGCGCTGCGGCGGCCGATCGGCAAATTTGATCTCGACGTCCTCGAAGCCGAAATCCCGGTAGATCGACAACAGCAGCTCACAAAACGCGACCGCCTCCGAGGTCACCTGGTCGGCGGTGCAGAAGATGTGCGCGTCGTCCTGAGTGAACCCGCGCACCCGCATGATCCCGTGCAGCGCGCCCGAGGGCTCGTTGCGATGACAGCTGCCGAACTCGGAGAGCCGCAGCGGCAATTCGCGGTAGCTTCGGAGCCGGTTGGCAAAGATCAGCACATGGCCGGGGCAGTTCATCGGCTTGACCGCGAGCACGCGTTCGTCGCGGCTGTCGGCGATGAACATGTTGTCGCGGAAATTCTCCCAGTGGCCGGTCGCCTGCCACAGGCTGCGGTCGAGCAGCAGCGGCCCCTTGACCTCCTGGTAGCCGGCGCTTGCCAGGCGGCGCCGCAGATAATCCTCGATTGTCCGGAACAGCGCCCAGCCTTTGGGATGCCAGAAGACGCTGCCGACCGCCTCCTCGCCGAGATGGAACAGGTCGAGCTCGCGGCCGATGCGGCGGTGGTCGCGCCGCTCGGCCTCCTCGAGCCGGAACAGGTACTGATCGAGTTCCTTCTGGCTGGCCCAGGCGGTGCCGTAGACCCGCTGTAGTTGCGCATTCTTCGGGTCGCCGCGCCAATAGGCGCCGGCGACGTTCATCAGTTTGAACGCCTGCCCGAGCCGGCCGGTCGATGGCAGGTGCGGCCCCACGCAGAGATCGACGAATTTGCCCTGGCGATAGAGGCTGATCTCCTCCTCGGCCGGAATCTCGCCGATATACTCGGCCTTGTAGCGCTCGCCGATGCTGTCGAAAAATTTGACGGCCTTGTCGCGGTCCCAGACCTCGCGCGCGATCGGCTCGTCGCGTTCGACGATCTCGCGCATCCGCGCCTCGATCTTCGCCAAATCCTCCGGCGTGAACGGCGTGTCGCGAGCGAAATCGTAGTAGAAGCCGGTCTCGGTCGCCGGGCCGAAGGTGACCTGGGTCTCGGGGTAGAGCTCCTTGACCGCCTCGGCCATCACATGGGCGGCGTCGTGGCGCAGGATTTCGAGTCCGTCCGGGCTGTCGCGGGTGACAATCGCGGCGCTGGCGTCGTGATCGATCATGGTGGCGAGGTCGCACGGCTTGCCATCGAGCTTGACCGCGATCGCCGCCTTGGCGAGGCCGGGCCCGATCGCCGCCGCCAATTCGGCGCCGCTGACGGGCTTGGCAAACTCGCGGCGCGACCCGTCGGGCAGCGTGACCGCGACCGGCGCGACCGGTTGAGAAGTGTCGTTCATCTTGCCCTGTGCTCCGTCGCTGAGGCCGGTCGGACGGGGCGAGCGGTCACGAAAAAAACCCCGTCCGGTATCCGGCGGGGTCCTTCGGGTCTGAGCTTTGCCGTGAAATCAGCGCGCACAACCTCCGGGCATCCCGCCGGGCGGAATGTCGGTCGTAGTCGAGGTGTTGGTCGTGCGTTCGCCGCTCATGCGCGGAATATCGCGACCCGCCGCCGTGGCGTCAAGGCGGGCTCTAGCAGCTATGCCACCACCGGCAGCCGCTCCGGCTCGGCGATCTCGACCGAGGATCCAGGGAACAGCAATTCCTCATAGACCGCGATCGTGTTGGCGCACATCGCCTCGCGGGTAAAATGCGCGGCGGCATGGGCCATCGCACGCCGGGCGAGCGCGTCGCGCGCTGGCCGGTCGAGCGCCAGCGCCTCGCCGATCGAGGCTGCCAGCGCGGCGCTGTCGCGCGGCGGCGCCAGCCAGCCGGTTATGCCGGGAAGGATCGTCTCGCGGGCGCCGCCATGGTCGGTCGCAACGACCGGACGGCCCATCGCCTGCGCCTCGACGATCGTCCGGCCGAACCCCTCGGGATCGGTCGAGGCCGATACCACGACATCGGCGAGCGCGTAAGCGGCGGTCATGTCGCGGCAATCCTCGACGATGCGGAATTGCCCACCGAGACCCTGCCGTTCGACCGCCAGTTCGAGTTCGCGCCGGAAGCCGCGCCGCTGCTCGCTGCCGACCATCAGACAGATCAGGTCGCGCCGCCCCAGCCGCGCGATTGCATCGATGAAGTCGAGACCGCCCTTCCATCGGGTCAACCGGCCCGGCAGCATGACGACCGCGAAGCCATCCGGAATACGCCATTGCGCGGCCAGCGCCGCGACCCGCTCGCCGGTAACGCGGCGCGGATCGAAAATGCGCAGATCGACGCCGCGCGGAATCACCCGCAGCCGGTCCGGGCCGACGCCATAAATGCGGGCGACATGGTCAGCCACGAATTGCGAGATTGCGATCACCCGTTCGCCGCGCGCCATCACGGAATTATACTTGCGCTTCAACGCGCCAGTGGTGTCGTAGGCGTTGTGAAAGGTGGTGACGAAGCGGCGGCGCGTCGCCTGTGCCGCCCAATAAGCGCTCCAGGCCGGGGCGCGGCTGCGCGCGTGCACGATGTCGATCTTGTGCCGGCGGATGATGTCGCGCAATGCCGTGGCGTTGCGCCGGATTACCAGCGGGTTTTTCGAGGCGAGCGGCAGCGTGAGGTGAACCGCCCCGATCCGCGCCAACTCGCGCTCCATCGGCCCGCCGGCGGAGGCGACATAGGAATCCCAACCGGCCGCGGCGAGGGCGCCGGCAAGATCGACGGTGCCGCGCTCGACCCCGCCCGAAACCAGCGCCGGCACGACCTGCAGAACCGCCGGCGGCCGACCCGTCTGCGCGCCAACCGTGCTAGTGTCGCCGTCTGCCATTGCACCGCCGAACCATTTCGATGTCCGACGCGCCCGTTACCGCAGTTCGCGCCGACGCGCAGAGTCTAGCACGGCCCGACGGCGCAACAATCGCCTACCGGCGCAGTCCTGGTGCGACGCCGGGGATCGTGTTCCTCGGCGGCTTCCGCTCCGACATGACCGGCACCAAGGCCTTGTTTCTGGAGGAGTATTGCCGCCAACGCGGGCGCGCCTTCGTGCGCTTCGACTATTTCGGCCACGGTGCGTCGAGCGGCGATTTCGCGCTCGGCACGATCGGCCGCTGGCGCGACGACGCAATCGCCGTCCTCGATTCGCTGACCGAGGGACCGCAGATCCTGGTCGGATCGAGCATGGGCGGTTGGATCATGCTGCTGGCTGCATTGGCGAGGCCGCAACGGATCGCTGCGCTGGTCGGCATCGCCGCCGCGCCCGATTTCACCGCCGATCTGCTGCGCGCTCGGCTCAGCGCCGAGCAGCGCCGCGAGCTTGAGCAAGACGGGTCGGTGATGCTGCCCAGCGACTACGACCCGGCCGGCTATCTCTACACAAAGGCGCTGATCGACGACGGCAACCGGCACCTGCTGCTGCGCGCACCGATCCGACTTGCCGTGCCGGTGCGGCTGCTGCACGGGCTCCCCGACGCCTCGGTCCCGTGGCAGACGAGCTTGCGGCTCGCCGAGCGGCTGATCGGCTGGGACGTGACCGTCACCTTGGTCAAGGACGGCGACCACCGCCTATCGAGCGAGGTCGATCTCGCCCGCCTTGCGCGGACGCTTGATGAGCTCGTGAGCTAGAACTCGTACTGCTCGATAATCATCGGCTCGTTGCGGGCGGCGCTGAGCCACTCGGCGATCGCCGGCAGGTTCATGATCGTGTCGCAATAAGCCTCGGCGTCCCGTTCGAGATCGATCCGGTAGGTGCGGAACCGAGTCACCACCGGCGCATACATCGCGTCGGCGATCGTGAACGGGCCGAACAGGAAATCGCCCTTGTCCTGGCCGAAGCGGGCACGGCAATCCCGCCAGATCGACATGATCCGGTTGATGTCGGCCTGCACATCCGGCGTCACGCCACGGTCGGGATAGCTCGACCGAATGTTCATCGGCAAATGCGCGCGCAATGCCGCGAAGCCGGCAAGCATTTCGCTGCTGACCGAACGGGCGGTGGCGCGGGCAGCGGCGTCCGCCGGCCACAACCCGGCGGCCGGGAAGGTCTCCGCCACGTATTCGCAGATCGCCAGGCTCTCCCATACCGTCAGCTCGCCATGCTTCAGCGCCGGCACCCGGCCCGAGGGCGAGTACTTCAGCACCGTTTCGCGAGTGGTCGGCTGATAGAGCGGGATCACGACTTCGTCGAAGGCGAGCCCGGCCTGCTTCATCGCCAACCACGGCCGCAGCGACCAGGACGAGTAGTTCTTGTTGCCGAGGTAGAGGGTCAGGTCGGCCATGCGGGCTCCGTGGCGAGTTCGCGCCGGAGTGTGCGCGACAATGCGGCTGCCGCGCAATCGCCAGCCAACCTCTAGGCAAACACCGCTGGTGGTGGGCATTCTCCCGCCAGACAGGACGGGGTGCGGCAATGGAGTTTTCCCTGATCGATGGCGCCGGCGCGGTGCCGATCACGGTGTTGCGCAAGGATACGCTGGCGGCGTGGCGCGACCTGGCGCCGGCGCATGAGCGCGATTGGGTTTCGGCGACCGGCTTCACGGCGGAAGGCGGCAAACTGGCGCTGGTGCCTGACGGCAGTGGCGGGCTTGGGCGGGTGCTGGTCGGGATCGGCGAGGGTGAGGCGGCGATGTGGGCGCTGGCCGGACTCCCCGAAGTCCTGCCGGAAGGCACCTACCGGCTCGACGGGCTGCCCGAAGGTGGCGATCCGACCCGGATCGCACTCGGCTGGGCGCTCGGCACCTACGCCTTCAACCGCTACAAGGAGAAGAAGGGCGGCAAAGAGAAGAACGGCGGCGCACGGCTCGCCTGGCCCGACGGTGCCGCCCGCGGCGAGGTCGACCGGCTGGCCGGCGCGATCTTTCTCGCCCGCGATCTCGTCAATACACCGGCCTCCGATATGGGCCCGGCCGAGCTGGCAGCCGAAGCGGCGCGGGTTGCCGAGCGAGCAGGGGCGCAGTGCCGGACACTGGTCGGCGATGAGCTACTCGCCGAGAACTACCCAACCATCCACGCGGTCGGCCGGGCCAGCGACCGGGCGCCGCGGCTGGTCGACATCACCTGGGGAAAGCCGGACACACCAAAGGTGACGCTGGTCGGCAAGGGGGTGTGCTTCGATAGCGGCGGTCTCGACCTGAAGCCGGCTTCCGGCATGAAGATGATGAAAAAGGACATGGCCGGCGCGGCGATCATGCTGGCGCTCGGCCAGGCGATCATGGCGGCAAAGTTGCCGGTGCGGCTGCGAGTGCTGCTGCCGCTGGTCGAGAACGCGGTCTCCGGCAACGCGATGCGGCCGCTCGACATCATCCGCACCCGCAAGGGGCTGACCGTCGAGATCGGCAACACCGATGCCGAGGGCCGGCTGATCCTGTGCGACGCGCTTGCCGAAGCCTCGACCGAGAACCCGGCGCTGCTGATCGACGCCGCGACCTTGACCGGCGCGGCGCGCACCGCACTCGGGCCCGAGCTGCCGGCGCTGTTCTGCAGCGACGACACGCTCGCCGCCGAGTTGATCGCCGCCGGCATGGCGGAGGACGACCCGCTGTGGCGGATGCCGCTGTGGCGGCCCTACCGGCGACTGCTCGACAGCAAGGCGGCCGACCTCAACAACGTCTCCGACGGGCCGCATGCCGGCGCGATCACCGCGGCGCTCTATCTGCAGGAATTCGTCGAGCCCGGTATTCCGTGGGCACATCTCGACGTGATGGCGTGGAACACGCGCAGCCGCCCCGGCCGGCCGGAAGGCGCCGAGGCGCAGACGCTGCGCGCGCTCTACGCGCATATCGCCAAGCGCTTCGGCTGAGCGGCGCCGGTCGCCGGCTCAGATGTGGATCGCCCTATCGGCGACGGCGAGGGCTGCCTCCTTCACCGCTTCCTCCAGTGTCGGATGGGCATGGCAGGTGCGGGCGATATCCTCGGCCGAGGCGCCGAATTCGATCGCCAGCGCCGCCTCGGCGATCAGCGTGCCAGCATCGGGCCCGATGATGTGGACGCCGCGCACCCGGTCGGCGCCGGTTTCGGCGAGGATCTTGACGAACCCGTCGGTGTCGCCGTTGGTCCGGGCACGCGCATTGGCGGTGAACGGAAACTTGCCGACCCGATAGTCGATGCCCTCGCTCTTCAGTTCCTCCTCGGTCTTGCCGACCGCGGCGACTTCCGGCCAGGTGTAGACGACCGAGGGGATCGCGTCGTATTCGACGATCGTCTTCTGCCCGGCGAGCCGCTCGATGAGCGCGATGCCCTCCTCCTCGGCCTTGTGCGCCAGCATCGGCCCGGCGATCGCATCGCCGATGGCGTAGATGCCGGCGATATTGGTCGCGTAATTCTCGTTCACCGTGATGCGGCCGCCGCCATCCCGCGCGACGCCGATCTCGTCGAGCCCGAGCCCGTCGGTAAAGGGCCGGCGGCCAATGGCGACCAGCACCACATCCGACACCAGGGTTTCTGGCTCGCCGCCCTTGGCCGGTTCAAGCTGCAGAGACACACCGTCGTTGCCGGGCTGGGCGGCGACCACCTTGGTCGACAATTTAAACTTCATCCCGGATCGGGTGAGCAGCCGCTGCAAGGCCGGCCCCAACTCGCGGTCCATCAGCGGCAGGATGCGGTCGAGAAACTCGATCAACGTCACCTGCGACCCGAGCCGACTCCAGACCGAGCCGAGCTCGAGCCCGATATATCCGCCGCCGATCACCGCCAGCCGCTCCGGAACATGGCCAAGCGCCAGCGCCCCGGTCGAGGTGACGATGCGCTGCTCGTCGACCGCGATCCCGGGCAGCGGCGTCGGCTCCGACCCGGTGGCGATCACGATCGAATTGGCCTCGATCTCCTGCGCGCCGGTGTCGCCAGTGATGGTGACGCGGCCGGGAGCCGCGATGCGGGCGGTGCCCTTCAGCCAATCCACCTTGTTCTTGCGGAACAGGAACTCGACGCCCTTGGTCAGCGTCTCGACGACCTTGTCCTTGCGCGCCTGCATCTTTGCCAGGTCGAGTGTCACATCGCCGACGATGACGCCGTGCTCGGCAAGCCCCTTTTTCGTCTCGGCGAATTTCTCGGAGGATTGCAGCAGCGCCTTCGACGGAATGCAGCCGATGTTGAGGCAGGTGCCGCCGAGGGCCGCGCGCTTGTCGATGCAGGCAACGCGCATGCCGAGCTGCGCCGCCCGGATCGCCGCGACATAGCCGCCGGGTCCCGCGCCGATGATCGCGACGTCGTAGCGTTCGGCCATAGTCAGAGGTCGAACAGGATGCGCGAGGGGTCCTCGACGCATTCCTTCAAGCGCACCAGGAACGACACCGCCTCGCGCCCGTCGATGATGCGGTGGTCGTAGCTCACGGCGACATACATCATCGGCCGAATTTCGATCTTGTCTCCGGCGGCGATCGGCCGCCGCTCGATCTTGTGCATGCCGAGAATGGCCGATTGCGGCGGGTTCAGGATCGGGGTCGACAATAATGATCCATAAACCCCGCCGTTCGAAATCGTGAAGGTGCCGCCCGACAGATCCTCGATCGACAATTTGCCGTCGCGCGCCTTGCGGCCGAGTTCGGCGATCGCCTTCTCGATGTCGGCGAAGCTCATCCGGTCCGCGTCGCGCACGACCGGCACAACGAGACCCTGCTCGGTGCCGACCGCGACGCCGATGTCGTAATGATTTTTGTAGACGATGTCGTCGCCGTCGATCTCGGCGTTGACCGCCGGAAACTCTTTCAGCGCGACGATCGCCGCCTTGACGAAGATCGACATGAAGCCGAGCCGCACGCCGTGCTTTTTCTCGAACAACTCGCGCCAATGCTCACGCGCCGCGATCGCGGCGCTCATGTCGATCTCGTTGAACGTCGTCAGCATCGCCGCGGCGTTCTGCGCCTCCTTGAGGCGCTCGGCGATGCGTCGCCGCAACCGGGTCATCCGCACCCGGGTCTCGCGCTCGCCGGAGACCGGTGACGGCTGCGGCGGATGCGCGGCCGGGGAAGGCACCGGCGCGGGTGCGGCCGGCAGCGTTTGCGCCGCGGTCACGTCCGCTTTGGTGATCCGGCCGCCGCGTCCGGTCGGCGCGATATCGTCCGGTGACACACCGGTTTCTGCGACGAGTTTGCGCACCGCCGGGCCTGACCGTTCCAACGCGGCTCCCCCCTCACCCCGACTCTCTCCCCGCTCGCGGGGAGAGGGAGTCGGAGGCATAGCCGGAGGCGGGCGAGGGGCGGTCGCGGCAACACCGTCGACAACGACTCCGAGCACGGCGCCGACCGGCACGTTGCTGCCCTCCGCGGCTTTGATCTCGCCGAGGGTGCCGGCGGCCGGTGCCGGGATTTCGAGCGTCACCTTGTCGGTTTCCAACTCGACCACCGGCTCGTCGCGCGCGACCGCTTCGCCGGGTTGCTTCAGCCAGCGCGCGACGGTCGCCTCGGTGATCGACTCGCCGAGGGCTGGGACGAGGATTTCAGCCGGCATCGGATCAGGCCGCCAGCGCGTCGGCGACGAGGCAGGCCTGCTCGCTCTGATGCCGCTTAAAGCGGCCGGTCGCCGGCGATGCCGCCTCGGCCCGGCCGGCAAAGCGCGGCCGCTTGGCCGCGATGTCGAGACCGGACAGCGCCCGCTCGATGCGGCGGTCGACAAAATTCCAGGCGCCCATATTCTGCGGCTCCTCCTGGCACCAGACGATCTCGGCATTGCGGTAACGCTGCACCACTTTGCCGAGCGTCTCGAACGGGAACGGATAGAGCTGCTCGACCCGGACCAGCGCGACCGTGTCGTCGCAGCGTTCGGCGCGGGCCTTCACCAAGTCGAAATACACCTTGCCGCTGCACAGCACGATGCGGCGGATTTTCTCTTCGGCGGCGAGCGGCGCCGGGTCGGCGATGACGCGGTGAAAGGTCGTCCCCGGCCCCATCTCGTCGAGGCGTGACATTACCTCCGGCGCGCGCAGCAGCGATTTCGGAGTGACGATCACCAGCGGCTTCCGGAAGCTGCGGCGGATTTGTCGGCGCAGCGCATGGAAATAATTGGCGCCGCTGGTCAGGTTGCACACCTGCATGTTGTCTTCGGCGCAGAGCTGCAGGTAGCGCTCCAGCCGGGCCGAGGAATGCTCCGGCCCCTGGCCCTCATAGCCGTGCGGCAGAAGCATCACCAATCCGCACATGCGCAGCCATTTGGCCTCGCCGGACGATAGGAACTGGTCGATGATCACCTGCGCACCGTTGGCGAAATCGCCGAACTGCGCCTCCCAGATCACCAGCGTCTTCGGGTCGGCGAGGCTGTAGCCGTATGCGAAGCCGAGCACCGCCATCTCCGACAGCGGGCTGTCGATGATGTCGAACGGCGCCTGGCCGTCGCGGACATGGTTGAGCGGCACGTAATGCTGCTCGGTCTCCTGGTCGACGAGGCAGGCGTGGCGGTGCGAGAAGGTGCCGCGGCCGCTGTCCTGGCCGGACATGCGGACATGCGTCCCCTCGGCGCACAGGGTGCCGATTGCCAGCGCCTCGGCGGTCGCCCAATCGATGCCCTCGCCGGTGTCGATCGCTTTCTTTTTCGCTTCGAGCTGGCGGGCGATCTTGCTGTTCAGGTGAAAGCCGTTCGGGACGGTGACGAGACCGTGCCCCACTTCGCGCAGCAATTCGAGGGGAGCCGCGGTGTCGCCGCGACGGTCATCATCCGGCGCCGGCTCGAACCCGGCCCAGGCGCCTTCCAGCCAATCGGCCTTGTTCGGCCGATAGCTTTTTGCCGCCTCGTACTCGGCTTCGAGCTTGGCATGAAAGTCACTGCCCAATGCCGCGGCGTCCGCCTCCGTTAGCACGCCGGCGGCGACCAGCTTTTTCCCGTAGAGCTGCGGCGTCGACGGGTGGCGGGCGATCTTGCGGTACATCGCCGGCTGGGTGAAACCCGGCTCGTCGGACTCGTTGTGGCCGTGCCGCCGGTAGCAGAAGAGGTCGACGACGACATCCTTGTTGAAGCGCTGGCGGTATTCGATCGCGGCGCGCGCGACCTCGACGACGGCTTCCGGATCGTCACCATTGACGTGAAAGATCGGCGCCTGCACGCCCTTCGCGACATCGGACGGGTAGGGGCTCGACCGCGCGAAAGCCGGGCTCGTGGTGAAGCCGATCTGGTTGTTGACGATGATGTGCACCGTACCGCCCGTGCGGTAGCCGCGCAGGTCGGACAATTCGAGCGATTCGGCGACGACGCCCTGGCCGGCAAACGCGGCGTCGCCATGCATCAAAATCCCTACGACCTCGTTGCGCTCGCGGTCGCCGCGCTGGCGCTGTTTGGCCCGGACCTTGCCGAGCACGACCGGGTTCACCGCTTCCAGATGCGATGGGTTTGCGGCCAGCGACAGGTGAACATTGCGACCGCCGATCTCGCGGTCCCCCGAGGTGCCGAGATGATATTTGACGTCCCCCGATCCCTGGACATGTTCGGCGTCACCGGACGCGCCCTGAAACTCGGAGACGATCGCGGTGAAGGGCTTGCCCATGAAATTGCCGAGCACGTTGAGGCGGCCGCGATGCGGCATGCCAAGCACGAACTCGGCGATGCCGAGTTCGGCGCCGCGGCGCAGGATCGATTCCAGCGCCGGCATCAGCGACTCGGCGCCCTCGATGCCAAACCGCTTGGTGCCGGGGTAGCGCCGTTCGAGAAAACGCTCGAACACCTCCGCTTCGCTAAGGACTTTGAGCACCTCCTTTTGCGCCGTGCGCGACAACACCGGTCGCGCCTCCAGATTCTCGAATTTCTGCTGGATCCACAGCCGTTCGGCCTGGACCTGCATGTGCATGTATTCGACGCCGATATGGCCGCAATAAATCTCGCGCAGCCGCGCCACGATCTGGCGCAGCGTCGCGCGTTCGAGCCCGAGCAGGTTGTTGATGAAGATTTCGCGGTCGAGATCGGCCTCGGTGAAGCCGTAATCGCGGTAGTCGAGCTCCGGCTGCCGGCGCCGCTGCTCCAGCCCGAGCGGGTCGAGATCGGCTTCGAGATGGCCGCGCACGCGGTAGGCGCGGATCAGGTTCAGCGCCCGGATCGAATCGAGTGCTGCCTGCCG
Source organism: Allostellaceae bacterium (assembly GCA_036264235.1). Classification (GTDB taxonomy): domain Bacteria; phylum Pseudomonadota; class Alphaproteobacteria; order ATCC43930; family CGMCC-115725; genus DATARH01. The sequence continues at coordinate 11,959 of DATARH010000002.1, forward strand.
CACCGCCTCCGGCGAGGCGCTGGCGGACGGCTGTACGGCGTTGCCATTGGCGCGGGCGATCGGTTTTGCCCAACCCGGCCCACGATGCTCGGCCCGCACCGCGGCCGGATCGTCGGCCAAATCAGCGAAAAACCGGCGCCAGCTGTCGTCGACCGCAGCGGGATCGTCGAGATAGCGCGCATAAAGATCGGCGATGAACCCGGCATTGGCGCCGGAAAGAAAGGTGGTGTGGTCGAAATCGGGCATCAAAGCCTCAACGTCCGCTCTATTGCTGTTCGTCCCGGCGGGACCGGAACCCATCTCGGAACCGAAAAACTCGGCCCCAAGAGAACACAGACCCGGAAAACACCGGGATCAGGAGCTTGTTGCGCCATGGATTCCGGCTTCCGCCGGAATGACACCAATATAGTTACGATCGCGCTAAAACGAGCCGCATGGCTGAGTTGAGGGTGTTTTCGGCGGGGCTCAGCCGCCCAGCAGCTGCTTCATCGTCGTGCCGATCGCGGCCGGCGATTCGGTGACCGTGACCCCGGCGCTGCGCAGCGCCTCGATCTTGTCGGCGGCGGTGCCCTTGCCGCCGGCGATGATCGCGCCGGCATGGCCCATGCGCCGGCCCGGCGGCGCCGCCGCCCCAGCGATAAAGCCGACGGTCGGCTTCTTGCGCCGCGCCTGCTTGAGGAGCGCCGCGCCTTCCTCCTCGGCGGTGCCGCCGATCTCGCCGATCATCACGATCGCCTCGGTCTCGTCATCGGCGAGAAACATTTCGAGCACGTCGGTGAAGTCGAGCCCATGGATCGGGTCGCCGCCGATCCCGACGCAGCTCGATTGCCCCAGCCCGGCGGCGGTCGTCTGCGCCACCGCCTCATAGGTCAGGGTACCGGAGCGCGACACGATGCCGATCTTGCCGCGCCGGTGGATATGCCCCGGCATGATCCCGATCTTGCATTCGCCGGGGGTGATCACTCCGGGGCAGTTCGGCCCGATCAGCCGGCTTTTCGAGCCGTCGAGGGCGCGCTTGACCCGTACCATGTCGAGGACCGGGATGCCCTCCGTGATGCAGATCACCAGCTCGATCCCGGCGTCGATCGCCTCAAGGATCGCGTCGGCGGCGGAGGGCGGCGGCACGTAGATCACCGTCGCGGTGCAGCCGGTCGTGGCGCGCGCCTCGGCGACCGTGTCGAACACCGGCAGGTCGAGATGGCGGGTCCCGCCTTTGCCCGGGGTCACGCCGCCAACCATTTTCGTGCCGTAGGCGATCGCCTGCTCGGAATGAAAAGTGCCCTGGGCGCCGGTGAAACCCTGGCACAGCACCGTCGTCGCGGCGTTGACGAGGACCGACATCACGCCGCCTCCTTGATGGCGGCGACGACCTTGCGTGCGGCGTCCTCCAGCGATTCGGCGGCGATGATCGGCAGGCCCGATTGGCTGAGGGTCTTGCGGCCGAGCTCGACATTGGTGCCTTCGAGCCGGACCACCAGCGGCACGTGCAGATTGACCTCGCGGGCCGCCGCGACGACCCCTTCGGCGATCACGTCGCAGCGCATGATGCCGCCGAAGATGTTGACGAGGATCGCCTCGACATTCGGGTCGGACAGCACGAGCTTGAACGCGGTCGTCACGCGGTCGCGCGTCGCGCCGCCGCCGACATCGAGGAAATTGGCCGGCATCCCGCCATAGAGCTTGATGATGTCCATCGTCGCCATCGCCAGGCCGGCGCCGTTGACCATGCAGCCGATCGTGCCGTCGAGCTTGACGTAGTTGAGCCCGTGCTTGCCGGCCTCCAGCTCGATCGGGTCCTCCTCGGCCTCATCGCGCAGCGCCTCGACATCGGCGTGGCGGAAGAGGGCGTTGTCGTCGAAATTCATCTTGGCATCGAGCGCAACGAGCTCGCCCGCGCCGGTCACCGCCAGCGGGTTGATCTCGACGAGCGAGGCGTCGAGCTCGGTAAAGGCGCGGTAGAGCGCGGTCACGAAGGCGATCATCGGCCGGACCTGCGCCGGCGCGACGCCGAGCCCGAAGGCGATCTTGCGGGCATGGAACGGCTCGATGCCGCTCGCCGGGTCAACCGTGATGCGCAGGATTTTTTCCGGCGACCGCTCGGCCAGCTCCTCGATCTCCATGCCGCCCTCGGCCGCCGCGATCAGGGTGATCCGGCCGGTGCCGCGGTCGGTCGAGGCGGCGAGATACAGCTCGCGCGCGATGTCGCAGCCGGCCTCGACATAGACCCGCTTGACGTCGCGGCCCTGCGGCCCGGTCTGATGCGTGACCAGCGGCTTGCCCAGCATCGCGCGGGCCGCCTCCGCCGCCTCCTCGGGCGAGCGCACCAGCTTGACGCCGCCGGCCTTGCCACGGCCGCCGGCGTGGATCTGTGCCTTGACGACCCAGACCGAGCCGCCGAGCCGCTTCGCCGCCTCGGATGCTTCCGCCGCGGTGTAGGCGACCGCACCCGGCAGCACCGGCACGCCGTATTTGGCCAGAAGCTGCTTTGCCTGGTATTCGTGGATGTTCATTGGATCACCTGGGCTCAGGCCGCTTTGGCGCGCATTTGGCGGGCGATCTCGACCAGTTCGCGCACCGCCGCGCAGGATTTGTCGAAGGCGGCTTTCTCTTCAGTGTTCATCGCGATTTCAACGATCTTCTCGATGCCGCCGGCGCCGATCACGACCGGCACGCCGACATAAAGATCCTTGATGCCGTACTGCCCGGTCAGCCAGGCGGCGGCCGGCAGCACCCGCTTCTTGTCGCGCAGATAGGCCTCGGCCATCTGGATCGCCGCGCTGGCCGGCGCATAGAAGGCCGAGCCGGTCTTCAGGAAATTGACAATCTCGGCACCGCCGTCGCGCGTGCGCTGGACGATCTGGTCGAGTTTCTGCTGGCTGGTCCAACCCATCTTGACGATATCCGGCAGCGGGATGCCGGCGACCGTGGTGTAGCGCACCAGCGGCACCATCGTGTCGCCATGCCCGCCGAGCACGAAGGCGTTGACGTCCTCGACCGAGACGCCGAGCTCCTCGGCGATGAAATAGCGGAACCGGGCGCTGTCGAGCACGCCGGCCATGCCGACGACGCGGTTTGCCGGAAAGCCGGTCGCCTCCTTCATCACCCAGACCATCGCGTCGAGCGGGTTGGTGATCGTGATCACAAACGCGTTCGGTGCGTGCTTTTTGATGTTCGCACCGACCTCGCCGACCACCTTGGTGTTGATGCCGATCAAATCGTCGCGGCTCATGCCCGGCTTGCGCGGCACGCCGGCCGTCACGATCACGACATCGGCGCCGGCGATGTCGGCGTAATTGTTGGTGCCGGTGATCTTGGAGTCGTAATCCTCGATCGAGGACCCCTGCACGATATCGAGCGCCTTCCCCTGCGGCACGCCCTCGACGATGTCGAACAGCACGACGTCGCCGAGCTTTTTGAGGCCGGCGAGCAGGGCCAGCGTGCCGCCGATCTGGCCGGCGCCGATCAGCGCGATCTTGTTGCGTGCCATGGACAAATCCTCGTTTCGGAAGGCGGCGCGGGTTTACCGCGAAACGGCCATAGCGGCAAGGCGGCCTGCCTTACAGCAGTTCACTCGCTTTCGCCTGGGATCGGTCGCTCGCGTTGGCGGCTATGACGGATATCGACAATGACAATGTCCGATCCGGCTTCACGATACCTCAGCACGTAGGGGGCGAACACAATTTGCCGGACCCCCGATATTTGATGTCGGCGCCCTGCATGTGGATGATCGGCGAGAAGGCGTTGCGCATGAGCAAGGATGTCGCGCAAGCG
>DATARH010000064.1:0-2551 GCA_036264235.1 Allostellaceae bacterium
GCTTGGCCGCCCGACGCACTGACCCGGCTTCTGATGGACGCTGACCGCGTGCCTGAAATTGTGCTTGAGAGGCTCCTGCAGAGGATCGCCGCGGCCCAGCGGCTGTTGAGCTATCACGGCACGCACTGACCGGCAGCCCAGAGCGAACTATATCTCTGCAATCTTGAAGTGTTAATCGCGGTAGGGACCCCCATTACTGAGCGCCCCCCGCACAGAACCGTACGTGCGGCATTCCCGCATACGGCTCCCACCTTGGGTGTTTGACGCGGAAGCGTTGAGACGGCCAGGGATGGGATATCCGGGGTCTGGGGAGCCAGCGGTCTGCCAGCTTGTCCACCATCGTCCATGTTGTCCGGTCCTTCTGGCTGCGCCGGCGCAAGGCGCGTCGCCAGAGGTCGATAACATGATGACGGAACGCCGAGAGGGTGCGCGCGTTTGTAGGCACGGCGTGGTAGGCGAAGAAGCCTCGAACCACCGACCCTAGCCACGCGCCCTGTTCAGCCACGCTTTGGTGCCATCGCCGTCGCAGTTCCTCGCTGATCTCCAGCAGCTTCGCCATCTTCCGATCTCGCCGCGTGTGCCGGGCCAGCAGGAAGCCGCCCCGTCGCGAGCGCGAACAGATATGGGTAAAGCCGAGGAAGTCGAACGTCTCCGGCTTGCCGTCCCCCCGCGCCGCCCTGTCGCGTCCCGCCCTGCGGCCGAATTCGATCAGGCGAGTCTTCTCGGGGTGCAGCTCCAACGCGACTTCCGCCATGCGGATGCGGAGTTGTGCCAGGAAGCTTTCGGCGTCAGACCGGTGCTCAAAGCCAACGACGGTGTCGTCAGCGTAGCGCACCACGATCATGGCACCGGTCGCGTGGCGTTTCCGCCACTGCTCGGTCCACAGATCATAGACGTAGTGAAGGTAGATGTTCGCCAGCAACGGCGAGATGACCGCCCCTTGCGGCGTGCCTTTCGCCGCCCGCTGCCGCACACCGTCTTCCACCACGCCCGCCTTCAGCCATCCGCGAATGAGGCGCAACACGCGCCGGTCGCCGACACGGTGCTCGATGAACCGCATCATCCACTCGTGGCTGATGTTGTCGAAGAACCCCTTGATGTCGGCGTCCAGTATCCAATTCACCGCCCTGTCCCCAATACCCACCGCGAGCGCGTCCAACGCATCGTGCTGCCCCCGGCCAGACGAGGGCGGAACCCGTAGGAGAAGCCGACAAAGTCCTACTCGTAGATCGCATTGAGAACCTCGACCACGGCGCGTTGGACAACCTTGTCCTCCAGCGCCGCAATCCCCAGCGGCCGTTGCCGGCCATCCGGTTTCGGGATGTAGGCACAGCCTGTGCCGCCTCGACGACGATCCGGTGCAAATGCCGGGTGCTGATCGGCTTCATCGCGTTCTGACCCGGAAACAACCAGCCTTGTGGGTGCATCACGCCTTGCTGCCGCCCCACCTTCCACCACTTCCGCAACAAAATCAGCAAATCGGCTGGGAGTATGGCGTTGCGGTAGCGGCCACCCTTGCCACGCTCGACCCGGAGCAGCTGCGCTCGCTATCGACATCGGTGACCTTGAGCGCGGCAACCTCCGCCACGCGCAGGCCGGCGCCATAGGCGACCGAGAGAGCTGCTTGGTGCTTCAAGCAGGTGGTCGCGTTGAGAAGCCTCGCCACCTCGTCGCGGCTCAGCACCACGGGCAGGTTGCGCGGATGCGCCGCCCGGACCAGCTTGCGTGCCAGGTCGGGCCGGTCGATGGTCTGAGTGAAGAAGAATCGCAACGCCGAGACGATGCTGTTCATCGTCGGCGTCGGCACGCCGGCCTCGCGCTGTTCGATCTGGCACCGGCGCACGTCCTCCGGCGTCGCCGTGTCCGGCGAGCGGCCTAGAAACGTCGCAAAACGGCTGACGTCGCGAATGTAGTTGTGCTGTGTTGCCGGTGAGAACCGGCGCACGTTCATGTCGTCGATCATACGCTGGCGCAGTGGGCTGATTGCAGCGGTGCGAATGGTCTCGTCCATCGGTCGGCTCCTTCCTGATTGAAGAAGCCGAAAATGATCTGCCCGCTCAGCGGTCCTGCTTGATCACAGCTCCGATGCTGGAGCCTTTACGCAGCAGCCGCCACCAGCCCCCTCCCGCGCAGCGGGTTCGTTCAACCACCCATTCCGGCCGGCGTGGGCTCGAAATGCTACGTCCGCTTTCGGGGGAGCCGATCAAGGCACCTAAACGGCCGCCATCGGCGCAGAGCACCCATCGATATGACAAGTCCCAACGTCCGGTTCCACCCCAAGCACGAACCCGCTCCGCGGGATTGGTGCTGTGGTTGAGTTATAAGCCGGCGCCCCGACCATTTGCCGTTGAGGCAAAGGAAGATTGGGGCGCTGCCCCAAACCCCGCCAGGGGCCGAGCCCCTGGACCTCACCACTTGTCGGGACAGGAGTGATCCAGCAGTGAGCCGCCATGCGTGAATGCGCCGGCGGTCGGTTCAGCGCGCCGTCCGTAACACTTGAGCCGGGCGAGATTGCCTCGCGAGCATTGGAGTTCCCTTCATCCTGAGAGGA
>DATARH010000085.1:0-7446 GCA_036264235.1 Allostellaceae bacterium
CTGTCGCGGCAAACGATGCGGGCGACGCCAAATCTTCGGCGGCATCGATCCTCGACTTTGTGACGATCGAAAAAATCCGCCGCATTCCCGGCGACAACGGCGCCTCGTTGCTGCGCCAGGTGGTGTCGCGGTTTGTCGCCAATTCCGGCCCGCTGATGGCGGATATCCGGGCGAAGACCCGCACCAGCGATCCGGAAGCGATGTGGCGTGCGGCGCACAGCCTGAAGTCGAGCGCCGCCACGATCGGCGCCATTCGGGTGTCGCAGCGTTGCGCCGAGATGGAAGCGCTGGCTCGCGACAAAGGCGTTCTGCCGGCGGAGACTGTGCTCGTGGCATTGGAGCACGAGCTGGACCTGGCCACTGCAAGTCTGAGCGAGCTGGTCGAAGGCGTACCCCTGCCAGCCCCCGGCAATACCGTCCTCGGCGATTAGTGTTTCATTCACCCTCGTCCGTGCAGGATCGCGTCCATGGATGACAGCAATCCGAAGGCCGGCGGCTCGATCCTGGTGGTCGATGACGATCCGGTGGTGTGCTCGCTGATGCGGGCGACGCTGGAGCGCGACGGGTTCAGCGTGATCGAAGCCGGTGACGGTGTCGAAGGATGCCGCCTTTACGCCGAGCACCGGCCCGACCTGCTGCTCGTCGATGTCGTGATGCCGCATATGGACGGTTATCAGCTGTGCCGCGAATTACGCAGCCGCCCGGAATCGGCCTATGTTCCGATTGTGGTATCGACGAGCCTCGACGATCTGGCGTCGATCGCCCGCGCGTATGATGCCGGCGCGACCGATTTCATCCCGAAGCCGGTGAACTGGCTCGTCCTCAACCACCGCGTCCGCTATATCCTGCGCGCCAGCCGCGCGTTCGAGGAGCTGCGCCGCAACCAGGAGCGGCTGATCGCGGCAAAGGAAGCCGCCGAGGCCGCGAGCCGCGCCAAATCGGAATTCCTCGCCAATATGAGTCACGAGTTGCGCACGCCGCTCAACGCGATCATTGGCTTTTCTGGCATGATGAGCGACCGCATGTTCGGGCCGCTCAACGACAAGTACATCGAATACGCCAACATGATCGGCAGCAGCGGCCAGCATCTTCTGGCGATCATCACCGAAATCCTGGATTTGGCGAAGGCGGATGCCGACCGGCTGATGCTCGCCGACGAGGAAGTCGATATTGAAGATGTCGTGAGGCTGGCGTCGCAAATCGTTCAGGATATGGCGGAACGCGCCGATATCGAGTTCGTCAGCGAGAGCGCCGCGCAGCTGCCGCGGATCATCGCCGATCCGGCCAAGCTGACGCAGATCCTGGTGAACCTGTTATCGAATGCGATCAAGTTCACCGCGGCGGGCGGCAAGGTACTTCTGCAAGTCGAGCACCGCCTCGGGCGCGGCATCACGCTCCGGGTCGAGGACACCGGCATCGGCATGGCGCCGGAGCAAATCCCGATCGCACTCGCGCCGTTCGGGCAAATCAGCAACAGCATGACCCGCAAGCATGACGGCGTGGGTCTCGGGCTGCCGCTGACGAAGCGACTGGCGGAATTGCACGGCGGCACAATCGAAATTCGCAGCGAGCCCGGCAAAGGCACCGTCGCCAGCGTTCACCTGCCGGAAGAGCGGGTCCTGCGCGACCAGCTCGCGCTGGTGATCTGACCTGTCAACCGACGGGGCGCTACTCCGCCGCCTCGGCACGCGGCGACGCGGCGTGACCGGCGCGCAGCTTTTCCATCACTTCCCAATTCGTATAACGGGTGAAGCCGTTCTCATCGAAGAACAGGATCGGCCCGGTGGCGATGAACAGATACGTGGTGTCCTCGAGCGCCTTGGTCTTGTCGTGCAGTACGCCTGAGGGCTCGTATACGTAGTCGCCGGCGTTGAGCACTCCGGTGCGGACCTGCAGCTTGCCGGACAGGATGAACACATGCGCGCCGGCGAGATGCTTGTGAGGCGGTGCGGCATAGCCCTTCTTCCAGTGATGCAGCGTCGCCCAGCTGCCGGTCTCGCGGCCGATCCACAGCACCTTCAGCTTGTCGTTCGGCGAGCGCTCGAGCCACGGCTCGTCCGCGCGATGCAGCGTATCCTGGATGTCCTGGAACACCGGCCGGATGTCTTGCGGCAGTGGCATGGCAAATCCTCCTCTTTAATGCGAGCGTCTCCCCATCGCACCGCGGGCCTCTGGCCCGCGCTCCGATGAAGGAAACTCAGCCGAACCGCGAAACGTCGACCGCCTTCTCGGTAATGAACTCGAGCAGCGCCGGCTTGCCCTCGCGGGTCTGGGCGATGCCGCGGCGGATCGCGGCGGCGATCTCGCCCGGCTCGGTGACGCGCTCGCCGTAACCGCCGAGCGCCTTGGCGAAATCGGCGTAATTGCCGCTGATGTCGGTCGAGCGGTACTTCTCGGTCGAAACCGGCATCACCTTCAGCTCGATCGCCATCGAGAAGTTATTCATCAGGATCGACAGGATCGGCAGGCGCTCGCGCACCGCGGTCTCGAAATCCATGCCGGTGAAGCCGATCGCGGCATCGCCCCACACATTGATGCAGAGCTTGTCGGGCGCGGCGAGCTTGGCGCCCATCGCGATCCCGAGGCCGTAGCCGAGTTGCGTCGTCTTGCCCCAGCCGAGATAGGAAAGCGGCGTCTCGCTGACCCAGAACGGGCTGAGCTGATCGCGCGGGCTGCCGGCGTCATGCGTGATGATCGTGTTCTTGACATCGACATTGTGCAGCAATTCCCAGATCACGCGATAGGGTGACAGCGGCTTGGTGTCCTGGATCAGCCGCGGCATCCACTTTGCCATCCACTCCTCGCGGTGGGCGGTGATCTCGCGGGTCACCGAGGCGAGGCGGTCGCGGGGCTTGCCCTTCAGCCGATCCTTCACCTCTTCGAGGAGTGCGTCGAGCGTCAGCCCGGCGTCGCCGACCGCGGCCAGCTCGACCGGAACGTCCTTGTTGATCGCATAGGGATCAATCGTCGCATGCGCGATCTTCTTGCCCTTCGGCATCGCCGTGCCGAAACTAGTGCGGGTGAAGCTGCAGCCGATGCCGAAAATGAAATCGGCATTCTGCAGCATGTGCCAGAGATGGCCGCCGATGCCGATGCCGCCGGAGCCGAGCGACAGCGGGTGGTTTTCGGGAAAGGCGCTCTTCCCGGGCAAGGTCGTCATGACCGGCGCCTCGAGCAATTCGGCCAGCGCCTTCAGCTGCGGCCAAGCCTTGGCGTAATGCACGCCCTGGCCGGCGACGATAACCGGCCGCTGCGCCGCGACCAACGCCTCGGCGATCTGCGACACCGATTTCGGATCGGGGCCGCTTTTCAGCCGTGGCGTCACTTTGTATTCGGCGACCAGCGCGTCCGGCACCTCGTCGCGCAGGATGTCGGTCGGGAACTCGACCAGAACGGGTCCGGGCCGGCCGTTCTTGACCGTGGTGAAGGCGCGCCGCAGCGTCTCGACGGTGGCATCGGCTACCGTCACCTGCTCCGCCAGCTTGGTGACGTGGCGGAAATTGAGGGCGGCGTTGAAGTTCGGATGCACCTGATTGATGTTGCGGGCATAGCCGGCCGGCAGCACCACCACCGGGCAGGAATCGCCGTAGGATTGCGCGACACCGCCAAAAGCGTTTTCGGTACCCGGCCCGTGCTGCATCACGAAGACGCCGATCTTGTCGCCCGAGGTCACCTTCGCGACGGCATCGCACATGTGCAGGCCGATCCGCTCCTGGCGGACCATGATCGTGCGGATATCGGCCTCGGCGGCGCCCTCAATGATCGGATTGACCGGATAGCCGATCAGAAACTCGATCCCCTCGCGCTTGAGGATTTGGGCGATCGCATTGGTGACCTTCATGGGGCGCGCTCCTATGCCGCGTGGTGCCGGGACCTGCCGGTCAGCTTACGGCAAACGACCCGGCGGCGTACATCGCCCTTTCCGGGCCCCTCACCTTCCTTAGATGCGCAGCCGCAAGCAGGACCGAGCCTCAAACATCCGAGTCGGCGCTCTGCCCGGGATAGAGGGTGGCGCGGGTCCAGCCGGTCCAATCGCCGGGTTTGGGATTGTTCGGATTGCGGTTGTGCCGCCAGCAGACGGCCGCGTCGGGCGGCACGTCGATCGCCTCCGACTTGTCCCGACGAAGGACGATTTCCCTGGTCGCGATGAACTCCGGGCCGCGATTGTTGCAGTCACTGCTGTGGGTCAGCACGACCTCGACATCGACCCGGTCCCAGACCGGATTGTGCAAGGTCAGCTGTTGGCCGCCCGAACCCGACGAGCAGGCGCCGGCCAGCAGCGCCATCGCGATCAGCCCAAATCGAAGCCGCATCCGTCTCCCCCGGTCCCCCGCCACGGCGCGTTCAGCGCTGTGCGCCGCCGGAGCCTGCTGTAAGCAGCAGGGAGTGCGGCGTCAATGCGGCCGGTCGCCCTTGATCTGGGTGCGGTGCATCACCCGCCGCGCGTTCGGGTCGAAGGCGTCGCGCCGATGCATGACGGAGCGATTGTCCCACAGGATCAGATCGCCCGCCCGCCACTGCTGATACCAGGTGAACTCGTCCTTGGTCGCATGCGCCCACAGCGCGTCGAGCAAGGCCTCGCTGTCGGCGAGCGGCAAACCCGGGATATAGGCATTGCACCGTCGCCCGAGAAACAGCGCCTTGCGGCCGGTGACCGGATGGGTGCGGACGATCGGATGCTCGGCGCCGACCGTCTCTGAGGGGTCCGGGGCATCGACAAAGCCGCGGCGCAACTCGCCAGCGCTGTTACGGCTGGCGTCGTGGCGACAGAGCCGGCCCTCGATCTGCCGCTTAAGATCGGCGGGCAGCGTCTCATAGGCGCGGTACATGTTGCAGAAGCCGGTGTCGCCGCCCGAGGGCGGCGCCTCGAGCGAATAGAGTGCGGAGGCGCTCGGCGGCTCGGCGATATACGACATGTCGGTGTGCCAGACCGCCTCGTAGGCGCCAAGCTGGCCGATCGGCTGGCCGTTCTCGACCACGTTCGAGACCACCATGACGTATTGCCTGCCCTCGGGCGCGTCCTTGGCGGCGGCGATCGGCGCCCAGTCGAGCTCGCCGAACTGGCGGCTGAAGCGCATCAGATCGTCGTCGGACAGGCGCTGACCGCGGAAGCGAAGGACGAGGTGGTCGCCCCAAGCCTGCTTGATCGCGGCGATGATTTCCGGCGACAGCGGGCCGGCGAGCTCGACACCCTCGATATCGGCCGCCAAGGCCGCGCCCGTTGGGCTTACCGTGACCTGTTGCCGCTCCAGAACCGCCGCCATCGTTGCCTCCTCCGGGCCCGCAATCGAGCTCTAAAATGCCGTCTTCGCAGGCGTCGTGCAACGCAACCGGGCATTGATCGGGTCCGGCCGCACCGTTACGGTGCCGCAAACCCCTGACGCACCGCCCTCTAAAGGAGATCGGCCATGCCCGACGACGCCCGCCATCCGGTCATCGACAAAGCGCGCCTGCCGAGCCGGCATGTCACGGTCGGCCCCGAGCGCGCGCCGCACCGCGCCTTTCTCTATTCGATGGGCCTGACCGAGGAGCAGATCAATCAGCCATTGATCGGCGTCGCGACGACCTGGAACGAGGCTGCGCCGTGCAACATCGCGCTCGCCCGCCAGGCGCAGGCGGCCAAGAAGGGTGTCGCGGCGGCGCGTGGCACGCCGCGAGAATTCACGACGATCACCGTCACCGACGGGATCGCGATGGGCCATCAGGGGATGAAGTCGTCGCTGATCAGCCGCGAGATCATCGCCGACTCGGTCGAGCTGACAATGCGGGGGCATTGCTACGACGCGCTGGTCGGGCTGGCCGGCTGTGACAAGTCGCTACCCGGCATGATGATGGCGATGGTGCGGCTCAATGTGCCGAGCGTCTTCATGTATGGCGGCTCGATCATGCCGGGACGCTTCCGCGGCCATGACGTGACGATCGGCGATGTCTATGAATGGGTCGGCAAGCACAGCATCAAGGCGGCCAGCGACGAGGATTTGCACGAGCTGGAATGCGTCGCCTGCCCGTCTTCGGGATCGTGCGGCGGTCTCTTCACCGCCAACACGATGGCCTGCGTTTCGGAAGCGATCGGGTTGGCGCTGCCCGGCTCGGCCGGCGCACCGGCGCCGTACGACTCGCGCGATGCCTATGCCGAAGCTTCGGGCCAGGCCGTGATGGAACTGGTCCGCCGCAACCTGCGGCCGCGCGACATCGTCACCAGGAAATCGCTGGAGAATGCCGCGACAGTCGTTGCCGCGGCGGGCGGCTCGACCAATTCCGGCCTCCACCTGCCGGCGATCGCCAGCGAGGCCGGCATCGATTTCGACCTGCACGAAGTCGGCAGGATCTTCGCCAAGACGCCGTATATCGGCAATCTGAAGCCGGGCGGCGAATATGTGATGAAGGATCTTTACGACATCGGCGGGGTGCCGGTGCTTATGAAGGCGCTGCTCGACGGCGGCTACCTGCATGGCGACTGCATCACCGTCACCGGCAAGACGATCGCCGAAAACCTCAAGGGCGTGGTGTTCCCGACCGGGCAGAACGTGATCAGGCCGACCTCGAACCCGTTCTCGCCGACCGGCGGCGTCGTCGTGCTGAAGGGCAACCTTGCGCCGCAGGGCGCGATCGTGAAGGTCGCCGGGATGGCGCGGCTGGAATTCACCGGCCCCGCGCGCTGCTTCGATAGCGAGGAGGACGCCTTCGCCGCGGTGACCAACCGCAGCTACAAGGAAGGCGACGTTATCATCATCCGCTACGAAGGCCCGAAGGGCGGTCCCGGCATGCGCGAGATGCTGTCGACGACCGGCGCGCTGGTCGGCCAGGGGATGGGGGAGAAGGTGGCGCTGATCACCGACGGGCGGTTTTCTGGCGCATCGCACGGGTTCTGCATCGGCCATGTCGGACCGGAAGCTGCGGTCGGCGGGCCGATCGGGCTGCTCAAGGACGGCGACACGATCACGATCGACGCGGTGAAGGGCACCATCGATGTCGCGCTGAGCGACGCCGAACTGGCCGAGCGGCGCAAGGTTTGGACGCCGCGGCGGCACGACTACCAGTCGGGCACGCTGTGGAAATATGCGCAGACGGTCGGCGACGCCGAGAAGGGCGCGCTCACCCATCCCGGCGGCAAGGCCGAGACGCACGTCTACGCGGATATCTGACGGGTAGCGGCCGGCGAGACGCTCCGGCTGGACTGCCAGCGCGCACCGCGATGCTGACCTATCTCTGGGTGGCGCTCGGCGGCGCGCTCGGCAGCGTCGCGCGCTATTGGATGACGAATGTCATTGTCACGCTGACGGGGCCGCTGTTCCCGTGGGGCACGATCGCGATCAACGTGATCGGCTCGTTCGTCATCGGTGCCGTTGCCTATGCGACAGTGCCGATCGGAACGGTGCCGATCTCGCTCGACATCCGCGCCTTCATCCTGGTCGGGATCTGCGGCGGTTACACCACCTTCTCGTC
>DATARH010000090.1:0-10258 GCA_036264235.1 Allostellaceae bacterium
CGCGCGTCGCGCAGCGGCAGGGTCATGATCTCGCTGCCCTTGTCCCATTTGACGACGGTCGGGGCGATCGCGGTGATCTCGTTTGGCAGCATATCGGCGCGAACCGGCTCGTGGTTCTCGCCGGGCGCCATAATCAGCAGCCAATCGATCACGTTGCGGAGTTGCCGCACATTGCCGGGCCAGGAATAGGATTGCAGTGCAGCCAACGCGTCTTCCCCGAATTCGCGTGACGGCATCCGTGCCGCTTCGGCACCCCGGCCCATGAAATGACGCGCCAACAACGGGATGTCCTCCCGGCGGTCGCGCAACGGGGGGACTTTGATCGGCACGACACTGAGCCGGTAAAACAGGTCCTCGCGAAACCGGCCGCCGGCGATCTCGCCCCCAAGCTCGCGGTTCGACGAGGCAACGACGCGGACATCGACTTCGACCCGGTGCGCGCCGCCGACACGCTCGAAGGTCTGTTCCTGCAAGACCCGCACGATCTTGCCCTGGGTCTCAATCGGCATGTCGGCAACTTCGTCGAGGAACAGAGTGCCGCCATGCGCGCGCTCAAAGGTGCCGACCTTGCGTCCGGAGCCGTCACCCTCGGACTCGCTGCCGAACAGTTCGATCTCAAGCCGGTCGGGGCGCATCGTTGCGCAATTGACCGCGACGAACGGCCCCTGCGAGCGCCGTGAGCGGGCGTGCAGCAGGCGCGCCACCACCTCCTTGCCAGCTCCGGGGGCGCCGGTAATCAGGACACGGCTGCCGGTCGGGGCGACGCGGTCGATCTGCTGACGCAGCTGATTGGCGGCGGACGAGATGCCGACGAGATCGAGCTCGCCGCCGGCGCGCAATTTCAGCTCCTCGTTCTCCCGGCGCAGCAGCGCCGCCTCGATCGCGCGCGCCACAACCAGCAGCAGGCGATCGCTCTTGAACGGCTTCTCGATGAAGTCGTAAGCACCGATCTTGATCGCCTCGACTGCAGTCTCGATCGTACCGTGACCGCTGATCATAACCACCGGCACCGTCGGCATTTCCGAGCGCAACCGCCGCAGGATCTCGATGCCGTCGAGCTCGCTGCCCTGCAACCAGATATCGAGGATCACCAGGGTCGGTTGGCGCGCCTGTATGGCCGCGAGCGCCTGGCTGCTGTCGGCGGCATCGCGCGTCGCGTAGCCCTCGTCCTTCAGCACGCCGCCGATCAGGAGGCGGATGTCGGCCTCGTCATCGACGATCAGAATGTCATGCGCCATGGACTACCGGGCTCATTTCGACGGATTTGTCCGGCGTTACCGGTCGCGGCACGGCGCGGATGTCACTCGCGAAGACCAGCGTGACGCGAGCCCCGGTCGGCTGCCGGTCTTCAAGGATCAGCTCGCCGCGGTGATCTTCCATGATCTTCTTGACGATGGCGAGACCCAACCCGGTCCCCTTTGTCCGCGTCGTCACGTACGGCTCGGTCAGGCGCTGGCGATCCTGCGGCGGCAGGCCCTTGCCGTTGTCCTCGACGATCACCGCGAGGCGACCATCATTCTCCGCGACGGTAACGATGATCTGTCCCGGAGGCTCGCGTTGACCTTCGGCGATTCGGCCCTCGATCGACTCGATCGCATTCTTGACGATGTTGATAACCGCCTGGCCAATCAGCCGGGCATCGCAGGACAGTGTCGCCGGGCGGCTGGCAAAATGCGTCTCGAAGGTGATTTCGGGCCGAGTGGTCCGCTGCAGGAACACCGCCTGGTCGACAATCGCGACGAGATCCTCGGGCTTGGGCGACGGCGCTGGCATCCGCGCGAAGGCCGAGAACTCATCGACCATGCGGCCGATATCCTCGACATGCCGCACAATCGTATCAGTGCAGGTCTTGAACGTTTCGGCGTCGCCCTTGATCTCCTTCGCGTATTTGCGGCGCAGTCGCTCGGCGGCGAGCTGGATCGGGGTCAGCGGGTTTTTGATCTCATGAGCAATACGGCGGGCGATGTCAGCCCAAGCCGCCTTGCGCTGCGCCGATAATAGCTCGGTAACATCGTCGAAGGTGACCACGAAGCCGCCGATCTCGCCGTCCTCGTGCTCGGCCGCGATACGCACGAGCAGGGTTCGGGTGCTGTTGCCGCTGGCGATCTGCACCTGTCCCTGCGCGAGGCGTTCCGGGCGGCGCGCCGCCTCATCGAGCAGCTCTGACATTTCCGGCGCGACATAGGCGAGGTCTTCGCCCATTGCCTGGTCGAGATCGACCCCGAGCAGCGACGCGGCGGTGCGGTTCGGCAGATGGATGCGGCCTTCGCGGTCGAGACCGATCACGCCGGCAGAAACCCCTGTCAGCACGGTCTCGGTAAAGCGGCGCCGCTCATCGAGCTGTCGATTCGCTTCGATCAATTCGCGCTGCTGGCTCTGGATCTGGTAAGTCATCCGGTTGAAGGCGCGGCTCAGCGAGGCGAGTTCGTCATCCTGTTCGCCCTCCGGCACGCGGGCCGCAAGATCGCCGGCGCGGACCCGCTCGGCGGCTGAAATAAGCCGGCTGATCGGGTTGGCGAGCCGGGCGGCGAAATGAATCCCGACAGACACCGCCGCGGCGAGAAACAACATCGCGACCAGGATGAAGACGAAGGCGAAGGTGATCTGGAACCCGGATCGCTGTCCTTCGAGGCGCTCGTATTGCGCGGCAGCGAGCTTTGTTTCGTTGCGATGGGCCAGCACACGCGCCTCGATGAATCGCCCGACGTAGAGATAGAGCCCGCCGAATTCGTCGAGCCGGACGAGCGCACGTACCCGCTCGTCTTGGTCGTCCGTCATGATCACGACCTCGCCCTGATCGGCGCGGCGTAACGCCGATTGGCCGACGTCCTCGAAGCCGAGCCCGAAGACGAGCCCGGTGCGGGCCAGCATCTTGCCCTTGCGGTCGAGGATTGCGGCCTCGGTCAGTCCGCGCATCGCCGCCTGCGCTGTCAATGCCGGGGCAAGGTATTGGGGGTTCAGCTGCAAGGCAGAGGCATTACGGTTGAGATCGCTCGCCATCCCGAGGACATCGGCGCGGATCGCCTGTTGGTGTTCCTTGAGGTATGCGTCGGCGACCTCGACGGATTCGGAGATCGCGGTTCGTACTTTATCGCTGAACCACGCCTCGATACCGAACGAGAAGAAGAGATAAGAGAACACTGCGACAATGATTGTCGGCAGCACCGCGATCAGGCTGAACAAGCCGACGAGCCGTACCTGAAGCCGCGAGCCGGCGAGACCGCGTCGCCGCTCGGCCCAGACTGCGACAAGACGCTTCACTACCAGCGCTGCCAGTGCCAGCAGCAGCACCAGATCGAGCGTCAACAGGAATAAGACGGTATCGGGACGCGGCCCGAACGGCGGTGCCCCAGTCAGCGCCAAATAGGTCGCGATGCCCGAGGCAAGCGCCGCGGCCGCGAGCGCGATCGCCATCTTGCGCCCGAGGCCGATGCGGCCGGCCCAAGACCCAACCCGCCGCACCAGGCTCATTCAACCGATTCCACGAAGCATCGCCGGCATTATTCCGCGGCTGATAACGACCCCCCGCGAGCTCGCGCGAGCGGGCCAGCGACCGCTGCGCGGACCTTGTTACGGGCTGTCGCGGCGGCCGGTCATTTTAGGCCGCGGACCACGGGGATGTCCAATTCGCGGATTTTCTTTCGCAGCGTATTGCGATTGAGGCCCAGGAGGTGCGCCGCCTTGATCTGGTTGCCGCGGGTGGCGCCGAGCGTCGCCAAGATCAGCGGCCGTTCGATTTCGCGCAGCACACGGTCGTAGAGACCGGCCGCCGGCAATGCGCCCTTATGGGCAGCGAAATAGTCGTTGATATGACGCTCGACCGCGCCGGCGAGCCCCTCCCCGCCGGCTGCCGGTGCCACGCCGGTACCGGCCTCAGTGGCGTCGGCCAGTTCTGCCTCAACAATGTCGACCCCGATGCTCTCTTCCGAATAGAGCGCCGCCAACCGCCGCACCAGGTTCTCGAGTTCGCGGACATTGCCCGGCCAGCGGTGGCGGCGCAGCCGCTCCATCGCCGGCTCGTCTAGTATCTTCAGCGGCAGCCCTTCGCGCGCCGCCTGCACTGCGAAATGCCGCACCAGCGCCGGGATATCGGAGCTGCGCTCCCGCAGCGGCGGCAACCTGATGGGAGCGACATTCAGACGGTAGAACAAATCCTCCCGGAACAGTCCCTGACGAATCAGCTGCGACAGATCACGGTGAGTCGCGGCGATGATGCGGATATCGGCGCGGATCGGAGTGCGCCCCCCGACCGCCATATATTCGCCCTCTTGTAGAACGCGCAGCAGACGGGTCTGCGCCTCCGGAGGCATGTCGCCGATCTCGTCAAGAAACAAAGTGCCGCCGCGGGCCTGCTCGAACCGGCCGACGGTGCGCGTATGGGCGCCGGTGAAGGCGCCCTTCTCGTGGCCGAACAATTCGCTCTCGATCAATTCACGCGGAATCGCCGCCATGTTGATCGCGACAAACGGGCCGGACCGGCGCTTGCCGAAATCATGCAAGGCGCGGGCAACCAGCTCCTTGCCGGTACCGCTCTCGCCGGTGATCATCACCGTCAAATCGGTGCCCATCAGACGGGCAATGGCCCGGTAGATTTCCTGCATCGCCGGCGAGCGGCCGATCAGCGGCAGTTGCTCATCGACCTCGTCCTCGACCGGCTCTGACTGAACCGGCGGCGCGCTCAGCGCACGCTCGACGACACCGACGAGTTCGCGCAAATCAAATGGCTTCGGCAGGTACTCGAAAGCCCCGCGCTCGGCCGCCTTGACCGCTGTCAACAAGGTGTTCTGCGCGCTCATCACGATGATGCGCAGATCGGGCCGGACCCGCTTGATGCGCGGGATCAGATCGAGGCCGTTCTCGTCCGGCATGATCACGTCGGTGATGACGAGGTCGCCCTCGCCATCCGCGACCCAGCGCCACAGAGTTGCCGCGTTACCGGTCATTCGTACGTCATGGCCGAGCCTGGCGAGCGCCTGGTTCAGAACCATGCGGATCGCGCGGTCGTCATCGGCCACAAGGATCGTCGCGCCCATCACTCCATCCCGTCTTGCGCGACCGCGGCGGGCGGAACAACCGGCAGGAACACCCGAAACACGGTGCGCCGGGGCTGGCTGTCGAATTCGATGACGCCGCCATGGTCGCCGATCACTTTCGCGACCAGTGCAAGACCAAGGCCAGTTCCGTTGCGCTTCGTGGTCACGAATGGATCGAACAAATGCGGCTTCAGATCGTCGGGGATACCGGGGCCGTTATCAGCTACCGACACCATCAGCGGCAAATTGACCCGCGTGTCGCTGCCCGGGCCGGCGAGCCGCAACCCATGCCGATAGGCGGTGGCGATCGCAATTTCGCCGCCAGTACTTGGCACCGCCTCGGCGGCGTTCTTGATCAGGTTCAGGAAGACCTGGACCAGAAGGTCGCGATTGCCGTGCACCGGCGGCAGCGACGGATCGTAGCCCTCCGCAATACGGACGTGCCGGGCAAAACCCGATTGCGCAACCTTGCGTACCCGGTCGAGTACCTCATGGATGTTGACCGCCTCGCGCTCCAGCGGACGGTCGTCAGAAAAGGCCTCCATGCGGTCGACAAGAGCGACGATCCGGTCGGTCTCGTCGCAAATCAGCTGGGTCAGTTCGCGTTCGGCCGGGTCAGCGTCCTGTTCGAGCAGCTGCGCGGCGCCGCGAATGCCGGAGAGCGGGTTCTTGACCTCATGCGCCAGCATCGAGGCCATCGCTGTAACCGAACGAGCGGCGCTGCGATGGATCAGCTGGCGATCGACCTTGTCGGCGATCGAACGCTCGTGAAGGCTTACGACAAGGGTATCGGCACCGTCCCCGGTCGTCGCGCCTTGGATCGTCACGGTGCGTGCCGGCAGCCGCGGCCCCTCGATCAACACGTCGTACTCCGCTATCGAGCCGCCGCCGCGCCAGACGGATTCGATGAGGATAAAGAGCGGGTTTTGCGGCAGGATGAATTCGGCGAGCGGATGACCGCACAGCGCCGACGCACCGGTGCCAAGGAACTGTTCCGCCGCTGGATTGACCCAGCGGACAACGCCGTCCCGGTCGAGCGCGAGAACGGGATCGGGTAAGGCCGCCAGCAGCGCCGCGGGATCGGGAATGCTCGTGGGTTCCTCAGAAGCCGAGCGCCGCAGCAGCGAGCCGAACATCACGCCGCCGCCCGGGCCAGCAGCGGCTCGTAAAACCCGCGGATCAACTCGCGTACTTGGTCGACGGCCTCGGTCCGATTGACCGCGGCCCGGAATTCCGCGGAGCCCGGCAAGCCCTTCGAATACCAGCCGATGTGCTTGCGGGCGACGCGCATGCCAACATCGATGCCGTAATGGCTCAACATATCGTCGTAATGCGCCGCGACGATCGCGTACTGTTCGGCGAGCGACGGATCGGGCCGTCGGCGGCCGGAGCGCAGCCACTCGATGACCTGCCCGACGAGCCACGGCCGGCCGTAGCAGCCGCGGCCGATCATCAAGCCGTCGGCCCCGGATTCCGCGAGCGCCCGATCGGCATCGTCAAGACTCTCGATATCGCCGTTGGCGATGACCGGGATCGAAACTGCCGCCTTCACCTCGCGGATGAAGCGCCAATCGGCGCTGCCGGCGAACATCTGGCAGCGGGTGCGGCCGTGCACTGTGATCATCCGGATGCCGCAGGACTCCGCGATTTCGGCGAGGCGTGGCGCGTTGCGGTGGTTATCGTCCCAGCCGGTGCGCATCTTCAGCGTGACCGGGAGATCGACGGCTTTGACCGTCGCTTCGAGGATGCGGGCGGCGTGAATCTCGTCGCGCATCAGGGCCGACCCGGCATGCCCGTTCACCACCTTTTTCACCGGGCAACCGAAATTGATATCGATGATCGCGGCGCCGCGATCAGCGTTGAGTTTTGCCGCCTCGGCCATAACGGCAGGCTCGCAGCCGGCGAGCTGGACGGCCATCGGCTGCTCCTCGGGGCAACTTTTCGCCATCGTCAGCGCCTGCCGGGTCTCGCGGATCGCGGCTTGGCTGGCGATCATCTCGGATACAACCAGAGCCGCACCCTGCCGTTTGACGACGCGGCGAAACGGCAGGTCGGTAACCCCGGACATCGGGGCCAGGATTACCGGGTCATCAATCGTCACCGCGCCGAGCGAAATGCCCACAGTTTACCCAAATCGCTATTTTGATTAAAAAATAGGCATATAGCTTACCGCAAACCGTTTTGCACCGCAACAATCGGTGCCGATGGTGGCCGATCGCGCGCCGCTGGTCTAACCTGAGCAGCGATGGCCTCTGCGTATGCTCTTGTCGTGGCCGCGGGGCGCGGCACCCGGTTCGGCGGCAGCTTGCCGAAGCAGTATTTGCCGCTCGCCGGCAGCTCACTGCTGCGCCATGCCGTCTCCGCTTTGGTCGCCCATCAGCGCATCGCCGGAGTGCAGGTGGTGATCCGGCCGGAGGACCGCGACGAATTCGACCGCGCGACGCATGGCCTCACGGTGCTGCCGCCGGTCCCGGGCGGCGCCGAGCGGCAGGATTCGGTGCGGCTCGGGTTAGAGGCATTGGCGGCGCGTACCCCGGAACGGGTGCTGATCCATGACGGCGCCCGACCCTTTCCCGATGCCGCTCTGATCGACCGAATACTCGACGGGCTCGACAGCGACGCCGCGGTGATCCCGGCACTGCCGCTGGGCGACACGGTGAAGCGGGTCGCGGAGGGATGCATTATCGAGACCGTCGACCGCTCCCAATTATGGCGGGCGCAGACACCGCAGGGGTTTCATTTTGAGGCAATCCTGGCGGCCCACCGCGCCGCCGCCGGGCGGGTGCTGACCGACGACGCCGCTGTCGCGGAGGCCGCGGGCATTCGGCCGCTGATCGTCGCCGGCAGCGAGGACAACCTGAAGGTGACGACCGCCGCCGACCTCGCCGCCGCGGAGCGGCTAATCTCCTCCCGGCAAGGCGACGTGCGCGTCGGGCATGGTTTCGACGTGCATCCGTTCGGGCCCGGCGACCATGTGATGATCTGCGGCGTCGCGATCCCGCACGAGGTAGCGCCAATCGGCCATTCGGACGCCGATGTCGGGTTGCACGCGCTGGTCGATGCCGTGCTCGGCGCGATCGGCGCCGGGGATATCGGCATGCATTTTCCGCCCAGCGACCCGCAATGGCGAGGCGCGTCCTCCGACCGGTTTCTTGCCTATGCCGCAAACTTGGTCCGCGAGCGCGGCGGTGCGGTCGCTGCCGTCGATGTGACGATCATCTGCGAGCGCCCGAAAATCGCGCCGCATCGCGACCGGATGATAGAGCGGGTAGCGGAAATCCTGCAGATTTCACCGGACCGGGTCAGCGTCAAGGCGACGACGACCGAGAGGCTCGGATTCACCGGCCGCGGCGAAGGCCTGGCGGCGCAGGCGGTTGCCACCGTGCGCCTGCCGCTCTGAGAGCCGGGCGGCGCGCTTGCGGCCGGCGGTGACAGCAAAGCGGGCGGTGGCCCGGAAGGGACCTAGGAAACGGCCGCAATTGCAACCGCCGCGCCTCGGCCTGCCGCTGCGGCAGCCGGCGGCGCTGATTGCCACCTGGTTCGGCGCCGGGCTCCTGCCCTGGATGCCGGGGACATGGGGATCGCTCGCCGCGCTGCCCTTTGCCTGGATGATCCGTTCCTATTGCGGCGCGGCCGGATTGAGCATCGCGGCAGCAGTATTGTTTCTGATCGGCTGGTGGGCGGCCGCGCGGATGGCCGCCGCCTCCGGCAAAACCGATCCCGGTTTTATCGTGATCGACGAGGTGACGGCGCAATGGCTGGTGCTCGTCGCGGCGCCGCTCGATCCGCGAGCCTACGCCGCTGCCTTTCTGCTGTTCCGGCTGTTCGACATCACCAAGCCGCGACCGATCGAGTGGATCGAACGCCGTTTCGGCGGCGGGCTCGGCATCATGCTCGACGATGCCATGGCCGCCCTCTACGCTCTCGTAATCCTGGCAATCGGCGAAGGGAGCCTCGGTGTTCGCCCCTGAGATCATCGCGCTGGCGGAAACCGTTCTGGCGGAATGCCGGGCCCGTGGCTGGCGCATCGCGACGGCCGAAAGCTGTACGGGAGTCACCGCGGCGCTAACCGCAATCCCGGGTGCCTCCGAAGTCGTCGACCGCGGCTTCGTCACCTACTCGAATAAGCCAAGATGGAACTGCTCGGGGTGCCGGAAGCGACACTGGCGGCGCATGGCGCGATCAGCGCCGAGAGCGCCGCCGCAATGGCAGAGGGCGCGGTGAGACGGGCGGGAGTCGATCTCGCGGTGTCGATCACCGGCATCGCCGGCCCCGGTGGCGGCAGTGCCGACAAGCCGGTCGGGCTCGTCTATCTCGGGATCGCCCGGCGTGGCGGCGTCAGTCGGGCGGAGCGGCACGCATCAGCGGCAATCGCACCGGAATCCGCGAGGCGGCGCTGCAGCGCGCTCTCGAGTTGCTGCTGACCGAAGCGCGCATCGGATGAGCCAATTCGATTGGCACGGCGGCCGAATAACGCGGGCGACGCCGGTCAACCACAGCTATCGCAACACGCAGAACGTGCGCCGTTTCCTGCAATCGAAATGCGGCTCGCAATTCAGGTTCGATCGCCCGTTTATGCAGTGGATTAAGGACGGGACGCCGAAGTCAATGGGCGATGTCGCCGACGAATGGCTGAGGCGCAATCGGCCAAAATCCGGCTGACAGGCAGTTTGCCGCATCCCGGCGATCGCTTATGATCGACGCCCGGTAGTTGCAAGGAGTCCGCCATGCTGGTCCGCAATGCCTGGTATATCGGCGCCTGGGCCGACGAGCTTCGCGCCGAACCGCTGGCGCGCCGCATCTGCGACGAGCCGGTCGTGCTGTTCCGCGATGCCTCGGGCAAGGCCGCGGCCCTCGCCGACCGCTGCTGCCACCGCGCCGCGCCGCTGTCGATGGGCAAGATCGTCGAAGCCGGCCTCGAATGCGGCTATCACGGGCTGACTTTCGACGGGTCCGGCCGATGCGTCCGCATTCCGGGGCAACGGCAAATTCCGGAAGACGCCTGCGTTCGCAGCTATCCGGTCGTGGAGAAGGACCAGCTGGTCTGGCTGTGGATGGGCGAGGCCGAGAAAGCCGACCCAGCACTGATCGTCGATTTCCCGTTCCACAACGATGCCGGCAAGTGGCCGAACAAGCACGACGTCTACCCGATCAAAGGCAATTACATGCTGATGGTCGACAACCTGATGGACCTGACGCATCTCGGTTATCTGCACGCCAAGACG
>DATARH010000159.1:0-20130 GCA_036264235.1 Allostellaceae bacterium
CAGGCATCGACCCCGGCCGCATCCATGTCGCGGATGCATTCCTCGGCCGAATAGGAATTGACCTGCCGGTGGGCCGGATTGCCGGGCGGGCCAGCCGACCAGATGTGGACCTGTGCATCGACAATCAGCATGGCGGGTTCCTCAACGTTTTAAGGGTTATGAATCTAGACTGCGGCGATCGGCGCCGGTTTAGCGCGCCATGCCTTCGGCGCCCGCCGGCACGTCGTAGAAGGCGAGCGTCATCGACACGCTGGTGTAGAAGCCCATCAGGCAGATCACATCGGTGATACCTTCGTGACCAAGCGCTTTCACTGCGCGGTCGAACAGCCCTTTCGACACCCAACGCGAATTGGAGAGGCAGGTCGCCATCTCGTAGACGACCTGCTCGCGCTCGTCGTCGAACGAGGTCGGCAGGCCAGACAGCATGGCCTCGACCTTTTCCTCGGGAATGCCGGCCGCCTTCGCCGCGCGCTCATGGGCATTGGTGGGGTAAATCGAATGCCACTTGCTGTTGATGATCACGACGGCGATCTCGCGCTCCCGCTCGCTCAGCGAATAGCCGGTGCGGAAGTAGGCGCCGAGCGGCCCCATCACCTTTACCAGCTTGGGGTTGTGCACGTAGATCTTGTTTGGGCCCGGCAGCCGGCCGCGCGTCTCCACCAGCGACCGGTAGCCCTCCTGCTGCTCCGGCGTCATCTGGTCGAACGGGATCTCGGCGTAGCGGCCGAAGGTCGGCGTCTCGGGCATCGGCGGGTCTCCTCCTCTGGGGGTATGTTTGCGGCCAGCATAGACCGCGCGGGCGCGGACTGACGAGCCGCGATCGCCGCCGGCTGCGACGTTTGCGCACGCCTCCCATGCGCATGCACGATTGCGATTGCGAACGATTCGCAGAGTGACTACGTTACAGACCGTTACGGAGCCATCGAGGCGTGCATGTATATCTGCCTGTGCAATGCGATCCGCGACCGCGACCTGTCGGCCCATACCGCCGGAGGCTGCTGCTCCGTATCGATGGTGTACCGCTCGCTCGGCGCAGAACCGAAATGCGGCAAATGCGTGCCGTTCGTCCGCCAAGCGCTGCGGCAAGCCGCCGACGCCGCAATTTCCGCGAAAGCAGCCGGCGCCGATTGATCGCTTTCCGTCTGCCGGCGTTAGCATGCGAGACCGATAACCGCCCGACCTCCCGGGGAGTGCGACGATGCGGGGCGATGCGACCGTTCTCCAGCATTTGAATGCGGCGCTGAAGAACGAGCTGACCGCGATCAACCAGTATTTTCTGCACGCCCGCATGCTCAAGCATTGGGGCGTCGAGAAGCTCGGCAAGCACGAATACGACGCGTCGATCGATGAGATGAGAGACGCCGACAAGCTGATCGAGCGCATACTGTTTCTCGATGGCCTGCCCAACCTCCAGGATCTCGGCAAATTGCTGGTCGGCGAGAATGTGCGCGAGATCCTCGACTGCGACCTCAAGCTCGAGCAGCAGGCGATCGCGCATCTGCGAGACGCGGTGGCGCATGCCGAAAGCGTCCGCGATTTCGTAACCCGCGACCTGTTCAGCGACATGCTCGAAGGCGAGGAGGACCAGGTCGATTTCATCGAGACCCAGCTCGACCTGATCGACCGCATCGGTCTGGAGAACTACACCCAGCTCAACTCCGCCGACGCCGGCTGAACCCCTCCGGTTCTTGCCTTCTTCGCCGCTCGTTGTCCTCGACCAGCAGCAGCCTCACCCGGTTCGGATTTGCGAGTCGAAGCGACGGTAGAAATAACCGGAGGCAGCGCCGAGGCTGAGCCAGAACAAAAGGCTGATCACCGTGACGGCCACAGCAAACTGGCGTACCAGGGCCTCGGGCGCTGCATTCCCGGTGTGCTCATTGGGTTGGGGCGCCCCATAGACATGCGGCACAATCAGAAGCGCGGCGCCCAGCACCGCCCAGCCGGCACGCTGCGTAAAGGCGAGCAGCGCTAAGCCGAGGCCGGTCGATCCGGCGGCGGCCAGCCACCAGAGCTGCCGCTGCAACAGCGGCGCGGCCTCGCTGCCGGGCAGTTCGGGCGGTAACCCGAGGCATGGCGCCAGCGTGAACGTGGCAAAGCCGGCCAAACCCCAAAACAATCCGTCGCGCCAGTTCGTCACCCCGCCGCGCAGCGCAAATCCGGCGGTCAGCAACAGCCCGAAGCCGATCGCGGTCAGGATGTCGGCGAGACACGTATACAGCGCGCGCTCCGTCCAACCCTCCGGCTCCCACTCCGGCGCGGCGGGGTGTTCATGCCCCACCCTGGGATGGTGATCTGCCGTCCCGGCTGCCGGCGCCTGTTCGTAGACCTCGGCCTGCAAAATCAGCGGTACCGTGCCGAGCTGGTGTGCCGCCGTAGTCAGGACGCCGGTCACCAGCCCGGCGCAAAGCGCGGCGAAGACGAGGCGACGAAAGCCAGCGATCATGGCCTGATTAATGACAGGGAAAGGCGGCCGAATGCCGGGTGTCGTGCGCGGCGTTGTGCAAAGCGGAAATATGCGAGAAGCCGACGCCCCAGATCAGAAAGGAGCCAAGCAGGGCGGCAAAAACCGCGGCAACGAGCGCATCCGTCCGACCAGCGACGCCAATGCGTGATCCCAGGTTAGTTGCGGCGACTTCGTTGCTCATCGTGCCTCCTGCGGCTGAGTGCCGATCGCGATATCGAGACGATTATAGGCCGATGCGATCAAATTTGCAGATGCAGGGTGGACGACGCGGCGCCGGTCAGGCTGCGGTCGGGCACGTCCCCATTTGGCGAGCGAGCGCACCGCGCACCAGCGTTTCGCCGCCGGCTCCAGAGGATGGAGAAGAAGAGCGCGACGCTAAATAGCGTCGAGCTGCCAGGCGACATCGTTGGCGATGCCCCAGAGGTACCCGACATTGGCCTGGCCAACCAGCACATAGGCCCGGCCATGATGCCGCCAATAGAGTTGATTGACGCCCTGCCGCTGATCGAAGGTCGGCTGCACGTCCGGCTGTTTCGATGAGCCGATCAGCAAGGTCAGCGGGCCGATTGCCTTGTTGTCGGTTGTATAGACGAGCTGTGCCGCCGGCTTTCCGTCGACCGCGACGAGCCGCGCGCCGCGGAAGTTGAGGCCCCACGGTTTCAAATCCGGCAAGCGGACCTGCTGCGGCAGGCTTTGGCTGATCTTTTGCAACGCCTCGTTGCTGTCGTTGCTGGCCGGCACATCGACCAGCATCGTATCGCCGGCATTGACGCTGAGCTTGTAAAACGCCGCGGCATTATCGAGCCAGTTGTTGTTGACCGCCGCCGCCGCGACCTTCTGCTCGGCCGCCGGGTTCGGCGGCACCAGGGCGCCGCCGAAAAAACCGCCGGCACCGCCGATTACCAGGCCGAATAACGCCGCCGCCGCAGCCAGCCGCCAGTTGCCCGCAATCGCCGGCAGGATGGCGCGGCTGCGCGCCGGCCACGTCAATACGACCACATTCGCGTCGGATGACGGATGGGAGACTGACGGCGTTGCGCCGCGTGCCGCCGCGATCAACCGCTCCGGCACCGGCTCGTCGACGATGTCCTGATAGGCCCCGCGCACCATATCGGTTGCCTCGGCCAATGCAGCCAGCCGCTCGCGCGCCGCCGGGTCGGCATCGAGCCACGCCTCGATGTCTCGCCGCTCCGCCGTCTCGAGCTCGCCGTCGAGATAGCCGACGAGCGTCTCGTCATTCCGCTTCTGCATTGTCCCTACTCCTGCGGACATCACCGCCGGCGAGCTGCTGCTGCAAGGCAATGCGGGCGCGGGCGAGCCGACTCATAATCGTGCCGATTGGCACGCCGGCGACATCCGCGGCTTCCTTGTAGCTGAGGCCCTCAACGGTCACGAGCATCAGCGTCGAGCGCTGCTCGGCCGGCAGGCGATCGACTGCTCGCCGGACCTCGCCGAGCGCCAAGCGCGCCTCAACGCGCCGCATCGGCTCATCCGTTCCCAGCCTCTCCTCGGCAATGTCTGCGTCCTCCTTCCGTACATCGCGGGCCCGAAGCTGGTCGATCCAGATCGTCTGAACGATGCGGAACATCCAGCTGTCAAAACGCGTACCCTCCTGAAACTGATGCTGCCGCGCCAACGCGCGCTCGCAGGCCGCTTGCACCAAATCGTCCGCCTCGCTCGCCGAGCCCGTCAGACCACGGGCAAACCGGCGCAATCGCGGTAATGTCGCGACTAGCCGATCGCTGAACGGCGTGCTCACCGGACCTCGTTCCGGCGGCTCTGCCATCTTCGGGTACATCGACAACGAGGTTCCTCGCCGATTATTCCAGGCAATGGCTTAAGCTCTCGCGTTCGCGGACACCAGAGCCGATCGCGAGCCGCCGGCGCCAACGTCCTCGAAAGAGCCACGTTACCAGAAAATGGCTGCCGGATAGGGCGATTGCACGCCCATTCCATCCCGAACCCGGCAGCTGCCGGGTGACAGCGCGGCGGCACCGGCGTAGGGTTTTGGCCATGGTTTGGCCGGTCCCGCGCGCGTCCTATGCCTCGGTGCCGGCGGAAAGCCGCGGCCGGCTCCACCCCGAGCCGGAGCACGATATGCGCTCGCCGTTCCAGCGCGACCGCGACCGCATCATCCATTCGACCGCGTTCCGCCGGCTCAAGCACAAGACCCAGGTCTTCGTCTATCACGAGGGCGACCACTACCGCACCCGGCTGACCCACAGCCTCGAAGTGGCGCAGATCGCCCGTACGATCGCGCGCGCCCTCGGCCTCGACGAGGACCTCGCCGAGGCCGTCGCGCTGGCCCACGACCTCGGCCACACCCCATTCGGCCATGCCGGCGAGGAGGCGCTCGACGCCGAAATGGCTGCGTATGGTGGGTTCTCTCATAACGATCAGACGCTGCGCATCCTCACGCGGCTCGAACACGGCTACGCCGAGTTCGACGGGCTGAACCTGACTTGGGAGGCGCTCGAAGGCACCGTGAAGCACAACGGCCCGATTGTCGGGCCCGGCGCCAACGAGGCGCCGGTGCCGCCCTCGATCGCCGAATACGACCGCCGCCATCCATTGCAGCTCGACACGTTCGCTGGCCCCGAGGCGCAGGTCGCCGCGATCGCAGACGACATTGCCTACAACAACCACGATCTCGACGACGGTCTGCGCGCCGGTCTCTTTACTTGCGGCGATCTCGACGAGGTGCCGCTGGTCGGCCCGATGTTCCGGGAGGTCGCCGGCCGTTATCCCGGCCTCGAGGAACCGCGGCTGATCCATGAATCGATCCGCCGGATGATCGACCGCATGGTGCGCGACGTGATCACCGAGACCGGCATCCGGCTCGCCGCTGCCAAGCTCGGGTCCGCCGACGAGGTGCGCGGGCTCGGACGGCCGGCGGTCGCCTTCTCGGACGAGATGCGCGAGCACGACCGGGCGCTGAAGAAATTTCTGTTCGAGAGGATGTACCGCCATTTCCGCGTCAACCGCATGAGCTCAAAGGCGAGGCGCGTCGTGCATGACCTGTTCCGGTTGTTCCTTTCAGAACCGGAATGCCTGCCGAACGAGTGGCGCGCGCTGGCTCAAGGCAGCGAGGCCGAGCGGGCTCGCATAATCGCGGATTATCTGGCCGGCATGACCGACCGCTTCGCCCTCGAGGAGCATCGCCGCCTGTTCGACACCTACGCGCCGGTCTAGTTGAGCGCGGCCGAGCGCAGCGGCCGCGGTTTCCCGTTCTCGTCGAGCGCGACGAAGGTGAATTCGGCGGCGGTGACCTTGACCCGCGCGCCCTGCGCCTGCCGCAGCACCCAGACTTCTACGCACAAGGTCATCGAGCTGCGGCCGGTGCGCACGACATCGGTGTAGCAACAGACGACGTCGCCGACCTTGACCGGCTGAAGGAACGAAATGTTGGTCACCGATGCGGTGACGGCACGGCCGCCGGCGAGCCGCGTCGCGGTCATCGCGCCGGCG
The DNA here is from genome assembly GCA_036264235.1 of Allostellaceae bacterium. Lineage (GTDB taxonomy): Bacteria > Pseudomonadota > Alphaproteobacteria > ATCC43930 > CGMCC-115725 > DATARH01. The sequence continues at coordinate 5,933 of DATARH010000159.1, forward strand.
GCATCCATCATCGACATGATCCACCCGCCGAAGATGTCGCCCGACGGATTGGTGTCGGCCGGCATCGCCAAGGCACGCACCGCCAGCTCGCCGCGCGGCTGCGGCGGCTCAAGGAAGCTCGTCTCCCGCTCGGTGTAGGGCCACATAGGCGCAGCTCCGGTTACCCGCCCCGGACGGCAATATGGACCGGATTTGCTGCGGCGCAATATCAATTCGCGTAAGATTACGTTACATCGCGGCCGAATTATGGTGCAATGCACAAAAACGCGACAATTGCCGCTATCGCAGGCGGGCTGGTCGTATCGTCAAGCCGTCGCGAACGGATCCAGGGTGAACAGCTCCTGCGGCCGTTCGACGCCGCGTAGCGCGTAGCGGCCAACCGAGACGAGCTGGCCCCGATCCAGGCGCGCGATCGCATCGGCGAAGGCCTGCGACAGGAGCACATTGCGCTCCACCGACCGGCACATCGCCGCGATGCGCGCGACCTCGTTCACCGCCGGACCGACGACCGTGAAGTCCAAGCGCGCATCGCTGCCAATATTGCCGTAGAACACCTCGCCGACATGCAGGCCAAGGTAAACCTCGGTGGTCGGCAGATTGTCACCGGCGCGGCGTTCATTGAGCTCGGCAACCCGGTTCTGCATCGCTGTCCGCGCGGTAATCGCGCAGCGGCAGGCTTCCGCGGCGGGATCGGCGGTGAAGATCGCCAGCGTTCCGTCGCCGATCAGCTTCAGGACGTCGCCGCCATTGTCATAAATCGCGGAGATCACCGCCTCGGCATAATCATTGAGGAATGGGATCACCTGGTTTGGCGGCGCCCGGTCGGTTATCCGGGTAAACCCGCGCAAATCGCTGTACCACAGCACCGCGCCGATCTTCTCGGCGACGCCACGCCTGATCCGACCACTGAGCACGCGCCGGCCGGCATCGCGGCCGAGATAGGTCTCGACCAGGGTGCCGGCGATGCGGGCAAGCGACACGCATTTGACCGCCAGCGCAAGCGTCGGCATCAACCCGGCGAGCGCATCGACCTGTCCGTCCTCGAAGCCCTGCGGATGATCGGTTGCCCAATAGGAGTAGAGGCAATCCATCTCGCCAATCGCTCCCGCAGGAGCGAACCGCGTGATCATCACCATGACATCGGTCATCCCTTCATCGCGCAGTTGGTCGACCGACGAAAACTCCGCGGTTTCACCGGCGTGAAGGCGTACACGGAACAGCGATGCATCGGTTTGCAGCAGGTGAAAGAAAACGCTTCGCTGCCAATTCTCGGCCGCCTCGCCTTCGTTGGTGGGGCGGTACTCGATCACTTCGGTCTGCGGCTGCCCGGCTTCCCGCCGCCAGCGAAAGCCGCGGCCCTCATAAACCGGATGCAGCGTGTCGATGATCACCGCGGCCCGCGCGATCGGCAGCCCGGCTTCGATGGCACCTAAGCAAAAGCCGCCGAGGATCGCCGCCTCGCCCTCGCCGGCGAGGCCGGCTTCCGTCAGCCAGGCATGAAGCTCCGATAGTGCGGCGGGCGCCACGAGCCGCTAGCCGCATTTCGAATAGGCGCAGCTGGTGCACTGGTCGCAATCCTCGATGCGGATCAGCGCCGCCTCGCCGCATTTCGGGCACTGCCGCAGCCGCGGCGCTCCGCTGCCCGGGGAAAGCGCCCCTCCGGCGGCGTCGATCTTGAGGATCTCGGCCTCGACCACCCGCTGCTGCCGGTGCTTGTCCGGCAGAAACCCGATCCCGATCATGTGGCGCTCGATTACGTCGCCGATCGCGGCGAGCAACGAGGGCACGTATTTCCCCTCGATCCAGGCTCCGCCGCGCGGATCGAACACCGCCTTCATCTCCTCGACGACGAACGACACATCGCCGCCGCGCCGGAACACCGCGCTGATCATCCGGGTCAGCGCGACGGTCCAGGCGTAATGCTCCATGTTCTTCGAGTTGATGAAGATCTCGAAGGGTCGCCGCCGCCCATCCTGAACGATGTCGTTGAGCGTGATGTAGAGCGCGTGCTCGCTGTCCGGCCAGCGCACCTTGTAGGTCTGGCCGGGCAGCGCCTCGGGCCGGTCGAGCGGCTGCGTCATGTAGACGACGCCGCCGGCCTCGTACGGATCGGCGGGTTTCGCCGCCGCCGTCCGCGCCGGTGTCGGAAGCGGCAGCTCGGCTTGGCGCAGTGGCTGGCGCGGCGCTTCCGCCTCGTCGCGCACCTCCAGTACCGCACCGGTCACGTCGTTCGGCCGGTAGGTCGTGCAACCCTTGCAGCCCAGCGCATAGGCGCGGACATAGATGTCCTTGAACGCGTCAAACGGGATCTCGACCGGCACGTTGATCGTCTTCGAAATCGAACTATCGATATGCCGTTGCGCCGCCGCCTGCATCACGAGGTGGTCTTCCGGAGCCAGCTGCTGCGCGTCGATGAAACAATCGGGCAGCGGTGCCGTCTCGTCCTTCATGCGCCGGAACAGCCGGTAGGCGTAGTCGCTGACCTCCTCCTCGCGGCGCGTACCGTCCGGCATCAGCACGTTGCGGGTGTAGCGGAAGCTGAACACCGGCTCGATGCCCGACGAGATGTTGTCGGCGAACAGAGAAATCGTGCCGGTCGGAGCGATCGAGGTCAGGTGCGAGTTGCGCATGCCGTGCTTGGCAATCGCCTCACAGGTGTCAGCATCGAGCCGGGCCATGGTCTCGCCGGAGAGATATTTGTCGCGATCGTAGAGCGGAAACGCGCCTTTTTCGGCGGCCAGCGCGGCCGAGGCGCGATAGGCCTCGCGCTCGATCAGCGCGATCCATTCTTCACTCGCGGCGACCGCTTGCGGCGAGCCGTAGCGCAGGCCGCACAAGATCAGCGCGTCGGCCAGTCCGGTAATGCCGAGACCGATACGCCGCTTGTTCAGCGCCTCTTGGCGCTGCGCCTCTAGCGGAAAACGCGACACCTCGATGACATTGTCCATCAGCCGCACGGCGTCAGGCACCAGGACCGCCAGCCTGTCGGTGTCGAGCCGCGCGTTGTCGGTGAACGGGTCGGTGACGAACCGCGCCAAATTCACCGAGCCAAGGAGGCACGCGCCATAAGGCGGCAACGGCTGCTCGCCGCAGGGGTTGGTCGCCTGGATCGACTCGCAATACCAGAGATTGTTCCCGCGATTGATGCGGTCGATAAAAATGACGCCGGGCTCGGCATAGGCGTAGGTCGCGCGCATAATCTTGTCCCACAGTTCGCGCGCCGGGATGACCTTGGCGACGACACCGCCGAACTGCAGTTCCCAGGGGCCGTCCTCCGCGACCGCCTTCATAAAAGCGTCGGTCGCCAGTACCGACAGATTGAACATGCGCAGCCGCCCGGGCTCGCGCTTCGCTTCGATGAAGGCCTCGATGTCGGGGTGGTCACAGCGCAGCGTCGCCATCATCGCGCCGCGGCGGTAGCCGGCGCTCATGATTGTGCGGCACATCGCGTCCCACACATCCATGAAAGAGAGCGGCCCGGAGGCGTCGGCGCCGACACCCTTCACATAGGCACCGCGCGGCCGCAGCGTCGAAAAATCATAGCCGATGCCGCCGCCCTGCTGCATCGTCAGCGCCGCCTCGCGCAGATGCGCGAAGATGCCGCCCATATCGTCCGGGATCGCCCCCATCACGAAGCAGTTGAACAGCGTCACGTCGCGGCCGGCGCCGGCGCCGGCGATCACCCGCCCGGCCGGCAGGAATTGGAAGTCGCTCATCGCGGCGTAAAACCGCTCGGCCCAATGAGCGGCATCGCGCTCGGGCGCGGCGCAGGCCTCGGCGACCCGGCGCCAAGTGTCCTCGATCGTCTTGTCGACCGGCTCGCCCGAAGGTCCCTTCAGCCGGTACTTCATGTCCCAGATCTGCTGCGAGATCGAGGCGACGGTCGCCATCTGAGCTGTTCCTAAGCCGGATCGGACGCCACTATAGCCCTTTTACCAACCCTGTTTTGCCTGCTTCTGCAGCGAATCAGCAGGACCGAGCAGGGTTCGCCGACGGCGCGGCCTCAGCCCAGCTTTGCCGATCAAGCTCAACCTCATAGGTTCTTAGTTTGTTCCATGTGTGCGATTTTTCAAGGGCTGCGCAAAGTGATTTTGACGCTGGGCGATTTCGGCCATCGCCTCTCGTTCGAGCGCTGCTGTCGCCATCTCGATCCGGCTCTCCAGTTCCGCCATTACCTCGCGGCGCGGCAGGCCCGGCGCGATCGGCGGGAGCAAGCTGATCACCGCCCGCCCCGGCCGTTTCAAAAAGCTGCGTCTGCCCCAGAACAGCCCAGAATTGACCGCGGCCGGCACCAGCGGCAGCCCGAGCCCTTGATAGAGTGCGGCGACCCCGGGCTGGTACGGCACGCTTGTGTCGCCGGGCTCGGTGCGGGTGCCCTGCGGGAAAATGATGATCGGGCGGCGCTCGGTACTCGCCCGCTTGGCCGCCGCCACCATGCGGCGCAGCGCACCGGCACCTCCCTTGCGGTCGACAAAGATCGAGCCGGCACGCGCCGCGTACCAGCCATAGAACGGTACCAGCAGCAACTCGCGCTTGATCACCACCGCCGGGTCGCCGAACACGACCGGCAGCATCAGGGTGTCCCACATCGATTGATGCTTCATCGCGACGATGCAGGCGCCGGCGGGCAGGTTGGCCCACCCGCGCACCTCGCCGCGCAAACCGATGATGCAACCGAGCAACGACAGCACGCAGCGGGCCCAGAACCGGCCATAGGCCATCACCAGCCGGCGCGGCGCGAACAGCAGCGGCAAGCCTATCGTGCCGATCGCCACGGTCGCGGCGATCCAAGCGATGTTAAAGACGAGCGCCCGCAGCCAGTTCACGGCTGCTGCCCGGCGATCGTAGCCGACGGCCCCGCCACAACACCGCCCGGCACCAGCCACGGCGCGCTGCGCCGCAGCGGCGCCAAGGCCGGTCGCGCCAGCGCTGCAAGGTATTTGCCGTATTCCCGGATCAACAGCGGCACCACCTCGGCGCGGGCACGCCAATCGTCACCCTCGGTATGCATCGGAAAGACCGGGTTAAGCAGAACCGCGATATCGGGCATCGCGCGCCCGAATTCGAGGCGGCTGCGCGGGATGTGGTACCAGCTCGTGACAAGCCGCAGGCTGTGGTAGCCCTCGCGTTGCATCCACTCGGCGGTTTCGCGCGCGTTGCCGTAGGTGTTGTCCGCCTCGTGGCCGAGCACGATGCAGCACGAAGCCGAGTCCGGCAGCGGCCCCAACACACGCAGCAGCGCGGCGCGGTCAACGTGCTGATTGACGCCGGAGACGAACAGCTTGCGCGCGCGATGCGCCTCCAGCAGGTCGATGCCGCTCTCGAGTCGAAACCGGCCGCCGGTCAGCACGACAATCGCATCGGTCGGTGCGGCCTTGTCGCCGTCAACGCTGAGCCCCTGGTAGAGGAACCAGCCAAGCCCGGCCAACCACATGACGAACCCGACCGTCATCACCGCCGCCGCGAACCGAAGCCACCGCACGATCCGTGGCATCGCTTAAGGCATCCGAACCAGGGCGCGCCGGGCGACAAGCGCCGCCGCGGTCGCAGCTATGATGCCGCTCGCGAGGGTGACCACCGCCAGCACCAAGATGCCGCGGCCATCGACCACCGTCGGGATGGCCGAAGCTAGGCCAAGGCTCGCGGTGGCAACGGTGACAACCTGCCAGGTCCCGGCCGCGGCGAGCGCGCCGACGGCGCCGCCGAGCAGCGCAATCCCGCCGGTCGGGATCACCAACCGCCCTATAACATCGAAATCGTCGGCGCCCAGTGCATGCAGCAGTACGAGCCGATCGCTATTGCGTGTCAGCGCTCCGCTTGCAGTGACGACGGCCGCGAGCGTGGTGATTGCGGCCGCGACGATCATGGCCGCAATGACAATCGCTTGCAGCCGGGACGATGCCGACAGCAGCTTCACCAGCCATAGGCGGTGGTCCTCGAGCCGCGCCTCCGGTGCGACCGATTTGAGGCGCTGTTGCAAGCCGTCGAGATCGAGCGCACCGGGCGGACCGATGTGGATATCGACGAGGCGCGGCAACGGCAGCAGATCGATCGGGACCGATTTGCCGAGCCAAGGTTCGAGCAGGCGAGCGGTCTCGGCTGGATCGAGCGCCTGCGCCCCGGCTACCCCGGTGGTCTGCCGTACCAGCGCCAACACCACCTCGAGCCGTGCCGCCGATGTGTCCGCAGGCAATTGCAGTGTCAGGACATCGCCAAGGGCGCGGTCCCAATCGCGGCGCGCGTCGGCAAGCGCGATCAACCCGATACCACCGAGCGCCGCCAGCCAGGCCATGACCGCAACGATCGCGCCCAGGCACCACCGCATCGGATCCGGCGCCATCGGCAGCACGCGTGCCGTAACCGGCCATCCAGCGATCGTCACGGCGCGACGTCGCCAAGCGACAGGTCGCCGGCATCGAGATGCAACAGCGGGTACCCGAATTGCTCGGCAAAGGCGGTCGCGCGCGTCGCGACCAGCACCGTGGTTCCCAATTGTGCCATTCGCTCGAAGGTGTCGACGAGAAGCTGGCCCACAGCCTCGCCGCCTTCACCGACCGGCTCATCGGCCAGCAGCAGGTCAGGCCGGCGCACCAGCGCGCGCGCGAGCGCGACGCGCTGTCGCTCGGCGGCCGATAGCGCATTCGGCCGCTCCTCGGCCTTTTCGGCTAGACCGAGCCATTCGAGCAGCTCGGCAACGTGCGCTCGCCGCGCCGGCTCCGACGTGCCGTCGATCTGCAAGGGGAGCCCGATATTCTCCGCGACGGAGAGTTCGGCGGCGAGCCGGCAATCCTGAAAGACGATACCGATGCGGCGGCGCAATCGCGCGCGCGCCGCGCGACCGGCAGCTTCGGTGTCGATGTCAAACAGGGTGACGGAGCCGCGGGACGGCGCCTCGGCCAGCGCAATGATGTTCAGCAATGTTGTCTTGCCCGCGCCGCTTGCGCCGGTGACGAAATGGAAGCTGCCGGGCGCCAGCGACAGCGACACGCCGCGCAAAATTTCCGGCCCGTCACCGTAGCGCTTTCCAAGCTGTTCGAGCCTGACCACCGCCCTCTCCGCAGCGGCCCCGCCATTCAGCCGCCGAGCCGCATTCCGGGCGGCGCGACCTTGACATAACGGGCGCGGCAAGGTCCAGGCCCCGCCGCCGGTTGCATTAATTTCCCATAAGGGAAAACTACGGCAAAAAGGGCGTAGTTGCGGAACCTGCGGTAAAAATTGCCGTTTTGGTGTGTCATTGCGGGTGCTCACGGGGATCGCGATGCCAGAAGCCTTTTCCGCCAGCGTTGCAATATTGGGTGAACCCAGCCCGGCGTCGGCCGCAGATGCCGAATCGCGCGATACCCGCGTGCTCGAGGTCTACGCCGCAACGCTCGCCCGGTCGCTGAACGAGTGCAAGGCCTTCGAGGCGGCGGTCCGTCTGTACCGCGATATGGACCCAGATCTATCCGCAGACGATGCGCGAAGGGCCGTCGCCAACATCATCTGCCGAAAGGCCTAGGGTTACCCCGTTGCAGAGAATTCTAGCCTTTCTCTCCAAAGGCTTAACTCAGGTTAAGTAAGCTGCGGCATATTCGAGCCGCACCGCCTTGGAGGCGGATCGATACACCAAAAGTGATGTTTGTCCCCGCCGCACGAGCACCGCTCGGCGCGTGGAGATTGGTGATGGCGAGCGAGGCGGTATCGCAACAGCACGCCTTTGAAGCCGGCCGCCTCGATGCCGGCTCAGACAATTGGGGCGACAGGTTTTGGGAAGCGCTGATCGGCGCCGTCGACAGCCGGTTGCGCGCCTATTACGGCATCAAGGAATTCACCGAGGACCCGCGATGCGTTCTGCGAGCCGCGACGATCCCCGCACCGGCGGCGGCCGCGCTGTCGGACGGTACCGTGATCGAGGCCGGCGCCCTGATCGGGGAGCTGCATTTGTGGAACGAGCATCTGCCACGCTACGCGAAAGTCGGACCGGACCTCGGCTGGGCCTGCACCGCGCGGCGACGCTTCATCCATTCGATGCGGCTTCTCGCCGCCCGCGCCGAGTACGACCCGGAATTACGGCAAGTCCCGGCGTTCCGCGCCGAGGCGATGCTGGCGACCCGCCTCGGCCTGACGCAGCTTGAGCGATTGGCCGGACGGCTCGGCTTCGAGGCGATCGCCATAGCACCCACAACGCTCGGCGCCCTGCACACACTCGGCGCCAGCCTGAATGTCTGGTGCCTGACCCGAGCCTTCAATCCCGGTGCGCTGCCGCGTCAACGATGGCGACGCGAACGGCACGAATTGTGGATTTCACGCGCCGAGTTGATCGCACGATACGGCCGCGGTGCCGCCAATCCGCGGGCCGGCCTCGATTCTGCTGGGCGGCGCGCGGCAGCGCCGACATGACTGCCTTCGCCGCCGGCCTGATCTGGGCCATTGTGGCGGGGTGCGTGTTGCTGGTGGCACTTCGGCAGTTTGCCGCGTACCGCGCCGCGAACCTGACACCGCCCGAAGACGGTGCGACCAATTCGTCAGGCGGTGTCACGATCATCATCCCGGTGCGCAACGAGATCGCTAACATCGAAGCCTGCCTGCAATCGCTCTCGGCGCAGCCCGGACTGGATGATGATTTATCGATCGTCGTGGTCGATGATGAATCGCAGGACGGCACCGCAGCAGCCGTGGCGCGGGCTGCCGCCGCCGATCCGCGCATCAACCTGGTCGCTGCCGGCACGCTGCCACCCGGCTGGATGGGCAAGCCGCACGCCTGCTGGACCGGGGCATTGCGGGCAGAGACAGAGTGGCTCTGCTTTATCGATGCCGATGTCCGGGCGGAACCAAACCTGTTGCACGCCGCGACCGCCACTGCGGAACGGCAGGGTTTGGCGATGCTGTCGCTGGCGCCCTTTCAGGTGCTTGGCGGTTTCTGGGAGCGGCTGATCATCCCTGCCGGCATAATGCTGATCGCCTGCGCGATGGATCTGCGCAAGATCGACGATCCGACGGCACCGGAGGTTTCCGCCAATGGCCAATTCCTGTTGATTCGCCGCGCCGTGTATTTCGCCTCTGGCGGCCATGCCGCGGTCCGCGCGGAAATCTGCGAAGACAAGGCGCTCGCCGCCAGGGTCAAGCGGGCCGGCTGGCGCTTCCGTCTGCTCGGGGCCGAGCATTTCGCGCGGACTCGGATGTACGCCGACCTGGCGTCATTGCATGAAGGCTTGGCAAAGAACGCGACGGAATTGATTGGCGACGGCTTTACCACCGTTGCCGCCGGGATGGCCGGTGTCGTGGTCGCCTGGGCGGCGCCGCTGCTGCCAGTTCTCGCGATCCTGGCCGCGCTGCAGCAGGCGTCATGGAGCGCGGCGACTGGGGCGGCGTTGGCGGTTGCCGGCTCGGCGGTGGTGATCGGAATGCATTGCGGCACGCTGTGCCATTGCCGGGTGCCGCAGTGGTACGCCTTCCTGTTTCCGTTCGCCTATCTCGCGACCGCCGCCCTGGCCTGCCATAGCGCATTGCTGCGCCGGCAGGGGCACGTCACCTGGAAGGGTCGCCGCTACGATTTTGGGCGCGGTGCCCCGCTTGGCGGATCGTGAGGTCGTCCGCACCAGAGCCGAACAGCCCGCCGCGATCGGAAGGCGCTCAGATCAGCGAGCGTTCGCGGGTCGGCGGCTGGCCGATTGCCGCGGCGATCGCGGTTATCGCTCTGCTGCTCTACGCGGTTCGTTACGCGCTGCTGCCGTTTGTCTTCGCCGCCGCGGTCGCGTTCGTCACCGAGCCGCTAATCGCTGCCGCGACGCGCCGCAGCGCGCTACCGCGCTGGTCCGTCGCAGCGCTGCTCTGTGTCGTGCTGCTCGTTGCCTTCGCTGGCGCCGCCTACGGGCTCGCACGCACCGCAGCTGCCGATCTTCTCCAATTGATCGGGAACGCACCGGCGATCGCCCGCAATCTGCTACGCCAGCTCCTCGGCGACGCAGGTACAACAGTGCTCGGCAATACCTACACCGCCGATAGCCTGGTCGCCGCAGCCGGCGAGACGCTCAAGCGGGCACTGGGCTTCGGCCTCGTTGCCAAGGTCGGCGGATCGGTGATCGGCGCGCTCTTCGGGCTGGTGCTGACGCTGGTGTTGATCCCATTTTTCATGGTTTCGGGGCCGCGGCTGGCCGCCGGGACGCTGTGGCTGATCCCGCCGGAGCGGCGACCCTCCGTGATGGCGTTGCTGCCGAAGCTGGTGCCGGTGCTGCGCCGCTATCTGATCGGGATCGCGGTCGTCGTCGCCTACACCGCGGCCGTTGCCTGGCTCGGCTTCGGCCTTGTCGCCGGCTTGGCCAATGCGGCGTTGCTGGCGGTGACGGTCGGAGTACTCGAGATCGTGCCGGTGATCGGACCGCTCACCGCCGCCACACTGGTCGGGCTGACAGCGGTGCAGCAGGCGAGCTTAGCCGCCGCGCTGGCGCTGATCGGCTTCGTGATCGCGCTGCGCCTGTCGATCGACAATCTGGTCGGGCCGTTGGTGCTTGGTCAGGCGACCCGCTTGCACCCGGTCGTGATTATCGCCGCCTTCGTCTGCGGCGCGATGCTGTTCGGCGTCGTCGGCCTTTTGCTGGCGGTACCAACCGCGGTGTGCGTCAAGCTGACGCTCGAACATTACTACGCCGAACCGATCCGACCGGAACAGCACTGAACCGCGCAGCGGCCACGATCGGCCGCCGCGCAGCCGGCCCGATCAGGTCACCGCGCCGGCGATCAAGGGGCCGAACAGGCGCCATTGCGTGCCGTCGAACTTGCCCATCTGCACCTGCTTGATCGGCGCGAAATCAGTCGGTCCGGTATTGATCTTGATGCCGGGCAGCAGCATCGGCACGGTGAAATCCTTCAGGCTTGCCGCCTGCTTCATCACGTTCTCGCGGGTCAGCTCGTCGCCGCACTGCTTCAGCACCTGCACGGCCGTCATGCCGAAGCAGGGACCGATGACATTGCCGGCGTCGCTCTTGTCTCCTTCCGGATAGTATTTATCCATGAACGCGACCCATTCTTTATACCCGGCATCGTCCTTCCACTGCACGTCGGTCGGATCTTTCAGATAGAAATCCGACACCAGATCCTTGGCGTTTTCGAGCCCCGCCGGTTTCAAAGTTGCCGCCACCGAATTGCCGATGCTGGCGAGCACATGCAGCGGCTTCCACTGGATCTCGGCCGCCTTGCGAATTGCCTGCGCCGCGAATTTCGGGATTGCGGTGTTGACGAACACATCGATGCCCTTTGCCCTCATGTCGACGACCTGCGAGTCGACAGTCGGATCGGTCGTCTCATACGACGCTTCGACCGCGATCATTTTCGCCGCCTTGTCGCCGAGACCGTCCTTCAGACCCTTTAGGTAATCCTTACCGAAATCGTCGTTCTGGTACAGGACGCCGATCTTGCCGTCCGGCTTTTCCTTCATGATGTAGGTGGCGTAAATGCGGCCTTCGCTCTGATAGTTCGGCTGCCAACCCATCGTCCAGGGATGGCCCTTCGGGTCGTCCCATTTGGTGGCGCCCGTTGCGACGAACAGATGCGGCACTTTCTTCTGGTTCATGTACTGCCAGATCGCACTGTTGGTCGGCGTACCGAGGGTCGCGCAGGTGAACAGCACCTGATCCTGCTCGACCAGCTTGCGAATCTGCTCGACCGTCTTCGGCGGCGTATATCCGTCGTCGTAGGAGATGAAATTGATCTTGCGCCCGTTGACCCCGCCTTGATCGTTGGTCATCTTCCAGAATGCAGCCTGGGCCTTGCCGATCGTCCCGTAAGACGACGCCGGACCGCTATAGGGCACAGTATTGCCGATCTTGATTTCGGTGTCGGTCACACCGGGTCCGTAGTTCTTGGCGCGGGCGACAAACGGCGTTGCCAACACAAGCGCACTCGGTGCGGCGGCGAGAATGGTGCGGCGGGACAGACGTGTCATTGGAGACCTCCCTTACAACGATTTCGATCAGGAATGTCGAGCCCGGGTCAGCCGGGCGAACGCGGCCCGGGCAAATCCGGCCGTGCCGGTCGGCACGACAAAAATTACGAGCAGCAGGATGACGCCGTAAATCGCGCCTGCCAAGCCGGTCGAGATGCTCTCCGCGATGTTGGGGACATACAACACGAAAAGCCCACCGACGAGGCAACCGGGGATCGAGCCGACGCCACCGATCACCAACCCAACCAGGAACGAGACCGACAGCAGGAAGCTGAAGCTGTCCGGCGCGACATATTGCACGACGATCGCCCCGAGAGCGCCGGCGACGCCGGTGTAGAGCGCGCTGACGCCGAATGTCATGGTCTTGTACAGAGCGGTGTTGACGCCCATCGCCGCCGCCGCGGTCGGATTGTCGCGGATCGCCATAATCGCCCGGCCACTGCGGCTGCGCACCAGCGTCGCGGCCGCGGTGAACATCAGCAGAATGACGATCAACGTCACATAGTAGAGCCACTGGTCGGCGTCGATCGGCAGCCCGAAAGGCGGGTCCGGCTTGTCGATCACAATGCCCTGGACGCCGCCGGTGAAATTCTCGAGCGGATGAAACTTCAGGATCTGCGGCATCGCAATCGCCAGCGCGAAGGTGGCGAGCGCCAGATAAAGACCCTGCAGCCGCAACGCCGGCAGGCCGAAGGCGACGCCAACGATGAAGCACACGATGCCAGCCGCCGGCAGTGTCAAGACATACGGCACGCTCCAATGCGACATCATGATCGCCGCCGTATAGGCGCCGATCCCATAAAACGCGCTGTGGCCCAATGAGAACTGACCGTTGAAGCCGGTCAGCAGGTTCAGCCCCAGGATCGCCAGCCCGTAGACCATGACCTGCGTCAGCTGAAACGTGACAAAGCTGCTGGCCGCCAGCGGGATCAACGCTGCCACGATGACCGCCGCGGCGACGACGATCTCGCGATAAGCGATGCGGCCCAGCGTCGGGACTCGAACCTCGGCCTCTGGACCGAGGTCCGGCGCGGCCGCAAACGGCAGGCCCTCCTTGGCGGCGATGTCTTCGGGCGGCGTCATACCCGGCTCACGACGCGCCGACCGAACAGACCGCTCGGCCGCACCATCAGCACGGCGACGATCAGGATCAACGCGATCGTCAATTTCAGCTCACGCCCGACATAGGGAATGAAGGTGCCGGCCAGGTTCTCGATAACTCCGACCGCGAACCCACCGATCACCGCGCCGCCCGGGCTGGTCATGCCGCCGAGCACGGCGCCCGCGAAGCCATAAAGCAACACGCCCAGCATCATGTTCGGCTCGAGAAACACGACCGGCGCGATCAGCATCCCGGCGACGGCGCCGATCGCCGCCGCCATCCCCCAGCCGAGCGCCGTCATCCAGCCGACGCGGATTCCGACCAGCCGGGCCGATTCCGGGTTGGCGGCGGCGGCGCGCATCGCCAGCCCAAGCCGGGTGCCGCGGAAGAACAGATACAGCAGCGCGAGCATTGCCAGCGTGACGCCGATCATGCCGGCCTCATGCGTGTCCATCAGCCCGGCGCCGAGCAGCGGCTTATGGCCGAACGGGCTCGGAAAGCTCTTGATCGTGTAGTCCCAGATGTAGCCGGCGCCGCTGTTGAGGATGCTGAACAGCGCGATAAAGGCGACGATGTTGCTTAGTACCGGCGCATCGTGGATCGGCCGGAACAGAACCCGCTCGATCAACACGCCGCCAACGAAAGATAGCGCCACCGCGACGATAAAGGCCACCCAATAAGGCTGCCCCCACTGCATGACCTGCCAGGCGATGAAGGTGGAGAACATCGCCATCTCGCCTTGGGCGAAATTGAGATGATCGATTGCCTGGTAGATCATCACCACGGCCAGCGCCATCGACGCGTAGATCGCGCCATTGGCGAGACCCGCCATGACCTGCTGCAGCAGCAGCTCCATCGTCCTGCCGCGCTCCTCCCTAAGTAGCGGCAGTGGTTCGCATTTCGGTCAGTCGGCGTCAACCGACTTCGCGTTCACATCGGCGCCAGGATGTCCAGGCAGTCGCCCTTGGCGATCTCGCCGGCGGTTGTGACCTCGGCGTAAAGCCCCATCAGATTGTGACCGAACTGGCTGCGCAGCGCGCCGACCACATCGAGGTCCCGCACCGCTGTCGCCGGATTGACCTCGGTCGCGGCGCAGCGGGTGATCGCGGCGATGACCCGCAACCGCGCCTGGCCTAACCCGATCTCCTGGCCGAGCCAATCGAGCTCGGCCCAGGC
>DATARH010000167.1:0-44314 GCA_036264235.1 Allostellaceae bacterium
GACCTACAACAATTTCTACGAATTCGGCACCGAGAAGGACATCTGGCACGACGCCCAGGCGCTGAAGGTGCGGCCGTGGACGATCAAGATCGACGGCATGGTCGAGAAGCCGATGACGCTCGGCATCGACGATCTGCTGAAGAGGGTCGGCCTCGAAGAGCGGCTCTATCGTCACCGCTGCGTCGAGGCCTGGTCGATGGCGGTGCCGTGGACCGGCTTCCCGATGAATGCGCTGCTCGACATGGCCAAGCCATTGGGCTCGGCGACTTACGTGAAGATGGAGACCTTCCTCGACCCGAAGACCGCGCCGGAGCAGAACAAGTTTTTCTACCCGTGGCCGTATGTCGAAGGGCTGACGATGGCCGAGGCGGCGAACGACCTCGCCTTTCTGGTCACCGGCATGTATGGCAAGCCGACGCCGAAACAGGACGGGGCGCCGCTGCGACTGGTGACACCGTGGAAATACGGCTTCAAATCGGTGAAGTCGATCGTCCATTTCGAGTTCACCGACAAGCGGCCGAAATCCTATTGGGAAGCGCTGCAGGCGAGCGAGTACGGGTTCTGGGCCAATGTGAACCCGCAGGTGCCGCATCCGCGCTGGAGCCAGGCATCGGAGCGCGTGCTCGGCACCGACGAGCGCAAGCCGACGCTGATGTGGAACGGCTACGGCGAGTTCGTCGCCGACATGTACAAGGGTCTCGAAAAAGAGCGCCTGTTCGCGTAAGGGAGCGTTAGCGCAAGTACTTCTTCTCCGCCGCCTTCATCGCGGCGACGCGCTGCAGCTCGAAGATGTCCTCGACCGAGGCGATCTGCTTGTCGACATTGTGGATGCCGGCGTCCCGCTTGATCTCGGCGAACACCTTCCGCATCGCCGTCACCGCGGCGCGGATCGCGTGGTTGGCATAGATCAGCACCGCGATATTGCCAAGTTCGCGCGCCCGCGCTTCGGTCATCTCCGGATAGGCGGTCGGCACCAGCACGATCGGGATCGCGCCGCGCCAGCGCTGCGAGAACGCGACGATCTCGTCGGCGGTCTTCTTTTTCGAATGCACCAGCAGCAGATCGGCGCCGGCCTCGGCATAGGCGGTGCCGCGCATCAGCGCCTCGTCGAGCCCGAGATCGGCGATCAGCGCCTCGGTGCGGGCGATGACCAGCACGCCATGATCCTTGCCGGCCGCGACCGCCGCCTCGATCTTCCCTTGGAACTCGGCGGCGCGGACCAGCTCCTGCCGCCCGCCGGCGAGGAGGCTGGTGTCCTTCGGAAAAATCTTGTCCTCGATCACCACCGCCGCGGCGCCGGCTCGTGCGTAGGCCCCGACGACATGCGCGACATTGATCGCGTTGCCGTAGCCGGTGTCGAGATCGGCGACGATCGGAACCGTCACCTGCTCGCACATCGCCCGCGTCATCTCGAGATGCTGCGTCATCGACAGGAGACTGGCGTCGGGGACGCCGTAGGCCGCCGACAATTCGAAGCCGCTCGCCCAGATGCCGTCGAACCCCGCTTCCTCGGCGAGCCGCGCCGATAGCGGATTGTGCGCCGACATCAGCGTTACCAGCTGGCCGGCGGCGATCTTCCCCTTCAGCGTATTTGCCATCGCGAGCTAAGCGGCCTTCTCCAATTCGCGCAGCACCGCATTGCCCATGTCACGCGTCGAAATCCGCCCGCCGCCGCTCGTCGCGATATCGCCGGTACGCGCGCCGCTGGCGAGCGCCTGCCGCACCGCGTTCTCGATCAGGTTCGCCTCGTCCGCGAGGTCGAACGAATAGCGCAGCATCATCGCGAAGGAGAGGATACAGGCGAGGGGGTTCGCCAAATTCTTGCCGGCGATGTCGGGCGCGCTGCCATGCACCGGCTCGTACAGCGCCTTGCGCCGGCCGCTCGCATCCGCCGCGCCGAGCGAGGCGGAGGGCAGCATGCCGAGCGATCCCGTCAGCATTGCGGCGCAATCCGACAACAAATCGCCGAACAGATTGCTGGTGACGATCACGTCGAATTGCTTCGGCGCGCGCACCAGCTGCATCGCGCAATTGTCGGCGTACATGAACGACAGCTCGACATCGGGATAATCGGGCGCGACACGGCGCGCCACCTCGCGCCACAGGACGCCCGACTCCATGACGTTCGCCTTGTCCACTTCGCAGAGCCGCCGGCTCCGTTTGCGCGCCAGATCGAACCCGGCGCGCACAACGCGCTCGATCTCGGCCTCGGTGTAGACCTCGGTGTTGATGCCGCGGCGCGTCCCATCCGGCAGCGTCTCAACACCGCGCGGGTCGCCGAAATAGATGCCGCCGGTCAATTCGCGCACGATCATCAGATCGAGCCCGGCCACGAGCTCGCGCTTCAGGCTGGATGCTTCCGCCAGCGCCTCGAACACCACCGCCGGCCGCAGGTTGGCGAATAGATCCATTTCCTTGCGCAGCCGCAACAACCCGCGTTCGGGCTGCAGTTCGAACGGCAGCGTCTCCCATTTCGGTCCGCCGACCGAACCGAACAGCACCGCGTCGGCGCCGAGGGCCTGCGCCAAGGTGGCGTCGGTCAGCGGCGTGCCGGACGCATCGTAAGCCGAACCGCCGACCAAACCTTCCGTCACCTCGAACGAGGCGATGCGGCGCTTGTCGAAGAACTCCATGACGCGCATCGTCTCACGCATGATCTCCGGGCCGATGCCGTCGCCGGCGAGCACGAGGACCTTGCGGTTCGAGTGATGGGTATCGCTCATACTGTGCATCCCAAAGCCGGTCATGGCCGGGCTGGGCCCGGCCATCCACGTCTTGAACAAATTCGAGGAGCGGAGAGACGTGGATGTCCGGCACAAGACCGGGCATGACAATATGAAAAATCGGCGTCGTTAGGCGCCGGCCGTTTCGGTCATGTCGAACAGCCACGGCTTTGCCGCGCGGCGGGTCTGCTCGTAGCCGGCGATCTCGGCATTCCTCTGCTCGGTCAGGCCGATGTCGTCGAGACCGTTGACGAGACAGTGCTTCCGGAACGGGTCGATGTCGAAATGCACGATTTCGCCGTCCGGCCGCGAGATCGTTTGCTTTTCGAGATCGATCGTCAGCACCGCGTTGCCGCCTTTCTTGGCGTCGTCCATCAGCTTGTCGACGGTCTCCTGCGGCAGTGCGATCGGCAACAGGCCGTTCTTAAAGCAGTTGTTGTAGAAGATGTCGGCAAAGCTCGGCGCGATCACGCATTTGATGCCAAAATCGGTCAGCGCCCAGGGCGCGTGCTCGCGGCTGGAGCCGCAGCCGAAATTGTCGCCGACGACGATGACTTTGGCGTTGCGGTAAGGGCCCTGATTCAGCACGAAATCAGGGTTCTCCGACCCGTCCGGACGAAACCGGATTTCCTCGAACAAATGCTTCGCCAGGCCGGTGCGCTTGATCGTGCGCAGATGAATCGCCGGGAAGATCTTGTCGGTATCGATGTTGATCATCGGCATCGGCGCCGCGACGCCGCTCAGCTGGGTGAATTTTTCCATCTGCGTGATCCCTAGCCTAGTTGCCGCACATCGGTCAGGTGACCCGTGACAGCGGCGGCGGCGGCCATCGCCGGGCCGACCAGATGCGTCTTCGCTCCGGGACCCTGGCGCCCTTCGAAATTGCGGTTCGAGGTCGAGGCGATGCGTTCGCCGTTCATCGCCCTGTCGGGGTTCATTGACATGCAGTTCGAGCAGCCGGGCTCACGCCATTCGAAACCGGCTTCGAGGAAGATGCGGTCGAGCCCTTCCTCCTCGGCCTGGTGCTTCACCAAGCCCGATCCGGGGACGACCATCGCCCGCACACCCTGGGCGACCTTGCGACCCTTGGCGACCGCCGCGGCGGCGCGCAGATCCTCGATGCGGCTGTTGGTGCAGGAGCCGATGAACACGCGCTGCACCGGAACCTCGTTGAGTGGTGTCTTCGGCTTTAGCTGCATGTATTGCAGCGCGCGCTCGACAGCCGCCCGCTTCAGCGGATCGTCGATTTCCCCCGGATCGGGCACCCGGCCGGTAATCGGCGCGGTCTGCTCCGGGTTGGTGCCCCAGGTGACATGCGGCGCGATATCGCTCGCATCGAGCGATACCTTCTTGTCGAACTGCGCGCCCGGATCGGAAGGCAGGGTGCGCCAATAGGCGACCGCTTGCTCCCAGGCCGCGCCCTTCGGCGCGTATTGCCGGCCCTTCACATAGTCGAAGGTGGTTTCGTCCGGCGCGACCAGACCGGCGCGCGCGCCCGACTCGATCGCCATGTTGCAGACCGTCATGCGGCCTTCCATCGACATCGAGCGGAAGGTGCTGCCGCCATATTCGATAACGTGGCCGGTGCCGCCGGCGGTGCCGATCTTGCCGATGATCGCCAGGATCACGTCCTTCGGGCTGACGCCGGCGCCGAGCGTGCCGTTGACCTCGACCAGCATGTTCTTGGCATGCGCCTGGATCAGCGTCTGCGTCGCCAGCACGTGCTCGACCTCGGAGGTGCCGATGCCGAAGGCCAGGGCACCGAGCGCGCCATGCGTCGCGGTATGGCTATCGCCGCAGACGATCGTCATGCCGGGCTGCGACAGGCCCATTTCCGGGCCGATGATGTGCACGATGCCCTGGTTGATGCTATCGATTGGAATATAAGGCACACCGAAATCGACGACGTTTCGCTCCAGCGTATCGACCTGCAGCTTCGATTCCGGCTCATCGATGCCGCTCTTGCGGTTGCTGGTCGGAATGTTGTGGTCGGCGACCGCGATCGTCGCGTCCGGCCGGCGCACCTTGCGCCCGGCGAGTTTCAACCCCTCGAAAGCCTGCGGCGTCGTCACCTCGTGACAGAGGTGCAGGTCGATGTAGAGGAGGTAGGTGCCTTCCCCGGCCGGGGCGATGACATGGTCATCCCAAATCTTGTCGAACAACGTGCGCGGACGCGCCATCGTCACTACTCCAGAGTGCTGTAGGTTACGCTTCGCTTTCGGCGGTGCCGGTGACCGGCACCCGCTCGCGGCGGTTGTCTTCGCGGCCGCGTTCGGCGATGCGAGCCGATTTGCCCCTGCGCGCCCGCAGGTAATAGAGCTTCGCGCGCCGCACCGCGCCGCGCCGCACGACCTCGATCGCGGTAATGCGCGGCGAATAGAGCGGGAAGATGCGCTCGACGCCCTCGCCGTAGGAGATCTTGCGCAAGGTGAAGTTCGAGTTGATCCCGGCGTTCTTGCGGGCGATGCAGACGCCCTCGAAGGCCTGGATACGTTCGCGCTCACCTTCGACGACGCGGACGCTGACCTTGACCGTGTCGCCCGGCTGGAACGGCGGCACTGCGCGCGTCGCGGTGAGCTTCTTGACCTGCTCGGCTTCGAGCTGCTGCAGCAAATTCATTGGTCTACCTCTCGCCTTGCGCCGGCCCCGGATTGCCCGGCGGCACCGTACCGCTTCCACAGATCGGGCCGGCGCTCGCGCGTCAGCCGCTCCGACTCCTGCCGGCGCCAGGCGCGGATGCGCCCGTGGTCGCCCGATACCAGCACCTCCGGCACAGTCCGGTCCTGCCAGACCTGCGGCCTCGTATAGTGCGGGTATTCGAGCAATCCCTCGGCAAAACTCTCCTCGGCCAACGCCTCGGGGTCGCCGATCACCCCGGGCAGCAGCCGCACGCAGGCGTCGATCAGCGCGATCGCCGCCGGTTCGCCGCCCGACAGCACGAAATCGCCGAGGCTAATCTCCTCGATCCCGCGCACCTCCAGCACCCGTTCGTCGATGCCCTCGAAGCGGCTGCAGATCACGGTCACGCCCGGACCCGCCGCCAGCTCGCGCACCCGCTGCTGGTCGAGCCGCCGGCCGCGCGGCGACAGGTTTATGAGCGGTCCGACGCCGCCGGAACCGGCAATCGCGCTGTCGAGAACATCGGGCCGCATGACCATCCCCGGACCGCCGCCAAACGGGGCATCGTCAACGGAGCGGTGTTTATCGCGCGCGAAGTCGCGGATGTCCACCATTTCGAGCCGCCACAGCCCGGCCTGCAGCGCCTTACCGGCGAGCGAATGGGCGAGGGGGCCCGGCAGCATCTCCGGGAAGATCGTCAGCACGGTCGCCAGCCAGCTCATGCCGGCTGCGCCTCCCGCCGCTTCACCGCCTGGGTTGGTGTGTCGAGCAGACCCGCCGGCGGGTCGAGGACGACCCGTCCCCCGGCGAGATCGACGACCGGCACGGCGGCGCGGGTGAACGGTACCATTAAGGGCTGCCGCTCAGGCCGGGCGATCTCCAGGCAATCCCCGGCCCCGAAATCGTGCACTGCCTGCACCGTGCCGATGCTGGTGCCGTCGCCGAGCACCGCTGCGAGGCCGATCAGGTCGGCGTGGTAGTACTCGTCCTCCTCTGGCGGCGGCAGCGCCTCGCGCGGCAGGTACAATCGCATCCCACGCAACGCCTCGGCCTGGTCGCGGTCTGCGATGCCCGACAGATGCGCCAGGACCACGCCTTTCGCGAGGCCGACAAAGCGCAGCTCGAATTTCCGCTGGCCGCTTTCATCCTCGACCGGGCCGTATTGCACGATCCCTTTCGGCTCGGCGGTGAAGCTCTTGATCCGCACCGCGCCGCGCACCCCGTGCGCCCCGGCGACGACTCCGACACAGACGCGCTTTGACGGCGGTGCTTTGGACTCAGGCTGGATGGGCGCACTGCGTCCTTCGAGACGCCCGCTGCGCGGGCTCCTCAGGATGAGGTCGGTTTTTGATGCCATCAAGGACGCCCCTCATCCTGAGGAGCGCTCCCGGCGAAGCCGGAGCGCATCTCGAAGGACGCGGGTTGAGCCTGCAGCATCGTGCCGCCTGGTCAGGCGCTGCCGGCGGCGGCGCCAGCGGCGTCGGCGGCCTGCTTGGCGCGCTCCTGCGCCTTCGCTTTCGGCGCCGATTTTTGCGGCGTCTCGCGCTGCGCCGGCTTCTCGATCAGCCCGGCATCGCCGAGAAAGCGCGCGACCCGGTCGCTCGGCTGCGCGCCGACCCCAAGCCAATGCTTGATCCGCTCTTCCTTGAGGGTGACGCGCTCCGCATGGCCGCGGTCGAGCATCGGGTTGTAGGTGCCGAGCTTCTCGATAAAGCGGCCGTCGCGCGGACTGCGCGCATCGGCGACGACGATCGCATAGAACGGGCGCTTCTTGGCGCCGCCGCGGGCGAGGCGAATTTTCAAAGACATCAGTCACTTCCTCTCAAGAAATATTGCAATGGCGGCGAACGGCTACCGCCGGAAACCTTGCGGCATCAGCCCGGCGAGGCCGTGCCGCATCAGCCCCTTTTGGCCGAGTTTTTTGACCCGCTTCATCATCCCGGCCATGTCCTGATACTGCTTCAAGAGCCGGTTCACATCCTGCACCGAGGTGCCGGAGCCGGTCGCGATCCGGCGTCGGCGCGAGCCGTTCAGCACCTTCGGGTTCTTGCGCTCGGAGCGGGTCATCGAGCCGATGATCGCCTCCTGCCGCTTGATCACCGTCTCGTCGATATTGGCTTCGTCGAGCTGCTTCTTGACCTTGCCGATGCCCGGCAGCATGCCGAGCATGCCGCTCATCCCGCCCATCCGGCGGATCTGGCGCAGTTGGCCGGCCAGGTCGTCGAGATCGAACTCGCCCTTCTGCATCTTGCGAGCGAGCTTCTCGGCCTCGTCCTGATCGGCCGTTTCCGCCGCCTTCTCGACCAGGCTGACGACATCGCCCATGCCGAGGATGCGGCCGGCGATGCGCTCCGGGTGGAACGGCTCCAGCGCCTCGACCTTTTCACCGGTGCCGAGCAGCACGATCGGCTTGCCGGTGATCGCCCGCATCGACAGCGCCGCGCCGCCGCGTGCGTCGCCATCGACGCGGGTCAGCACGATGCCGGTCAGCCCGGCACGTTCGCCGAAGGATTTGGCGACATTGACCGCGTCCTGGCCGGTCATCGCGTCGGCGACCAGCAGCGTCTGGTGCGGGTTGGCCGCCTCGCGCACGGCGGCGACTTCGAGCATCAGCTCCTCGTTGACGTGCAGCCGCCCGGCGGTGTCGAGCAGCACGACGTCGTAGCCCTCGCTGCGCCCGGTCTGCAGCGCACGTCGGGCGATCTCGACCGGCCGCTGACCGGCGACGATCGGCAGCGTCGCGACCCCGACCTGCCGCCCGAGCTGCGCCAATTGCTCCTGCGCCGCCGGCCGCTGCACGTCGAGCGAGGCCATCAGCACCTTCTTGCGCTCGCGGTTCTTCAGCCTGAGCGCGATCTTCGCGGCCGTGGTCGTCTTGCCCGAACCCTGCAGTCCGACCAGCATCACGGCGACCGGCGACGGCGCATTCAAATCCAGCCCATCGGCCCGGCTGGGGTCCGCCTCTCCGCCGCCGAGCACCTCGACGAGGTGATCGTGGACGATCTTGACCACCATCTGCCCCGGCGTCACCGAGCGGACCACATCCTGGCCGACCGCCTTCTCGCGCACCGCGGCGATGAAGTCGCGCACGACCGGCAGCGCGACATCCGCTTCGAGCAACGCCACCCGGATTTCCCGCATCGCGGCGCCGACATCGTCCTCGCTCAGCGCGCCGCGGCCGCGCAGCCGGTCGAAGACGTCGGTCAGGCGATCGCTCAGGCTTTCGAACATCTACAGCGCTCTCCGCCAATGCGTCTTAGGCCGGTGCGCGACACTCGCGGACCGGCCGGCTCCCCGCAGGGAGCGAACATTTCATCTGCTCTATGCAGTGCGCGTGAAGCTAGGAGCGGGGCAGGGCAGTGTCAATCGCCGGGCGCCACCGGGAAACATCAGGTCGGCGCGCGCAGCCCCAGCCGGGCGAGCCGTGGCAGGACCTCGGCGCAGAAATACGGCAGCTCGTCGAGGTAGTTGACGAACGAGACCGCGATCCCGGCGAGGCCGGCCTCGGCGAGACGGGCCATCTGCTGCGCCACCGTGTCCGGGTCGCCGACCAACGGCAGCCCGCCCATGCCGTTTGCTTGATGCTTGCGCAGTCGCCCGAACTCTTCCGGCCCGTGCGTCGCCGGCGTGATGTTGCGCATCGCCAGGATATTGTCGACCGCCGCCCAATCGGCATTGTCGACGATGCAATGGCGCCAGTATGCCTCGGCCTCCCGGACAGTCGGCCGGCAGGTAACGACCCCGACCGTATAGACATCGATCTCTCGCCCGGCTTGCCGGGCGAGCGCGTTGACGGCTCGGATATGCCCCGCGGTATCGGCCAGCCGCTCGACACCCGAGACATGGGAAAACAGCGCGTCGCAATTGCGGACCGCAAATGATTGGCCGGTCGGCGATGCGCCGGCATTCATGATCAGCGGCCGCGTCCTGCCGTACGGCTTGGGCTTCGCCCGAACCCGCCGCAGGTTGAAGAAGGCTCCGTCAAAGTCGAAATCGTCCGGCGCCGACCATGCCAGCTTGATAATATCGAGCCATTCCTGTGCGTACTCGTAGCGCATCTCGTGGTCGCACAGCGAAGCGCCGAACATCTCGAACTCGCCCTCGTTCCAGCCGCAGACGACGTTGAGACCGAACCGCCCCGCGCCGATGTGGTCGGCGGTGACGAATTCCTTGGCCGCGATCAGCGGCGGGATCAGCGGCGCGTGCACAGTCCCGAACACGGTGAGCCGGCTGGTCTGCGCGAGTAGGCCGGCGGCCCAGGTCACCGTCTCGAAGGTCTCGCCTTGGTAATCGGTGTCGCCGCCATAACCTTTCCAGCGGCCGATCGGCAGGATGAACTCGATACCGGCCTCGTCGGCCATCTGCGCGAGCCGCAGGCAATCGGCCCAGCTGCCGGACCAGCGCTCCGGGACCATCGTGACGGCCCGGCCGGAGGAGCAATTGGCGCCGAACAGGCCGAGCTTCAGCCGGTTCGCGCTGTACATTGCGGCGCGCGCGCCCTGGCCGTCGGCGTCTGCCATTGCGCCGCCGGATTTCAGCGCCACAGCCGCTTGGTGGAGAGTTCGGCGCCGCGCACCAGCGCCTCCAGCTTGGCCCAGGCGATCTGCGGATGGATGCGGCCGCCGAGGCCGCAATCGGTCGAGGCGATGACCCGCTCCCGCCCGACGATATCGGCGAAGCGGCAGATGCGGTCGGCGACCAGTTCGCGATGCTCGACGACATTTGTGGCGTGGCTGACGACCCCCGGCAGGATGATCTTATCGTCTGGCAGCTTCACCTCCTGCCAGACCCGCCATTCGTGCTCGTGACGCACATTCCCTGCTTCGAACGAGATCGCTCCAACATTGGCCTTGAGCACGACCTCGATGATGTCGCGCATCGGGATGTCGGTCACATGCGGCCCATGCCAGCTGCCCCAGCACAGATGCAGCCGGATGCGCTCGGGCGGCAGCCCGCCGATCGCATGGTTCAGCGCCGCGATCCACAGCCTCACGAGCCTTCGGTAATCCTCGACCGAGGGCTCGGGGTTGACCTGGTCCCAGCCCTCGGCGAGGCATGGGTCGTCGAGCTGCAGGACAATCCCGGCATCGACGATCGCCTTGTATTCCTCATGCATCGCCTCGGCGCAGGCGTAGAGAAACTCTTCGTCGCTCTTGTAATAGGTGTTGTCGATCCGGGCGCAGCTCGCCGGAGCGACCGCGGTCATAAAGCCTTCGGTCACCTGAGCGGCGGCGAGCGCTGTTTTGAAATTGGCGATGTCGGCGCGGATCAGATCCTGCCCGGCATAGGTCAGCGGGCCGGTGCAGACCGGCGAGGGCGGTCGCGGCCCCGTGGTGATCCCGGACTCGGGGTCGTTGTAGGCAGCGGCGAATTGCGTGCGGTCGCGGCGGTCGCCAAAGCTGGTCAGCACGACCTCGCCGGGTTTCGACCGGCGCGGTGCCATCTGATAGAGCGTCTGGCTGCCGGGCTCGATCCCGCCGAGCCGCTGCCAGGAATAGCGCCACCACGAGCCATAATTGACCCGCTGCGCCATCGCCTTGCCGAACTCGCCGTCGCCCGGCACGTCAATACCGATCTCGGTCTGCTGCCGCACGACGCCGCGCACGGCGGCGCTCAGCACCGCCTCGAACTGGTTGGGATCAATCCCTTCGCTGGTCTCGCGCGCCCGGTTGGCTTCGATCAGCGCGTCCGGCCGGGGCAGGCTGCCGACATGACTGGTCAGAATATGATCGCTGCTGGTCCGCATCGCCGGCCTCCCCAGGCTTGTTCCGCCGATCATAAATCCTG
Source organism: Allostellaceae bacterium (assembly GCA_036264235.1). Classification (GTDB taxonomy): domain Bacteria; phylum Pseudomonadota; class Alphaproteobacteria; order ATCC43930; family CGMCC-115725; genus DATARH01. The sequence continues at coordinate 11,130 of DATARH010000167.1, forward strand.
TCGCCGAGCGTGCCTAATCGGCCGCCGCGGCGGTTCTCGCGCTGCGGCGCAGCGCCTGCGGCGGTTGGCCGAAGGCCCGGATGAACGACCGTCGCATCCGTTCCGGATCGCGAAACCCGGTCTGCGCCGCGACGATCTCGATCGGCTCGGCGCTGCCCTCGACCCGCTCGCGCGCCGCTTCGAGCCGCAGCCGCTCTATCGCCTTCGCCGGCGTCATGCCCGTTTCGGCGGTGAAACTCCTGGCGAAGTGGCGCGGGCTCATCGCCGCCCGATCCGCCAGCCGCTCGACCGGAAGGCGCTCGCCGAGCCGTTCGCGCGCCCAGGCGAGCAGCGGCGAGAAGCGGCTGTCCGGCCGGTCGGCTTCGAGCAGGGCCGAGAATTGCGATTGCCCGCCAGGCCGACGGTGATAGACGACGAGGTGCTGCGCCGCGCGCTTGGCGATTGCCTCGCCATGGTCGTCGGCGACCAGCGCCAGCGCCAGATCGATCCCGGCGGTGATCCCGGCCGAGGTCCAGATCGCGCCGTCGCGAATGAAGATGCGATCCGGCTCGACCTCGATCTGCGGAAAGGCGCGAGCCAGTTCGGCGGCGCGCGCCCAATGCGTCGTCGCCCGCCGGCCGTCGAGCAATCCTGCCACGGCAAGGATGAAGGCGCCCGAGCAGACGCTGGCGACCCGACGCGCACGCTTCGCGGCGGCGCGGACGAATGCCAGCGTGTCGGCGCACACTGAGGCCTCGCGCGTGCCCCAGCCGCCGGCGACCAGCAGCGTGTCGATCGGTTCGTCCGGAAATGCCTCGGCCACCATCTGCACGCCCGACGAGCTCGTGACCGGGCCGGGGTCGCGGGCGATGACCCGTATCCGATATGGCACGCCGCTCAGGCGCGCGGCTGCTTCGAACACCGTGATCGGCCCGGCCGCGTCGAGCAGCTGGAACTCTGGAAAGATCAGAACGGCGACCGTCCGTTTCATGGCCTGAAACGAGGGAAATAGGTCATTTAAGCCGCACCGTATTCCGCCATAGGATCGGCTGTCAAATCCGATGGAGCTTTCCGCCATGAGCGATGACCGCAAGCTGACCGTTGTGTTCGCGCTGTTCCCGGGCGTGACCCAGCTCGACTTCACCGGGCCGCACCAGGTGTTCTCGTCGATCCCTGGCGCGACCGTGATTCTGGCCAGCGCCGCCGGCGGCGCGATCGAGACCCAGGGCATCACCTTCGCCGGTTTGCGCCGCTTGGCCGACATTCCCCGCTGCGACGTGATCTGCGTGCCGGGCGGGCGCGGCACCACCGAAAACGCCATCCACGACCAAACCTTTCTCGCCGAGCTGCGTCGCCTGGCTGCAACCGCGCGCTATATCACCTCGGTGTGCACCGGCTCTTTGGCGCTCGGCGCCGCGGGTCTACTGCGCGGCAAGCGCGCCGCCTGTCACTGGCTATGGCGCGACCTGCTGCCGGCGTTCGGCGCGACCCCCGATCCGGCCCGCGTCGTGCGCGACGGCAATATCATCACCGGCGGCGGCGTCACCGCCGGCATCGACTTCGCGCTCACTCTGGCAAGCGAGATCGTCGGGCCCGAAACGGCGCAGGCAATCCAGTTGCAGATCGAATATGCGCCCGCACCACCCTTCGATTCCGGTGATCCAGACACCGCGCCGGCAGAAATCCTGGCGCTGTTGCGCCGGCGAAACGAGGCGCTGGCCGGACAACGGCGGCAAGCGGTCGAGTCCGCGGCCGCCCGGCTCGCCGCGAGGTGACTGTGCGATGTTGCAGCTCCGGCCGAATTGCGAATGGTGCGACAAGGACCTGCCGCCGGACGCCACGGAGGCGCGGATCTGCAGTTACGAGTGCACCTTCTGCGCCGATTGCGTCGAGACGGTGCTCCACAATGTCTGTCCGAATTGCGGCGGCGGCTTCACACCGCGGCCGATCCGGCCGGCGACCGAGTGGCGTCCTGGTGTCTCTCTCGCCCAGCAGCCAGCCTCCACCCAGCGAGTGACACTGAGTTATCCGCGTGAAGAGATCGCCGAATTCGTCGCTCGCGTCCGGGATATCGCGCCGGAGAAGCGGTAACCGTCACGACGACAGCCACATCGTTCCGATCGCCAGCGTCAGCAGGGTCAGCGGCACGCCGACCCGGCAATAATCCCAGAGTCCGATGGTCACGCCGCCGGCCGCCGCGCGCTGCACCACGATCAGATTGGCGATCGAGCCGATCACGGTCAGATTGCCGGCCAGGGTCGAGGCCATCGCCACGGTCAACCACGCCGTCTTCGGATCGGCCAACGGCTCCACGAACGGTCTCAACACCAGCACCGCCGGCACGTTGCTGACCAGATTGGAGAGAACCGCCGTCACCGCGCTAAGCGCCGGCACGCGATCGAGATGCAGCGTCCCGGCAACCGCGATCGTGTCCGGGGTGAGCAATACCCGTTCCGCGCCGGCGACGATGATGAAAAGACCGGCGAACATCAGCAGCAGCGACCAGTCGATCTGGGCATAGACCCGCTCGCTGCGCACCCGCCGCGTCAGCAGCAGCAGGCCCCCGATCACGATCGCGGCCTTTGCCGGCGGCTGGCCGGCGAAGAACAGTACAATCAGAATCGCCGCCGCCCCCAGCGCCCGCCACATCAGCACCCGGTGCAACCGCGCCGGCACGATCCGTGCGGCCAACGGTGTTGCGCCGGCGAATTCGTTCCGGTGCAACAGCGCGATCAGGGCGACGGTCACGATCAGCCCCGCGCCGGCGACCGGCGCCAGCGCCGCCGCGAACTGCGCGTACGGGATCTGCGACAGGCTGCCGATCATCATGTTCTGCGGATTGCCGGTGATCGTCGCGGTCGACCCGACATTCGCCGCCATCGCCACCGCCAGCAGGTAGGGCACCGGATTTCGCCGCAGCGCGGTAGTCAATTCGAGCACCAGCGGCGCCAGCACCAGGCAGACGGCGTCGTTGACCAGAAAGGCGGAGAGCACGCCGGACACGCCGACGATTGCCGCCAGCAAGGCGAGCGGGCTGCCGGCCCGGCCGATTGCCCAGGCGCTCGCTGCGTTGAAAAATCCGGCGAGACGCAGGTTGGCGACGACGATCATCATCCCGAGCAGCAGGGTCAGCGTGTCGAGATCGATCGCCCGATAGGCCTCGGCGAGCGGCATCGCTCCGCAGGCGACCATCAGCGCCGCGCCGACCAGGGCGACGCCGGCCCGGTCGATCGCCAGTCCCGGCACCCGCCCGACCGCCAGCGCCAGGTAGCTGGCGGCAAAGATCGCGCCGGCCGCGACCGGCACCGCCTCGCGGCTGATCGAGGTGCCGGGCAGCAGCGCCGGCGCGATTGCCGCCGCCAGCGCTAGCGCAACCAGGGCGCCCGCCAGCGCCGGGCTGACCCGCCGCCCGCGCCGCCGAGCCACAGCCGGCGCCGCAATGCGATCGGTGATCGGTTCGTCCGGCATTGCTCGGGTTATAGGCGGTCTCGTCCTTCGCATCCGCCCTTGACAATGGCGGGTCAGAGAACAAGCTAAGAACATAGAATTCCCAAACACCACGAACGGTTTTGCTACAGCTTCGCTGCTGATTCCCTGCAGAAGCAGGGAAAGGGGGTTGGGTTAAAGAGGGGCCGGTTTCGTCGCAGGCGAAGACCTGCTCCGACCTGCTGATTCACTGCAGAAACAGGTAATGGTCGCTTGTCCCATCGGCCGCGCTTCATCACGTCGTCGGGTGGATCGCGCTGGCGCGTCGGGCGAATACTCCTATGCTGCGCGCCGCCATAGCCGCGGAGGAACGGCAGGATGCATTTCGACCTTGCGAAAATCGGCGAGCAGAACGCCTACAAGCTGCTGATCAGCACCGTCGTGCCGCGGCCGATCGCCTTGGCAACCACGGTGGATTGTGAGGGCCGGGTCAATGCCGCGCCGTTCAGTTTCTTCAACGCGGTCAGCTCGCGGCCGCCGGTCGTCGTGCTCGGCATCAGCCCGGGAGATCCGAGCGCGCCCAATGGGGCCGACGGCTACAAGGACACCGAACGCAACATCCGCGATACCGGCGAGTTCGTCGTCAATCTTGTCGACGAGGAGATCGCTGAGCGGATGAACGTCTGCGCCGTCGATTTCCCGACCGCGACGGGCGAACTCGAGATCGCCGGCCTGCGCGCGGTCCCGTCGGTCGGGGTGCGGCCGCCGCGGATCGTCGAGTCGCCGGTCAGCTTTGAATGCAAGCGCATCACCGGCCTGTCGCTCGGCGACCGCTCGACGATGGAGGTCGGGCGGGTGATCCACATTCACATCCGCGACGGTTTGGTCGACCCGGAACGGTTCTATGTGAAGACCGATCAGTTGCGGCTCGTAGGGCGCATGCATGGCCGCGGCTGGTATGCGCGCACCACCGATCTGTTCGAGATGGACCGCATCACCTACGCCGAATGGAAGGACGGTCGCCGGTGAGGCTCCTGATCCTGGCGGCCGGGCTTATCGCGATTGCGACCGCCGCGGCCGCGCAGACCAAGAACTTCACCGCCCCGGGTGGGGTGCCGAACTATTTCAGCAACGAAGCCGGTGCGCCGCTCGGCAGCGGCGGCATCGTTCACCCGCGCATGCCGCGTCCCGAAGTGGTCGAAGAGGAGGCACCGCGGGCACGCGCCAAGGTGGTCAGCTCCAGTCGTCGCGATACGCGCCGCCACGTTTCGCTACGCGACAAGCGCCGGGCTGCCAAAGTCGCCGCCGCAAGGGCGAAGCAGCGCGCCACCAAACTCGCCGCCGACAAGGCACGCAAAGCCAAGCTCGCTGCCGCCAAGAAGGCCGCAACCCGCACCGCCGCGGAGGCGCCGGCGAAGGGCGAGCCGGTTAAGGGTGAGCCGGCCAAGGCAGACGGCCAGGGCCGCTCGGCCCCCGCCAAACCGAAGCAGCCGCCTGCTTCGCCCGCCGGCTAGGCAGCGCGCTCGGTCGATGACCGTTCGTACGGCGGATTGGCCAACACCACGGAGGTCTCGATCTGCCGGTCCGGCACGGTCCAGTAGGTCTTCAGCAGGATCGTCTTGCGGGCGGGCGTGACCAGTTCGAAGCCGTGCCGTTGGTAGAACCGGATCGCCCACTCCGCGGCCGCCCAGGTGCCGATCAGCATCCGGCGCGTGGTGAGGCCCCGCAGATGCCGCAACAGCGCGCCGCCGACGCCGCGACGCTGATCACCGGGCAGCACATAGGCATGGCGGATCAGATCGACGTCCTTTACCGGCTGAATGCCCATCACGCCGGCAAGGACGCCATTTTCTTCGAAGCCCCAGAATGCGACGCCGGCGGCAATCTCGGCATCGAGTTCGTCGGCCGGCATGTAGGGGTCGTGCCAGCGATCGGCCGGGATCACGCCGCGATAGGCTTCGGCCGCGGCGTTGACGATCGCAAGAATTTCGGTCCGTTCCTCGTCGCGGCAAAGGCGGATGATGGTCATCGCCGAAGCGTGCCAGCCGGCCGGGCGCGCTGCAACTGCGGGGAGCCGGGCGTTGGACAGGCCCCGATCGGCCGCCATATAAGCGGGCCATGGGCAGGATCGCGTTCCGCAAGATGCACGGGCTCGGCAACGACTTCGTCATCGTCGATCTGCGCGCGCAGCCGGTCGCGATCGACGCCGCGGCCGCCCGCATCCTCGCCGACCGGCGCACCGGGATCGGTTGCGACCAGGTGATCCTGCTGGAGCCGCCGCACGACCCGGCTGCGCAGGTGTTCATGCGTATCCGCAACCCGGATGGCGGCGAGGCCGAAGCCTGCGGCAACGGCACCCGCTGCGTCGCGGCGCTGCTGGCGGACGGAACCGGCGACCGGCACATCCGGATCGAGACCGCGGCCGGGCTGCTCGAAGCCGAGACCGTGCCCGACGGCCGCATCTCGGTCGCCATGAGCGTGCCGCGCACCGAGTGGCGCGACATCCCGCTGGCACGCCCGATGGACACGCTGCGGGTCGATCTCGTGCACGGCCCCCTGGCCGAGCCGGTTTGTACCAATATCGGCAACCCGCACGCGACGTTCTTCGTGGCCGATGCTGAGGCGATCGACCTCGCCGCGCTTGGGCCGGTCTTGGAGCACGACAAGCTGTTTCCCGAGCGCGCCAATATCGGCGTGGCGACGGTGCGCGATCCCGGCACGATCAGGCTGAGGGTCTGGGAGCGCGGCGCCGGACTGACCCCGGCCTGCGGCAGTGGGGCTTGCGCCGCCCTCGTCGCCGCCCATCGGCGCAATCTGACCGGGCGCACAGCCGCGGTGCTGCTCGATGGCGGTCGGCTCGACATCGCCTGGCGCGATGACGGACACGTCGTGATGACCGGCCCGGCGGCGCTCAGCTTCGAAGGCAGCTTCGACGCCGGTTGGATCGGCGGCCGATGACCGCGGTCGATATCGTCACCTTCGGCTGTCGCCTCAACGCGTTCGAGAGCGAGGTGATCCGCGGCGCCGCGCGCCAGGCCGGGCTCGAAGACGCGGTGATCGTCAACACCTGCGCCGTCACCGCCGAGGCCGAACGTCAGGCGGGGCAGGCGATCCGCCGCGCCCGCCGCGAGCATCCCGGCCGCCGGATCATCGTCACCGGTTGCGCTGCGGCGCTGTCGCCCGAGCGCTACGCAGCGATGCCGGAAGTCGATCTCGTGCTCGACAATCAGGCGAAGCTGAAGGCCGAGAGCTACTGCCTTGCCCCTCGCCCCGTTTACGGGGAGAGCGTGCCCGAGGTGGAGCCGAGGGCGGGTGAGGGGTCGGTCCGTGCCCGCGCCTATCTCCAGGTGCAGCAGGGCTGCGACCATCGCTGCACCTTCTGCATCATCCCCTATGCCCGCGGCCCGAGCCGGTCGCTGCCGCTGAGCGATATCGTCGAACAGGCTCGGGGCCGCGTAGCCGAGGGCGCCCGCGAAATCGTGCTGACGGGGGTCGATCTGACCGCCTACGGCGCCGACCTGCCCGAACACCCGAGCCTCGGCCGGATGGTGCAGAGCCTGCTCGCCGCGGTGCCCGAGCTGCCGCGGCTGCGCCTCTCCTCGCTCGACCCGAGCGAGATCGACGCCGAGCTGTGGGATCTGCTTGGGTCTGAGCCGCGGCTGATGCCCCATCTTCATTTGTCGCTGCAAGCGGGCGACGATCTTGTCCTGAAGCGGATGAAGCGCCGCCACAGCCGGTCCGACGCGATCGCCTGTGCCCGCCGCGCCCGCGAACTCCGACTGGACATCGCGATCGGCGCCGATCTGATCGCTGGCTTCCCGACTGAAACCGACGAAATGTTCCGCCGCAGCCTCGATCTCGTGGCGGAATGCGGCATCGCGTTTCTGCACGTCTTCCCCTACAGCCCGCGACCGGGCACCCCGGCGGCGCGGATGCCGCCGGTCGATCCCGGCATCGTCCGCGCGCGTGCGGCCAGTTTGCGCCAAGCCGGCGCGGCGGCGCTCGCAGCCGATCTGCGCGCCCGCATCGGCGGCACCGGCGAAGTCTTGATCGAGCGGCCTGGCCGCGGCCGCGCGCCGTTCTACGCCGAGATCGACTGTTCCGCCGAGTTGCGCGCGGGTTCGCTGCACCGCATGCGCTTTGTCGCGCTACATGGCAGCCGCCTGGTCGGGGAGCCGCTGCGATGAGGTTCTGGCGCCGCGACGTTGCCGACGAAGCCGCCGCCAATCCTGATCCCGCCGTGGCCGAGACCGCCGAGCCGGTCGAGCCGCAACAGGAGGAGCGTGGCCGCTGGTTTGCCCGTCTGCGGCAGGGGCTGTCGAAAAGCTCCACCCGGCTCAACGACGGGATCAACGTCATCTTCCGCCGCCGGCGGCTCGACGGCGAGGCGCTGGAGGAATTGGAAGAACTGCTGATCGCCAGCGATATGGGGATTGGCGTCTCTGGCGAGGTGGTCGAAAGCCTGCGCCGCACCCGCTTCAATCAGGAGGTCTCGCCGGAGGAAGTGCGCGCTGCGCTGGCCGACGAGGTGATCCGCCTGATCGAGCGGGTGCAACGGCCGCTGCGTCTCGATCCGGCAAAGAAGCCGTTCGTGGTTCTCGTCGTTGGGGTCAACGGCAGCGGCAAGACGACTACGATCGGCAAATTGGCCAAGCAATATGCCGGCGACGGCAAGCGGGTCGTGCTGGCTGCCGGCGACACCTTCCGCGCCGCGGCGGTCGAGCAATTGCAGATCTGGGGCGAGCGCGCCGGCTGCCCGGTGCTGACGCGGCCCACGGGCTCCGACGCCGCCGGCCTCGCCTTCGACGCACTGACCCAAGCCAAGGCCGAGGGCGCCGATGTGCTGCTGATCGACACCGCCGGCCGGCTGCAGAACAAGGCCGATCTGATGGCTGAGTTGCAGAAGATCGTGCGCGTGTTGAAGAAGGTTGATGCCGAGGCGCCGCACGCGGTGCTGCTGGTGCTCGACGCGACCGTCGGCCAGAACGCGCATGCCCAGGCTGAAATCTTCCGCGACATGGTCGGCGTCACCGGCATTGTGATGACCAAGCTCGACGGCACCGCCAAGGGCGGCGTCCTCGTCTCGCTGGCCGAGAAATACGGCATCCCGATCCATGCGATCGGCATTGGCGAGGGCGCCGAGGATTTGCGTCCGTTCGACGCCCGCTCCTATGCCCGCAGCCTGGTCGGGCTAGAGCCCTAGCGGCCGCCCCACCGGCTCGGGCGGTGGATTGTGCCGCACGGAGTAATCGCCGCTCGCCTGTGCCTCGTGCTCGTGGTGCAGCGCCCAATGCACCGACGGAAACGCGATCTCGTCCCACGGGATTTCGTCCCACTGAAACAGGCCGACTTCGAGGCTTTCCGGCCCCGGCGCGACCGCCTCGTCGAGTAGCCGGGCGCGGTAGATCAGCTGCACCTGGCTGATGCGCGGGATGTCATAGATCGCCAGCAACCCTTCGATTTCGATCCGTGCCTGCGCCTCTTCCCAGGCCTCGCGCTCGGCGCCGGCGCTGGTCGCCTCGTGCAATTCGAGATAGCCGGCCGGCAGCGTCCAGAAGCCGCGCCGCGGGTTGATCGACCGCCGGCACAGCAGGATCCGGTCGCCCCACCGCGCCACGCTGCCGACGACGATTTTCGGGTTGTCGTAGAGGATGTAGCCGCAATCGGCGCAGATCGTGCGCTCGCGGTTGTCGCCCTCGGGAATGGCGCGGACCGACGGTCCGCGAGCAGCAGCGTTGTCGCTCGGCGACGGCATGGGCCGGATCATAGAAATCGGCCCGCCGCCGGGCAAGGTGAGGCGCCGCTTACGCCGGCACCGGGATCGCCCGCTGGTTGTACATGATCTTGCGGATGCGGGCCCGGTCCTCGTCGCTCAACGAGGCCGGGTCGGGCGGCAGGTTGGTGCCGGCCGCCATGCCGCGCTTGACCGCGGGACGCTCGCCGATCTCATCGAACCAGCGCTTAAAGTGCTTGAACTCGTTGATTTCCTGGCCTTGCGCCTTCCAGTTCACCGTCCACGGATAGCAGATCATGTCGGCGATCGTGTATTCGTCGCCGGCGACATAGCGGCTCTTGTAGAGCCGGTTGTTGAGGACACCGTAGAGCCGGTTGGCTTCGTCGGTGAAGCGGCGGATCGGGTACGTCAGGTCGCCCGCCTCCGGGCCGGCGCGGCGGAAATGGCCGCATTCACCGAGCTTCGGCCCCTGGTTGGCCATCTGCCACATCACCCATTGCGTAACCTCGTATTTGCCACGCAAATCCTGCGGCCAGAACTTTCCGACCTTCTCGGCGATGTACATCATGATGGCGCCCGACTCGAACACGGCGATCGGCGCGCCGCCGCCCTTTGGCGCATGATCCACCATCGTCGGCATCCGGTGGTTCGGGTTGATCGCCAAGAATTCCGGCGCGAACTGGTCGCCCTGCTGAATATTGCACGGCACGATCTTGTACTCGACCCCGGCCTCCTCGAGCAGGATCGTCACCTTCTTGCCGTTCGGTGTCGGCCAGTAATGCAGATCGATCATCGTGTTCCTCCGGCTTGGATGCGCGACCCTAACCCAGCCCCGGAAGGCTGCCTAGCGGCGCCCCGGCTTGACAGCGGCGGTTGCCGCGTTCGTGATCGCGCCAATTAAGGAGGGCTTGCGTGAAATTCGGCAATTTCCTGTTTCCCGACAGCCGCGATCCGGCGCGCGACGGCATCGTCATCGACGAGACCATCCGCGAGGCGCATCTCGCCGACGAGCTCGGGGCTGACATCGTCTGGTTGGCCGAGCATCATTTCGATGGCATCTCGGTCTATGCCGACCCGATCGGACTCGCCGGCGCGCTCGGCGCCACCTTGCGCCATGCGGGCCTGGGCTTTGCGGTGTTCCAGGTGGCGTTGCACCACCCGATCCGCCTCGCCGAGCAGATGGCGTTCCTCGACCATTTGACGAAGGGCAAGCTGATCGTCGGTCTCGGCCGCGGCAGCTCCTACAACATCTATGATTACCAGGGCTTCGGCATCGACCATCACGAAGCGCAGGACCGGCTCGACGAGGCCGAGGACATCATGCTGCGCGCCTGGAGCGGCGGCGCCTTCGAACACACCGGCCGGTTCTGGCGATTGCAGGTGCCGATGCTGCGGCCGCGCCCCTATATGCAGCCGCACCCGCCCGTGATCCGCGGCGCCTCGGGCGAGGCGTCGCTGATCGAGCTGGCGCGGCAGGGCAAGCCGTTCCTGATGAACGTGCAGTCCTTCGAGACGACGCGCGACCGGCTCGCGCTTTATGCCCGGACGATGCGGGAGGCCGGCCATGACGAGGCGGCAGTCGCCGGCAACCTCGAACAGAGCTGGGTGTGGCGCAATGTCTTCGTCGCCGAGACTGATGCCGAGGCGGAACGCGTCGCGCTCCCGACTTTCGCGGCGATGACCGAGGCACGGGCCGAGATGCGCAACCGCATCTTCGCCGAGACCGGGATGCGCATCGCGGTGCCGCCCGGCGATTTGCCGGGCGCTCGGACCGGCCGCGGCGACGGCGTGATTCACGGCTCGGCGGCGACCGTCGCCGAGGACATCGCCGGCCTCGAAAACATCGGCATCGGCGGCGTCATCGCGGTCTTCCGCATGGGGCAGATGCCGCATGAACTGGCGGCCGAAAGCCTGACCCGTTTCATGCGCGAGGTGGCGCCGCAATTCCGCCGGTGAGGGCGGCAGCACTCGATAATCGGGTTGCTGCGCCATACATTCCGGCGATGCGGCGCAACGGAGAAGGCTCATGAAATTCGGATTATTTGGCGGCGCCCGGGCACGCGGCGGCCCGGCCGGCGACAGCGACGGCTACCACGAATTCATCCGGTACATCGTCTCGGCCGAGGAGCTCGGCTTTTCCAGCGTGTTTCTGGTCGAGCATCATTTTACCGGCTTCGGTCAGGTTTCGGCCTCGCTCAACCTGTTGAGCTACCTCGCCGCACGTACCTCGAAAATCCGGCTCGGCACAGCGGTGGTGGTGCTGCCCTGGCACAACCCGGTACTGGTCGCCGAGGAGGCGGCAACCCTCGACCTCCTGTCGAACGGCCGGCTCGATTTCGGCGTCGGCAAGGGCTACCGGCCTTACGAATTCTCCGGCTTCTGCATCCCGCAGGAGGAAGCGACCGAGCGCTTCGACGAGGCGATCGACATTATCCGGCAGGCCTGGACCAGCAAGGGCCGGTTCTCCTATGAGGGCAAGCGCTGGCGCTATGAGAACATTGTGGTCGAGCCGGCGCCGATCCAGCAGCCGCACCCGCCATTCTGGATGGGCGCCGGCAGCCCGGACTCGATCCGTCGCGCCGCCCGCGAAGGTTACAATCTGCTGCTCGACCAGATCGCGCCTGTTGACGTCATCATCGACCGGGTCCGGGTGTTCCGCGAGGAGTGTCAGGCGATCGGCCGGCCCTACGACCCGATGATGGTCGGTGTCACCCGGGGCCTGCAGATCGTCCACAATGAGGAAGAGCGCAAGCGGGCGATCGTCACCCGTCGCGAGGTCTTGAAGAACATCGGTGACCTCGCCCGCGGCCCCGGCGCCGAGCGCTACCACCACATCAAGGACGACCCCGACGCGTTCGAGCTCGATGACGCGCCGCTGCTCGGCACCCCGGAGGAGATCATCGCCCGGCTGAAGCGGCTCGAGGCCGGCGGCATCGAGAACGTGCTGTTCGCGGCTCCGGGTGCCTCGGTCGCGGGACTGCGCACCTTCGCGGAGGAGATCATGCCGGCCTTCGACCGGAGCCCGATGCAACTGGCGCAGGTATAGCGATGGAACAGCGGGTCGCGATCGTCACCGGCGGGCTCCGCGGGCTCGGCCGCGCGATGGCACTTGGCCTCGCGCGAGAGGGGCATTCGGTCGCGGCGGTCGGCCATATCGCGTCCGATATTCCCGAGATGACCGCGCTCGCGACCGAGCTGCAGCTGGGCGACCGGTTGTGGCCGCTGGTCGCCGATTTGCGCCGCGCCGAAGAGTGCGATCGCGTCGTCGCCGAAACCCGGACCCATTTCGGCACGCCCGAGATTCTCGTCAACAGTGCCGGGCTGACCTTCACCTATATCGATCCCGACCGCTTTCGCCGCCCGACGCTGCAGCGCTTCTGGGAGGTCGGCGACGAGGTCATCGACAATGTGATCGCGACCAACTACCTCGCGGCCGACCGACTGACGCGCCGGGTCGTGCCGGCGATGGTCGAACGGGGCTGGGGCCGCATCGTCAACGTCACCACCAAGCTCGACACGATGAACCGGATCGGCACGCATCCTTACGGCGCCTCGAAGGCGGCGCTCGAGATGGCCACCGAGGTCTGGGCCAAGGACATCGCGGATACCGGCGTTACGATCAATATCGTCAACCCCGGCGCCGGCGCCAACACGCCCGGCATGGCCGCCGAAATGCGCGAAATGAGCCGGGAAGGCCGCGCCGCTCGGCTCGTCGAGCCAGACGAGATGGTGCCGCCCTTGCTCTACGTGGTCTCGCGCGAGGCCGACGCCGTCAACGGCTATCGCTTCGACGCCAATGCCTGGGAAGCCAGCCTGACGCCCGCGGAGGCGGCTCGCCACGCCGGCCGCCCGGCCGGCTTCGTGCTGCACCCGCAGGAGAACGGCGCCTGATTACGCTGTCATCGGCGCGGTTTCGTGTTCGACGATACCGAGCCGGTTGATGCCGTCGAAGGCTGCCACCTTGTAGCATTCGGCGAGCGTCGGGTAGTTGAAGACGGTGTTGATGAAGTAGTCGATCGTGCCGCCGAAGCTCAACACTGCCTGGCCGATGTGAATGAGCTCGCTGGCGCCGTCACCGATGATGTGGACACCGAGCAATTTCCGGCTTTCGCTGTGAAAGATCAGCTTTAAGAGGCCGGTCACGTCGCCGATGATCTGGCCGCGCGCGATCTCGCGATACTGTGCCTTGCCGACTTCGTACGCGATGCCCTCCTGGGTCAATTCCTGCTCGGTCTGGCCGACCATCGAGATTTCCGGCACCGAATAAATCCCATAGGGGAACAGCGCCGGCACGCTGTGCGCCTTGATGCCGAACTGGTGGCAGACCGCCAGCCGGCCCTGCTCCATCGAGGTCGAGGCCAGAGCCGGGAACCCGATGACGTCGCCGACGGCGAAAATGTGCGGCACCGACGTGCGGTATTGTCCGTCGACGACGAGTCGGCCGCGATCGTCACAGGCTAGACCGGCATTCTCGAGCGCCAGCCTCGCCGTCGCGCCGGTGCGGCCGACGGAATAAAGCGCCTTCTCGGAACGGATCGTCTTGCCGCTGTCCAGGTGGAGCCGGACCCGGCCGCCGTTCTCGTCGTCGGTGACTTCGAGCTTGTGGACGCTCTCATTGAGGCGAAGGGTCACGCGGTGTTCGCGCAGGTGGTAGCACAGCGTGTCGACGATTTCGTCGTCGACAAACGGCAGCAGCCGATTGCGCTTGTCGCAGCCGGTCGAGGTTCAGCACATCGTCGCTGGTAAAAATGTGCGTCCCGTCGATCGGGATATGGCCGTCGCGGGTCGTATCGGTGCCGCACGCAATGACGATGCTGCGCGCCCGCACGGTGCGCGAGGTGCTGCCGTCGCTGTAGTCGAGCCGGATCGTGTCCGGGCCCGCGAAACATGCCGTCGCCGAAATCAGCTCGACGCCATTGCGCAGCAGCTGGTGCCGGGTCACGTCGATCTCGTGATGGATGACCTTGTTGGTGCGCACCAGCAGGTCCTGCATCGTGATGTTCTGCTTGACCGTATAGGAGGCGCCATAGAACTCGCGCGACCGGTAGCCGGACAGCTCCAGCGCGGCTTCGCGCAGCGTCTTCGACGGGATCGTGCCCAGATTGACGCTGACGCCGCCAACCACCGTCGTGCGCTCGACGATCGCGACCCGCTTGTCGAGCTTCGCCCCCTGGATCGCGGCCCGTTTCCCGGCCGGGCCGGAACCGATCACCAGCAGGTCGAAATCATAGCCATTCTCAGGCATCGCGTCGTCGTCTCCATGGATAACCCGTTTCGCATCGCGGGTCGCGATCGCAACTTATTACCGCACGGTATATCGTCTGACGGTACTCACGACAGTATTGCCTATAATTGACTTTATTGTTGCACGCCGGCGACCGGTCGGTTAGCCACCCTCGGCGTTTTGCCTAAACGAAGGGCAGCCTGACCGCCGGGGCGGCAGGGGCAAGAACGTTGAGGATGGGTTGGTGACTTTTCTGTTGCGCTTGAGCCGGGCGATCGACGCTCTCAACGAGCGGGTCGGGCACCTCGTCTATTGGTTGATCCTGGCCGCCGTCATCGTCAGCTCCGGCAATGCGGTCGTGCGCTATGCCTTCGATATGAGCTCGAACGGTTGGCTGGAATTGCAGTGGTATCTGTTTTCCGCGGTGTTTTTGCTCGCCGCCGGCTACACCCTGCTGCACAACGAGCATGTACGGATCGACGTGATCGGCAGCCGGCTGTCGCCCAAGATGCGGGCCTGGATCGATCTGCTCGGCGCGTTCTTCTTCCTGCTGCCCATGGCTATTGTGATCATGGTGCTGTCCTGGCCGATGGTCGAGGAATCCTACTTCCGGCACGAAATCTCTAGCGATGCCGGCGGCTTGTTGCGCTGGCCGGTCAAGCTGCTGATTCCGGCCGGGTTTTTCCTGCTGATGCTGCAGGGTGTGTCGGAAATCATCAAACGGGTGGGTTTCCTGCTCGGCCGTATCCCGGACCCTCTGGAAAAGCATCACGATCCTTACCTCGATGAAATGACGTCGATGACGAGCGCGGTCGAATGACCGCGTTCTTTATCGCCAACCTCGCGCCGATCATGTTTGCGGCGCTGGTTGTGCTGCTGCTGCTCGGTTACCCGGTCGCGTTCTCGCTGGCGGCCAACGGGTTGTTTTTCGGCATCATCGCGATCGACCTCGGCCTGCTGTCGCCCGCGTTGTTGCAGGCGCTGCCCGAGCGCGTGTTCGGGATCATGCGCAACGACACGCTGCTGGCGATCCCGTTCTTCACCTTCATGGGACTGATCCTCGAACGGAGCGGCATGGCCGAGGATTTGCTTGAGACGATCGGCCAGATGTTCGGCCCGGTCCGCGGCGGGCTCGCCTATGCCGTGGTATTCGTCGGCGCGCTGCTCGCCGCCACGACTGGGGTCGTCGCCGCCTCGGTCATTTCGATGGGGTTGATCTCGCTCCCGATCATGTTGCGCTACGGCTACGACCGCCGTCTCGCGGCGGGGGTGATCTCGGCCTCCGGCACCTTGGCGCAAATCATCCCGCCGAGCCTCGTCCTGATCGTGATGGCCGATCAGCTCGGGCGTTCGGTCGGCGACATGTACGAGGGGGCCTTTATCCCTGGCCTGACCCTGGCCGCGCTGTATGCCGTCTATGTCTTCGTCGTCACGATCGTGAAGCCGGGTGCGGCCCCCGCTCTGCCGACCGAGGCCTTGAGCCTGCGCGAGGACAGCGGCGGGGCCGGGTACCCTTCGCTGCTGGTTATCGTAGTGCTTACCGTGATCGGCGGGTATCTGCTGACCAACTACACGCACCCGATCTGGGCCTGCGGCGCAGCCGGGCTCGGGGCTTATATCGTCGCGCTGGCGGATCGGCTTCTCAAGCTGCACCTGCTGAGCCGGCTGGCGCAACAGGTGGTCATCGTGATGATGCCGCCGCTTGCGCTGATCTTTCTCGTTCTCGGCACCATCTTCGTCGGCATCGCGACCCCGACAGAGGGCGGCGCGATGGGCGCCGCAGGCGCGCTGATCCTCGCCCTCGGCAAGCGGCGTCTGTCCATCCCCTTACTGCGTCAGGCGATGGATTCGACGGCGAAGCTCTCGGCCTTCGTGATCTTCATCCTGATCGGGTCGTCGGTCTTCACGCTGACCTTCCGCGGCGTCAACGGCGACCTTTGGGTCGAGAGCCTGTTGACGAGCCTGCCCGGCGGCCAGCTCGGGTTCCTGATCGTCGTCAACGCGATGGTTTTCGTGCTGGCGTTCTTTCTCGATTTTTTCGAGCTCGCCTTCATCGTCGTGCCGTTGTTGCGACCGGTCGCCGACAAGCTGGGCATCGATCTGATCTGGTTCGGCGTGCTGCTCGGCGTCAACATGCAGACCTCGTTTCTGCATCCGCCGTTCGGGTTTGCGCTGTTTTATTTCCGCAGCGTCGCGCCGAGCCGCGAGACGATCGACCGGGTCACCGGCAAGCTGGTCGCGCCGGTGACGACGGCGCAGATCTATTGGGGCAGCATCCCGTTCGTCGTCATGCAATTGGCGATGGTTGCGGTCGTCATCGCCTTCCCCGGCATGGTTCTGGCGTCACTCGACACCGGCTCCAAGATCGATCCGAACAAGATCCAGATCGAGGTGCCGCAGGCCGCGCCCGACAGCGCGATCCCGCAGGTCGAGTTCAAGTGAGGGCGGGGGGGCGCGACCCGGTGAGAAGCCGCGCCCGCCCGACAATTCACACCTTCTTCGCCAGCATGTAGTTATCGAATTGCTGCTCTTCGACCCGGAACCACTGGTGCTCGTCGTCGAGGAATTTTTTCCAGGGCTCGAAGATCGCCTTGAACTTGGCGTTCTTCGCGGCGGTTTCATCGTAAAACTCGTAGGCCGCCTTATAGCAGGCGTCGAGGATCTCCTTCGAGAACGGGCGCAACTGGGTGCCATTGGCGACGAGCCGGCGCAGCGCGGCGACATTGTCGGTGTCGTATTTGCCCAGCATCCACGATTCCGCCTCGGCGCAGGCTGAGGTCATGATCGCCTGGTAGCTCTTCGGCAGCTTCGCCCACTCGCCGGCATTGATGTAGACCGAGAGCTGCGCCTGCCCCTCCCACCAGCCGGGGTAGTAGTAGTATTTGGCGACCTTGTAGAAGCCGAGCTTCTCGTCGTCGTAGGGCCCGACCCATTCGGCCGCGTCGATCGTGCCCTTTTCGAGCGCCGGATAAATGTCGCCGCCGGCGATGACCTGCGGAACCACGCCGAGCTTGGCGAGGATCGAGCCGGCCAGCCCGGCGATGCGGAACTTCAGTCCCTTCAGGTCCTCGACGGTCTTGATCTCCTTGCGGTACCAGCCGCCCATCTGCGCGCCGGTGTTGCCGGCCGGAAAATTGATGACGTTGTAGTCCTTGAAGAAATTGCGCAGCAGGTCCATCCCACCGCCGCCCATCATCCAGGCGTTCATTTGCCGGTAGTTCATCCCGAACGGCATCGTGCAGTCGAAGCTGAAGGTTGGGTCCTTGCCGACATAATAGTAGCTGGCGGTGTGTCCCATCTCGACGGTGTTGTTCTGCACGGCATCGAGCACTTGCAGTGCGGGGACGATCTCGCCGCCGGCGAAGACGCGGATCTGGAACTTGTTGTCGGTCGCCTCGGCGACCCGTTTGGCGAGCAACTCGGCGCCGCCGAAGAGCGTATCGAGGCTCTTCGGCCAGCTCGCCGCCAGGCGCCATTTGATCTCGGGCTGCGACTGCGCGATCGCCGGCGCGGCGAAAGCGGCGCCCGCCAACCCGATCCCGCCGGTGGTGATGAATGCACGACGCCGCATGGAATGTCCTCCCTCGAAAGCTGAAATCCGGTCTGAGTGCCGGATGTACAACGCGGTTCTGCTTACAGATACCGCCACCAAAGATAAAGATTTGAGATCGCGACACTGATCAGCATCAGGCCGAAAGCGTGCTTGGTATAGGTCAGGAAGCGAAACTCGACGCCATTGCGTTCGGCGATGCCGGCCACGGTCAAATTGGCGGAGGCGCCGATCAGCGTGCCGTTGCCGCCGAGGCAGGCGCCGAGTGACAGCGCCCACCACAGCGGCAGCATGTGCTCGGGCCCGCCGAGATGCGGGCCGACTTCGCGGATCAGCGGGATCATCGCCGCGACGAACGGGATGTTGTCGATGATTGCCGACAGCAACGCGGAGGCCCAAAGGATCGCGACAGCGGTCGCCGCCGGGTCCCCTCCGGTCGCGGCCATCAGCCGTCGCGCCAGCGCGTCGATCACGCCGGCGGCATCGACGCCGTGCACGATCACGAACAAGCCGAGAAAGAAAAAGATTGTGATCCAGTCTACCTCGCCGAAGGTCTCGGTGACCCGTACCGTCTGCTTCTCCCGGTCGCGATGGTGCTCGAAATTGTGGAACAGCATCAGGACCGCCGCTCCGAAGATCGCGATCGTGCCCGGCTGCAGGTTGAGCGGCCGAGCGAACACGAAAGCGGCAATGACCGCACCGACCACCAGCAGCGCCATGTGCAAGAGCGGCCGGTCGACAATCATCGCCCGCGCGTCGAGTGCCATCACATGGGCGCGCGCCTCGGCGCTCGCTTGCATGCGCCGGCCCCACACGAGGTGTGTCGCGAGCAGCTGCACTGCCATGACGACGAGGATCACCGGAGTCAGATTGATCACGAAATCGTTGAAGCTCAGATTGGCCGCCGACCCGATGATGATGTTCGGCGGGTCGCCGATCAGGGTTGCGGTGCCACCGATATTCGAGGCGAAGACCTCGGCGAATAGGAACGGGTAAGGCGGCACCTCCAGCCGCCGCGTTACCGCCAGCGTCACCGGCGCGATCAGCAGGACCGTCGTCACATTGTCGAGGAACGCCGAGACGACCGCGGTGACCAGCGACAGCATCGCCAACATCGCCCAAGGCTGCGCGCGCCCTTTTTTCGCCGACCACACGGCCAGGTACTCGAACATACCGCAGCGCCGCGAGATCGAAACCAGCACCATCATCCCGGTCAGCAGCGCGATCGTATTGAAGTCGATGCCGCGGATCGCCTCGTCCTGGCTTAACAGACCGCTGACCACCATCAGCCCGGCGCCCAACAGCGCGATGATCGACCGGTTGATCCGCTCGGCGATGATCAGGACGTAGCTGAGCAAGAAGATCGCAATCGCGACCCAGAACGGGCTCCACCCGAAGAGGAGTGACGCCGAGGGTTGAGTCATGGCGCGCGAACATACGCGGTCGATTCAGCAGCCGTCACCTGTGCTTTCGGTTATTCTGCGGTAGCGGCGGGGGAGGGACGATGCTGCTCAGCGCTTGCGTGAGTGCAGCCGATCGAGCCGTGGCGGCGACCATCGCGGCCGGCCGATGGGTGGTCGTGCCGGTCAGCTTGCTGCTGTTTCTGCAATGGCCGCTGCGCGATCTGGTCTGGAGTTATTCGAGCCAAGCCAATGATCTCGCTCAGTGGCTGTTCGCGCTTTATGTCAGCCTGGCGATGACCTATGCGACGCGCGAGCGTGCGCATCTTGCGGCCGATGCTTTTGCCGAACGCTACGCGGCCCCGATCCGAGGTCGGATCGCCCGCGTCGCCCTGTCTGTCTGCGTCGTGCCGTGGTCGCTGTTCGTGTTGATTGCCGGGACGCCGATGGTCTGGCGATCGGTCGCGCAACTCGAAGCCTTTCCGGAGACCTACAACCCCGGCTACTTCATCATCAAGGCGAGCGCTCTGCTGCTCGCCGCCCTGGTCCTGATCCAGGCGCTGCTCGACATGACCGGCTCCGACCGGCGCGGATAATCCAGGTGGAAGCCGCCGGGCTGGCGATGCTGGCGCTGGTCATCCTGTTGATGATCGCCAGCGGACTCCCGGCCTTCATTGTTCTGATCGGGGTTTCCGTCGTCTTCGCCGCGTTCGGGGTCTGCTCCGGGGCGTTTTCGTATTCGCTGTTGACCGCCTTGCCGGCGCGGCTCTCGGGGCTGCTCGAGACCGATCTGCTGCAGGCCTTGCCGCTCTATGTGCTGATGGGCGCGCTCCTCGATCACCTGCCGTTGGCCGACATCCTGTTTCGTGCCGGCGCCCGGGTATTTTCAGGGACGCCGGCGGCGCCATTGCTGTCTGCGATTGGCGTCGGCGCGATGCTGGCGCCGATGAACGGCTCGGTCGGCGCCAGCGCCGCGACGTTGTCGCGCGTGATCCATCCGCGGCTGATCTCGCGCGGCACCTCTGCCGAACGTAGCCTGTCGATCGTCTGTGTCGTCAGCACGCTAGGCGTCGTCGTGCCGCCGTCGCTGGTCCTGATCCTGCTCGGCGATACGATGCTGCGCGCCCACACCGAGGCGATCAACGCGACCGGAGTGCGGGCTCGGGTCATCAACACGCAGGACGTATTCCAGGGCGCGCTGATACCGGCAGGACTGTTTCTAATCACCTGCATCGCGCTGGCCTGGTGGCTCGGTCGCCGCGCGGTGGCGGACGCCGCTCCGCCCGGCCGTCCGCTCGGCCCAGGCGAATGGGTCGTCGCGATCCTGGCGCCGCTGTTCATTGTGGGTCTGCTCGCTTCGGTGGTCACGGGCTACATGTATGCGGTCGAGGCAGCGGCGACTGGCGCGCTCGTGCTGGCATTGTCGGGGCTTGCCACCCGGACCCTGCGCGGCGAGGTCTTGGCCACGGTCCTGCGCGACACGATGGCTGTGACTGGCGCACTGTTTGCTATTTTTGTGGCGGCGACGACGTTCACGCTGGTGTTCCGCGCCTTTGGCAGCGACCGGCTGCTCGCCGTGGCAGTGGCGCAGCTATCGGGCAGTCCGACCGGAACGGCGGTGGCGGTGCTGGCCTTTATCGGGGCTTGCGCCTTGGTGCTCGATGCGTTCGAGATCATCCTCGTCGTCGTCCCGGTGGTGATGCCGCCGGTCTTGATGCAGATACCCGATCCGGTCTGGATGGCGGTGTTGACGCTGCTGGTGCTGCAGGCGAGCTTTCTCGTGCCGCCCTTCGGTTATGCCGTGATGATGGCGCGCACGCGAATTGCGCAGCGTCTCGATCTCCACTTGGTTGTTCGGGCCCTGGCGCCATTCGTTTGCGCCCAGCTGTTGGTACTGGCTGCCGTCATCGCAATGCCGCAGCTAACGCGGCTGGCAAAACCAGGCGCGACCGCGCCGGCGCCGCTGTCCGACGAGGAGGTGCGCCGGCGGCTGGACGCAATCCCCGGCATAAACCCGCAATAAGGGTCAAATTGTAGACAATGTACGCGCCCCCGGCGGAAGCCCTATACTTCCGCCGGTAATTTGATCTCGGAGACGGGGTGGAAACGCGCAATCTCGGGCGATCGGGCCTGATCGTCTCGGCGGTCGGGCTTGGGACCAACAATTTCGGCGGGCGGCTCGACGCGGCGGCGACCCGCCGCGTCGTGCACAAAGCGCTCGATCTCGGAGTTACATTCTTCGACACCTCCGACACCTATGGCGGGGCAGGGGCGTCGGAGGAGTATCTCGGTCGCGCCCTCGGAGCGCGCCGTCGCGATATCGTGCTCGCCAGCAAATTCGCCCGACCCATGGATGCTTCTGGCCGACTGCAGGGCGCGTCGCGGCGCTACATCATCGCGGCGGTCGAAGCGAGCCTGAAACGGCTCAACACCGATTGGATCGACCTCTACCAACAGCATATCGAGGACGCGCGAACCCCGATCGAGGAAACGCTGCGCGCCCTCGACGACCTCGTGCGCCAGGGTAAGGTCCGTTACATGGGCTGCTCGACCCTGCGCGGCTGGCAGGTTGTCGAGGCGTTGTGGACCTCGAAGCACCTGAACCTCGCCTCCTTCGTTTCCTGCCAGGAACGGTACAGCCTGCTGGAACGCGAGTTCGAGGCCGAACTGGCGCCGGCCGCCCAATCCTATGGGCTCGGCGTGATCCCGTTCTCGCCGCTCGCCAACGGGCTGCTGACCGGCAAGTACCGGCGCAACCGGCCGTTGCCGGCCGGCGCCCGTTTGTCGGAGACGCCGCGGATGGCCGAGCGCTACCTGACCGACCGCAATTGGGAGCTGGTCGAGCGCCTCTCCGATTTCTGCGAACCGCGCGGCAAGAGCTTGCTCGACCTCGCCTTCGGCTGGTTACTGCGTCGCCCGGGAGTGGCAAGCGTGATCGCCGGCGCGACGACGCCGGAGCAAATCGAGGCCAATGTCCGGGCCGCCGATTGGGTCCCGTCATCGGAAGACATGGACGAAATCGACCGGCTCACGGCAAAGTACGGGTAACGATGGTAGTCCCACAGGGAGGAAATGGACCATGGAAGTTCGGCTGGACGGTAGGAGCGCGATCGTTACCGGCGGCAGCAAAGGTCTCGGCTTGGCTATTGCCAGGGAATATGCGGCCTCGGGTGCCGATGTCGCGATCCTGGCCCGCGATCAGGCCTCGCTAAACGACGCCAAGGCGGCAATCCAGGCGGCGGGCGGCAAAGGCAAGGTGCTGGCAATCAGCTGCGACGTGTCGAAGGCGGCGCCGATCCAGGCGGCCTGCGATCAGGTGAACCGCGAGTTCGGCAAGGTCGACATCTTCGTCAACAATGCCGGCCAGTCGACGCGCGGGCCCTCGGAAACGATCACCGACGAGCAATGGCAGTCCGATCTCGACCTCAAGCTGTTTGCCCAGATCCGCTTCTGCCGGATCCTGATGCCGCAAATGAAGCAGCGCAAATGGGGCCGCATCATCAGTGTCCTCAACATCGGTGCAAAGGCGCCGGGCGCCGACAGCGCCCCGACCTCGGTCAGCCGCGCCGCCCAGATGGCCTTTACCAAAGCACTGTCGATGGAGGGCGCACCGCACAACGTGCTGGTCAATTCGCTGCATGTCGGCGTTATCGTCAGCGACCAGATCAAGCGGCGGTACGACCGCGAACGCCCCAATGTCAGCTTCGACGAGTTCGTAGCCCAGGCTGGCAAGGCCGTGCCGCTCGGCCGCATGGGGAAGGCCGAGGAATTTGCCGCGGTCGCGACCTTCTTGGCCTCCGAGCAGGCAGGTTACGTGACCGGCTGCGCGATAAACGTCGATGGCGGCCGCTCGCCGGTCGTCTAAAGCTCAGCGGTCGCCGGTGCTCGCCGGGGCGGCGAGCGCCAGGCGGTCCGGCAGGGCGGTCATGGACCTGGACCTCGACGCCACCACGAGCGACGAGCGTGCGCAGCGCTATTGGCGCTTGATCGAGATCGGCATCGCGCTTGCGGCCGAGCGCGACCATAACCGGCTGATGGAACAGATCCTGCTCGGCGCCAAGGCGCTAACCAACGCCGACGGCGGCACGTTGTATCTGGTCAGCCGCGATGGCACCGAGTTGCGCTTCATGATCATGCGCAACGACACGATGAACATCGCGCTCGGCGGCACCACCGGCGAGCCGATCCCGTTCGCGCCGGTGCCGCTGCGCGCGCCCGACGGCGGCCCGAATTACAAGAACGTTGCCGCCGCCGCTGCCTTGGACGGACACACGATCAACATCGCCGATGCCTACGACGTCGAGAAATACGATTTCAGCGGCATGCGCGCCTTCGACGCTCGTACCGGCTATCGCTCGCAGTCGTTTCTGACCGTTCCGCTGAAGAACCACGACGGAGAGGTCGTCGGCGTCCTGCAGTTGATCAACGCCCGCTCGCAGAGCGGCGATACGGTCCCGTTCATGACCGAGTTGGAGCTGCTGATCGAGGCGCTCGCCGGTCAGGCCGCGGTGGCGCTCGACAAGCAGATGCTGATCGAGGCGCAGCGCGACCTGTTCCGCGCCTTGCTGCGGATCCTCGCCGGCGCGATCGACGCGAAATCGCCCTATACCGGCGGCCATTGCCGCCGCGTTCCCGAGCTGACGAACATGCTGGCTCGCGCCGCCGACGCGGCAACAGAGGGCGCGCTCGCGGATTTCCACCTGCGGGGCGACGAGTGGTACGAGCTGGAAGTCGCCGGCGGTTTGCACGATTGCGGCAAGGTCACCACCAAGGAGTACGTCGTCGACAAGGCGACCAAGCTTGAGACGATCTACAACCGCATCCACGAGATCCGCACCCGCTTCGAGGTCGTCAAGCGCGACGCCGAGATCGAGTACCTGAAAGGGGTCCTTGCCGGTGGGGACGAACCGGCTCTGCGGGCAGCGCGTGACGAGCGTTGGCGCCAGCTGGACGACGACTTTTTCTTCGTCGCCGAATGCAATATCGGTGGCGAGGTCATGGCGCCGGAGAAGATCGAACGGCTGCAGCAGATCGGCGCGGTCACTTGGCTGCGCACACTCGACGACCGGCTCGGCATTTCCTGGGAGGAGAATGCCCGGCTGGCGCCCGAGCCGGACGCGCTGCCGGCGATCGAACATCTGCTGGCCGACAAGGCGAGCCACATCATTCCGCATGAAAGCCCACCAGTCGAGGCCGATCAGCAGGGCCGCTTCGTGCTGAAGCCGCTGCCGCAGAAATTCAACCTGGGCGAGATTTACAACCTCTCGATCCGCCGCGGCACGCTGACCGCCGAGGAGCGCTTCCACATCAACGACCACATCGTGCAGACGATTGAGATGCTGGAATCGCTGCCGTTCCCGAAGATCCTGAGCCGTGTCCCGGAGTATGCTGGCGGTCACCACGAGAAAATGGACGGGACCGGCTATCCGCGCGGCTTGACCCGCGACCAGATGAGCGTGCCGGCGCGGATCATGGCGATCGCCGACATTTTCGAGGCGCTGACCGCCCGCGACCGCCCCTACAAGGCGCGCAAAACCCTCTCCGAGTGCATTGGCATCATGGCGCAGATGAGCCGCGAGCGGCACATCGACCCTGACATTTTCGAGCTGTTTCTGACCTCCGGTGTCTTCCGGCGATACGCCGAGATGTTCCTGCTGCCCGACCAGATCGACGAGGTCGAAATCGCCCGCTACATCGCCACCCCGAGCGCCGACGCCGCTGCATAGGAGCAATATGTCCGCGATCACCGACATCCACGGCCGTGAGATCCTCGACAGCCGCGGCAATCCCACGGTCGAGGTCGAGGTCAGCGTCGAGAGCGGCGCCATCGGCCGTGCCGGGGTGCCGTCCGGCGCCTCGACCGGCGCGCACGAGGCGGTCGAGAAGCGCGACGGCGGCTCGCGGTTTCACGGCCGCGGCGTGCGTCAGGCAGTCGATGCGGTCAATGGCGAGATCTTCGATGCGCTGTCCGGTTTCGACGCCGCCGACCAGCTCGCCGTCGACCGTACCCTGATCGGGCTCGACGGCACCCCGAACAAGGGCCGCCTCGGCGCCAACGCGGTACTCGGCGTCAGCCTCGCCTGCGCCAAGGCCGCCGCGGCCGAGCTCGACCAGCCGCTCTACCGCTATGTCGGCGGCGTCTTCGCGCGCACCCTGCCGGCGCCGATGATGAACATCGTCAATGGCGGGGTGCATGCCGACAACCCGATCGACATCCAGGAATTCATGATCATGCCGGTCGGCGCCCCGACCTGCACCGAGGCGATCCGCATGGGGTCGGAGATTTTCCACGCGCTGCGCAAAAAGCTGCACGACGCGGGCCACAACACGAATGTCGGCGACGAGGGCGGCTTCGCGCCGAACATTCCGTCGGCCGACGCCGCACTTGGCTTCGTGATGCAGGCGATCGAGGCGGCCGGCTATCATCCGGGCGACGATGTCGTGCTGGCGCTCGACCCGGCCTCGAGCGAATTTTACCGCAACGGCAAATACGAGCTCGCTGGCGAGGGCAAGACGCTCGATGCCGCCGGCCTCGTCGCCTACTGGAAAGACCTCGTCGATCGCTACCCGATCGTGTCGATCGAGGACGGCATGGCCGAGGATGATTGGGACGGCTGGGCGCTCTTGACCCGCGAGCTCGGCGGACGGGTCCAGCTGGTCGGCGATGACGTGTTCGTGACCAACCCGGCGCGGCTGCGAGACGGCATCGCGCGCGGCGTCGGCAACGCGCTGCTGGTCAAGGTAAACCAGATCGGCACTCTGTCGGAGACCCTGGAGGCGGTCGAGATCGCGTTGCGCGCCGGTTACGGTGCGGTGTTCTCGCACCGCTCCGGCGAGACCGAAGATTCGACAATCGCCGATCTCGCGGTCGCGACCAATTGCGGCCAGATCAAAACCGGCTCGCTGTCGCGCTCGGACCGACTCGCGAAATACAACCAATTGATTCGCATAGAAGAACGGCTCGGTGCCGACGCCGTCTATGCCGGAAAGCGCGCATTGAAGCGCTAGCGGTGTGCGTTTTGGGCCGCATTGCGGTGTCGAGATTGACGCCGGCCGGGCCTCGTGATTCTGTAACAACATGGTCGTGTTGCGCGAAATGCGCCGCCGCGCGCGGTTTTTGGTCGGCCCGGTGCTGGCGATCGCCGTGACCGGCTACTTCGCCTACAACCTCGTCGAGGGCGACCGCGGCATGCTGGCGTGGTTTCGTCTGACCCAGGAATTGCGTCTCGCCAGGTCCAATCTTGCGAATGCGCAGCAAGAGCGCGCTGCGCTCGACCGCAAGGTCGCCAATATGCGCCCCGAGCATGTCGATCCCGATTTGCTCGACCAGGAGGTTCGTTCGCGGCTCGATCTCGCCGCCCCCAACGAAATCGTCGTGCTGCGCCCAGCGGACCGCCTCTGATTGCTCGGAACGAGACCCAGATGCGCATGCGGGATGCGGCGCGCGAGGTTGCAAAAGGGGCGCTTTGACACCATGCTTCCGGGCACCCGGAGGACGCCCGAAATGCCAGCCAAGCGCAAGACCAAGCCGGTCAAGCCTGCGGAGCCTGCTGTTGCCGGCGCGACAGCACAGGTCCTGAAGCGCTACTACCATGACATGCTGCTGATCCGCCGCTTCGAGGAGCGGGCCGGGCAGCTCTACGGGATGGGGCTGATCGGCGGCTTCTGCCACCTTTATATCGGTCAGGAGGCGGTCGTCGTCGGCATGCAGGCGGCGCTGGAGGAGGGCGACACGATCGTCACCTCCTACCGCGACCACGGACACATGCTGGCAGCCGGGATGGATCCGAAGGGCGTCATGTCCGAGTTGACCGGCCGCCGCTGCGGCTACTCGCACGGCAAGGGCGGCTCGATGCACATGTTCAGCCGCGAGAAGAATTTCTTTGGCGGCCACGGCATCGTCGGCGCGCAAGTGCCGATCGGAACTGGGCTCGGTTTCGCGCATCGCTATCGCAGCGACGGCCGGATCTCGCTCACCTATCTCGGCGACGGGGCGATCAATCAGGGCCAGGTCTACGAGAGCTTCAACATGGCCTCGCTTTGGAAGCTGCCGGTTGTGTACGTGATCGAGAACAACCGCTACGGCATGGGCACCTCGGTAACCCGCGCCTCGGCCCGCACCGACCTATATCACCGCGGCGTCTCCTACGGCATTCCCGGCGAGCAGGTCGACGGTATGGATGTCGTCGCCGTCCATGAGGCCGGGCTCGGCGCGATCAAGCGGGCGCGGGCGGGGCAGGGGCCGGTGATCCTCGAGATGCTGACCTATCGGTATCGCGGTCATTCGATGTCCGATCCGGCGAAGTACCGCAGCAAGGACGAGGTCAACCGGATGCGGACCGAGCACGATCCGATCGATCACCTGCGGCAGCGGCTGCTCGACGAGCACGACGCGTCGGAGGACGAGCTGAAGGATATGGAGCGCAAGACGCGCGAGCTCGTCGCCGAGGCGGCGCAGTTCGCGCAGGACTGCCCGGAACCGGATCCCGCCGAATTGTGGACCGATGTGTTGGCGGTGGCCTAGGAACGCGCGGCGAATGATGGGTGGGAAGCGGATTGGTCCGGCTTGCCGGGGGCGGCATGGCTAGCGAAGTGCTGATGCCGGCGCTGTCGCCGACCATGACGGAGGGCAAGATTGCGCGCTGGGTGAAGAGCGAGGGCGACGAGGTCCGCGCCGGCGATGTCCTCGCCGAGATCGAGACCGACAAGGCGACGATGGAGGTCGAGGCGGTCGACGAGGGCGTGCTCGCCAAGATTGTGATTCCCGAGGGCACCGAGCACGTCGCGGTCAACACCCCGATCGCGCTGATCGCCGCCAATGGCGAGAGCGTCGCCGAGCCCAAGGCGAAACCGCAGCCTAAGGCGCCGGCGCCGGCAAAACAGCCGCAGCCGCCGGAGCAGCGCGAAGAACCGACCCCGGCGCGCCCGACCGCCGCCGCCCGCAAATCCGAACCGGCGCCTGCGCCCACACCCGAAGAAATCGAATACGCTGGTCCAACTCAGACCATGACGGTACGCGACGCGCTGCGCGATGCGATGGCCGAGGAAATGCGGCGCGACGAGAGCGTCTTCCTGCTCGGCGAGGAGGTCGCGGAATATCAGGGCGCCTACAAGGTCAGCCAGGGCCTGCTCCAGGAATTCGGCTCGCGGCGGGTGATCGATACGCCGATTACCGAGCAGGGCTTTGCCGGTCTCGGTATCGGTGCCGCCTTTGCCGGGCTCAGGCCGATCGTCGAGTTCATGACCTTCAATTTCGCGATGCAGGCCATGGACCAGCTGATCAACTCGGCGGCCAAGACCCGTTATATGTCGGGCGGCCAGATGTCGGCCCCGATCGTGTTCCGCGGCCCCAACGGCATCGCCTCGCGCGTCGCGGCGCAGCATTCGCAATGCTACGCCAGCTGGTACGCGCATGTGCCGGGGCTAAAGGTCGTCGTGCCCTACACCGGTGCGGACCACAAGGGGCTTCTCAAATCGGCGATCCGCGACCCCAACCCGGTGATCTTTCTCGAACACGAGCTCGTCTACGGCGAGAGCTTTGCGGTGCCGACCGACCCCGATTTCGTGGTACCGATCGGCAAGGCGCGGGTCGCCCGCCCCGGCGAGCAAGTGACGATCGTCGCCTTCTCGCGCATGGTGAAGCTGGCGTTGCAGGCGGCCGAGGAACTGCAGAAAGAAGGGATCTCGGCCGAGGTCATCGATTTGCGCTCGCTGCGCCCGTTCGATGCCGAGACAGTCATCGCCTCGGTCAAGAAGACCAACCGCGTCGTCTCGGTCGAGGAGGGCTGGCCCTTCGCCGGCATCGGCGCGGAGATCGCCGCGGTGATGATGGAGCACTGCTTCGATTGGCTCGACGCGCCGGTCAAGCGCGTCGCCGGCAAGGATGTACCGCTGCCTTACGCCGCCAATCTCGAACGGCTCGCGGTGCCGCAGATCGAGGACATCGTCGCCGCCGCAAAGGATGTGATGTACCGGTAAGTCTGTCATTGCGAGGAGCGCGGAGCGCGACGAAGCAATCTCGATGGGCTGAGTTGAACTGGCGCGAGACTGCTTCGCTGCGCTCACAATGACAGTTATCAGGTGAGACATGCCGATCGAAATCCGGATGCCGGCGCTGTCGCCGACGATGACCGAAGGCAACCTCGCCCGCTGGCTGAAGAAGGAGGGGGACGAGGTCCATGCCGGCGACGTCATCGCCGAGATCGAGACCGACAAGGCGACGATGGAATACGAAGCGGTCGACGAGGGCCGGATCGGCAAGATCATCGTCCCAGAGGGGGCGCAGGGCATCAAGGTCAATCAGCCGATCGCAGTCCTGCTCGAAGAGGGTGAAGATACCGGTGCGCTCGCCGGGTTCACCCCTGCCGCCGTGCCGAACTCATCCCCTCGCCCCGCGGGCGGGGAGAGGGAGTTCGAGGCGAAGCCGATGGCGGGTGAGGGGCCGCCGGCCTCAGCGGAACCGAAGACCGAACCAGCGCCTGCCCCGCCAGCTCCCTCCGCACCGCAGGCGCCGGTCCGTGGCAACGGCGCCGAGCACCGGGTCTTCGCCAGCCCCTTGGCTCGCCGGATGGCGCAGCACGCCGGCCTCGACCTCGCCGCGATCCGCGGCTCCGGTCCGCAGGGCCGCATCGTCAAATCGGACATCGAGGCGGCGCTCACCGGTAGCGCCCGCGCCGCGCCCGGCGCGTCGCCGGCATTTGGCGGCGCGCCAGCCGCCGGCCCGGCGCTGTCGAAAGACCAGGTCGTCGCCCTCGCCGGCAATATCCCGTACACCGAGCGGCCGCATAGTGGGATGCGCCGGACGATCGCCCGCCGCCTCGCCGAGGCGAAGCGGACGATCCCGCATTTCTACGAGACGATCGATTGTGAGATCGACGAGTTGTTGCGCGTCCGCTCGCGCCTCAATGCCCGGCCCGACGCCGCCAAGATTTCGGTCAACGATTTCGTGGTTCGCGCCGTCGCATCGGCGCTGAAGAAGGTGCCGGCCGCCAACGCATCATGGAGCGACGACGCGATCCTGCTTTGGGACCGGGTCGATGTCGCCGTTGCCGTCGCGCTCGATGACGGGCTGATCACGCCGATCGTCAAAGAGGCCGACCGCAAGGGCCTGGCGCAGATCGCCGCCGAGACCAAGGACCTCGCCGAGCGCGCCCGCGCCGGCAAGCTGAAGCTCGAAGAGTTCCAGGGCGGCACCTTCTCGATCTCGAACCTCGGCATGTACGGCGTCCGCGAGTTTGCCGCGGTGATCAACCCGCCGCAGGGCTGCATCCTCGCGGTCGGGGAAGGGGCGCAGCGCCCGGTCGTGCGCGACGGCCAGCTCGCAGTCGCGACCGTAATGACCTGCACCCTGTCCTGCGACCACCGCGTCGTCGACGGCGCGGTCGGCGCGCAGTTCCTCGCCGCCTTCAAGACCTTCGTCGAAGACCCGGCGATGATGCTGCTGTAAGGCGCAGCGATGCCTGAGCAGTCATTCGATCTCGCCGTTGTCGGTGGCGGCCCCGGCGGCTATGTCGCGGCAATCCGAGCTGCGCAGCTCGGCCTCAAGACCGTCGTCGTCGAGCGCGAGCATTTGGGCGGCATCTGCCTCAACTGGGGCTGCATCCCGACCAAGGCGCTGCTGCGCACCTCGCAGCTCTATCACGACATGCACCGCGCCGAGGAATTCGGCCTGAAGGCGAGCGGCATTTCCTTTGATCCGAAAAAGCTGGTGGCGCGCTCGCGCGCTGTCGCCAAGCAGCTGTCCAACGGCGTCGCCTATTTATTAAAGAAGCACAAGGTCGCGGTGATCGACGGCGAGGCCAAGCTCGCCGGAAAAGGCAAGCTCGCGGTCGCGAAAAACGGCAAAGCCCTCGACGGCGTCGCCGCCAAGCATATCGTGCTGGCGACCGGTGCGCGGGCGCGCTCGTTGCCGGGCCTCGAACCCGACAGCAAGCTGGTCTGGACCTACAAGGAGGCGATGGTACCGCCGGCGATCCCGAAATCGCTGCTGGTGGTCGGCTCCGGCGCGATCGGCATCGAATTCGCCAGCTTCTACCGCGACATGGGCGCCGAGGTGACCGTCGTCGAGGTGCTGCCGCGCATCTTGCCGGTGGAGGACGAGGAAATCTCCGCCTTCGCTCGGAAGGCCTTCGAGAAACAGGGGATCAAGATCCACACCACCGCGATCGTCAAATCCTTGAAGCGCGGCAAGGACCAGGTCACGGCGCAGGTCGAGGCCGGCGGTAAATCCTTCGAGGTTGCGGCCGAGCGCGTAATCCTGGCGATCGGCATCACCGGCAATGTCGAAAATATCGGGCTCGAAGGTACCGGTGTGAAGGTCGATCGCGGCCATGTAGTCGTCGACGAATGGCTGCGCACTGGCGAGGCCGGCGTGTACGCGATCGGCGACGTGGTCGGCCCGCCCTGGCTCGCCCACAAGGCGATGCATGAAGGCGTGATCTGCGTCGAGCACATCGCCGGGGTCAACGACGTCCATCCGCTCGACATCAGGAATATCCCGGGCTGCACCTATTGCCGACCGCAGGTGGCAAGCGTCGGCCTGAGCGAGGAGGCGGCGCGCAGCGCCGGCTACGAGCTCAAAATCGGGCACTTTCCGTTTATCGGCAACGGCAAGGCGATCGCACTCGGCGAGCCCGAGGGGATGGTCAAAACCGTCTTCGACGGCAAGACCGGCGAGCTTTTGGGTGCGCACATGGTCGGGGCCGAGGTCACCGAATTGATCCAGGGCTACACGATCGCGAAGACCCTGGAGACGACCGAAGCCGAACTGATGCGCACCGTATTCCCGCACCCGACGCTCTCAGAGATGATGCATGAGAGCGTGCTTGACGCTTACGGGCGCGCCATCCACTTCTGACCCATGCTGATCCCCGAAACCGGCGCGTCGCCGCGCCACCCGGAGAAGGCCGGGCGGCCGGATAATCCAAGCCCGCGCAAGCCGCCCTGGATCCGGGTCAAGGCGCCGTGGTCGCCGGAATACCATGCCACCCGCCGGCTGATGCGCGAACTCGACCTGCACACGGTGTGCGAGGAGGCGGCCTGTCCCAATATCGGCGAGTGCTGGAAGGAAAAGCACGCGACGATGATGATCCTCGGCGCGGTCTGCACCCGCGCCTGCACGTTCTGCAATGTCGCGACCGGACGGCCCGATCTCGTCGATCCGCATGAGCCTAAACGGGTGGGGGACGCGGTTGCCGCGCTCGCGCTCAAGCACATCGTCGTCACCTCGGTCGACCGCGACGACCTCGACGATGGCGGCGCCGGCCATTTCGCCCGGACGATCGCGGCGATCCGCGCCGCCGCTCCCGGCACGACGATCGAGGTGCTGGTCCCCGATTTTCTGCGCAAGGAGGGGGCGATCGAGACCGTCGTCGCCGCCCGCCCCGATGTGCTCAACCACAATCTCGAAACCGTGCCGCGGCTTTACGCCGAGGTTCGGCCGGGGGCTCGATATTTCCATTCGCTGCGCCTGCTCGACGACGCCAAGCGGCTTGACCCTGCACTCTTCACCAAATCGGGGATCATGGTCGGGCTCGGCGAAGACAAGGGCGAGGTATTGCAGGTCATGGACGATCTGCGCGCCGCCGAGGTCGATTTTCTGACGATCGGGCAATACCTCCAGCCGACACCCAAGCATCACGCCATAGCGCGTTTCGTGACGCCGGACGAGTTCCGCAGCTATGCGAGTTTTGCAGTGGCCAAGGGCTTTCTGCTTGTCTCGGCCTCGCCGCTGACCCGATCGTCCTATCATGCGGGAGAGGATTTCGCGCGGTTGCGTGCTGCGCGTGCCGCCAAACTCACCGCCGCCGGCTAGGCCCTGCCGGATGCCGACCCACGCGGAAGAGCGTGTGCTCCCCTACACGCCCGAACAGC
>DATARH010000192.1:0-13172 GCA_036264235.1 Allostellaceae bacterium
ATCTGCTGCTTCAGGATCGCGGAGATTTCTGCCGCGCGAATTTCCATGGGAACCCCTTAGCCAATATCCTTCATCGCCATTTGCAGGCGCTGCAACTTGCTGCGCAACGATCCGTCGACCATGCGCGACCCAACCTTCACCACCATGCCGCCGAGCAGCGCCGGATCGACCCGAATATCGACCGACACCCGCCGCCCGACGGCGCGCCGCAATTGCTCGGTCAGTGCGTTCTCTTGCACTTCGCTCAGCGGCTGCGCCGCGGTCACCTCGGCGGTCACCTCGCCCCGCCGTTCCGCGAGTTTCGTGAGGAACGCCTCGATCATCGCCGGCACCGCAAAGAGACGTCGGTTGCGCGCGACGACACCGAGAAAATCGGCCGTCAGCGCGGACAAGCCAGCACTCGCCGCAACCGCCGCGACCGCCTTCCCCTGCTCCTCGCGCGACAAGACCGGGCTGCGGATCAGCCGTGTCAGATCGGGACTGTCGTGCAGCATCGTGCGCAACTCGCGCAGGTCGCCGGCGACGGCGTCGAGCGCATGACGCTCATCCGCCAGTTCGAACAGCGCCGCCGCATAACGCTCAGCCAGGCCCGATACGCCTGTTGTCTCGGAAGCCACTGAAAACCGGTCCTCGATCAGCGCGCCGGCATGAGGACGGTCGCGACATCTCGTTTCAGGGACGGATCTCGGAACAGCACGCACCACCAGGGCCAAGCGCCCCGCGAAATCCGCGCGGTACGTAACATAGATTTGCCAGCCGACGCAACCGCGGCCAAGCGTCATCGGACTGTCACAATATCAAGCAGTTAGACAAAACTGTACGGGTCGATATCGACCTGGAGCCGGGTCGAGCCGGCGAGGCGGACGCGGCCAAGCCAATCACGGATCACGGCCTGCAAGCCGACGCCGCGCTCCGCTTTGACCAGGAACCGCCGCCGGTGCCGGCCCCGCAGGATCGCCAGCGGCGCCGGCGCTGGCCCGAGCACGCTAACTCCCGGCAGCTGCGGCGCAGCGCGGGCGAGGGCGCGGCTGGCGAAATCGGCCTCTTCGGAGTCGGCGGCAGAGACGATCAGCGCGGCGAGGCGGCCGAACGGCGGCAGTCCGGCATCGCGCCGCGCCGCCGCCTCGGCTTCGAGAAAGCCGTCGCGGTCACCGGCGGCAAGCGCGCGCATGACCGGCTGCTCGGGCATATAGGTCTGGACCAGCACGTGGCCGGGCCGCTCGGCGCGGCCGGCACGGCCGGCGACCTGATGCAACAGCTGATAGGTGCGCTCGCCAGCGCGTAGATCGCCGCCGACCAGGCCCAGATCGGCATCGACGACCCCGACCAGCGTCAGCATCGGGAAGTGGTGGCCTTTGGCGACAATCTGGGTTCCGATCAGCACATCATATCGGTGGGCTGCCATCGCGTCGGCCAGTTCGGCCGCGGCGCCTGGGCCCGAGATCAGATCGCTGACCATCAGCGCCGTCCGCGCCGACGGGAAGCGCTCCATGACTTCCTCGCGCAACCGCTCGACCCCCGGCCCGCACGGCACCAGCGCACCGGCGGCGAGGCATTCTGGGCAAAAGGCCGGCACCGGCGCTCCGTAACCGCAATGGTGACACTGCAATCGCGCTGTGAAGCGGTGCTCGACCAGCCAGGCGGTACAATTCGGGCATTGCAGGCGGTGGCCGCAGGCACGGCACAGCGTCAGGGGTGCGTAGCCGCGCCGGTTCAGAAAGAGGAGCGCCTGCTCGCCTTCCGACAGAGTCTCGGTTAATGCGGCGACGAGCGGCGGCGAGAGGAATCGGCTGGCTTCGAGGCGCTCGCGCCGCATGTCGACGAGCTCGATGCTGGGCAACTCGGCGGCGGCGTGTCGGCGCGGCAGATGCACCCGCCGATAGCGTTCGCGGGCGATGTTGACCACGGTTTCGAGCGACGGCGTCGCCGACACCAGCACGACCGGGATCGCCTCGATCGAGGCCCGCAGTACCGCCATGTCGCGCGCCTGATAGCAGACACCGTCCTCCTGTTTGTACGAGGGGTCGTGCTCTTCATCGACCACGATCAGACCGAGCTCGGCGAACGGCAGGAACAGCGCCGAACGGGCACCGACAACGACCCGGGCCGCGCCCGACGCGACCGCCCGCCAGCTGTCGCGTCGCGCCGCCTGCCCGATATCGGAGTGCCATTCGACCGGCGCGCTGCCGAAACGCCGGCGGAAGCGCGAGAGCCACTGCGCCGATAGCGCGATTTCAGGCAGCAAGACCAGCACCTGTCGGCCGGCTTCAAGCGCGGCCGCGATCGCGGCGAAGTAGGTCTCGGTCTTGCCTGAGCCGGTAACCCCGTCGAGCACGGTGACGCAGAACCCGGCCCGCCGCACCGGCTCGACCAGGAGCGCGGCTGCGTGTTCCTGGTCGGCAGAGAGCCGCGACCCGGGGCTGCGCCAGTCGGGCGGCTCCGGCGCGGCCGGCTCGGTGGCGACGCGGCGCTCCTCGGCATAGCCGAGATCGATCAACCGACGCAGGACGGCGGCGCCGCAGCCAGCGCGGCGGGCGATCTCGGCGGCAGTGGCGGCCCCCTCGCGCAGCGATTCGAGGGCCCGCCGCCGGGTCGGGGTTAATTTCGCTGTGGGCTCGGCCAGCGCCGCCAGACCATCGAGGCTGATCGCGCAAACCCGCCGTAGCGCTGGCGGCAGCAGCGCCTCCTCGAGGCTCATCGTCATCCGCAACACGGCACCCGGAGGAGCCAGCGTGTAGGCGGCGACCCGTTCGACAAAGCGACGCAACTGGGGCTGCAGCGGCGGCGCCGCCAACACTTCGCCGATCGGCTTCAGCCGTTCGGCGGGCACCTGAGACGCGTCGGCTTCGTCTCGTTCCCATACCACCCCGACGAGCTGCCGAGAGCCGAGTCCGACGCGAACAAAGCTTCCCGGCGGCGGCGCATCCTCGGCGATCAAGTAATCGAGCGGCTGCGGTAAGGGCAGCGGCAACAGCACCCGAACCCGACGAGTAGGCTCCGCTTCCGCCGAAGCAGCGCCTTCGATGGCGGTGAGCAAGGGAGCGGCGCTGTTGGCACGACATTCGGCCATCGGCTACACTCGCCCGCGTCCCGGTGTGCCGCAAGCACGGCGATCTAAGGCGGCGCCGGTCCAGAGGTCAGTGTCACGGTATCCCGAATGAATACGCGTCGCCCCGCCGTTTCCGGCTCCCATCGCCTGCTCCCCAGCAGTTGGAGGTAGGGCGTGGTCGACCGCATCCGCGACCGGCCGAAACCGTCGCCGGAGCCCGCATCGGGCACCGCCGAGCCGCAGCCGATCAGCGGCCGGGACGTGGTTGCCTATCTGCGCCAGCACCCCGACTTTCTCAACCATCATCCCGAAGCGCTGCGCATCCTGCATTCGCCGGCGCGCGAGATCGCACCCGAGAGCGGCGACGAGGTCCTCGATTTTCAGCATTTCCTGCTTGAGCGGTTGCGCCGCGACCTGGTCCGGGTCAACACCGAGCACCGTACGCTTCTAACGACGAGCCGCGGCAATCTGGCCAGCCAAAGCCGGGTTCACAAGGCAGTGGTGGCGATCCTCGCAGCCAGCAGCTTCGAGACGCTTTTCCAGATCGTCACGACGGACCTCGCGGTGTTGCTCGATGTCGACGTCGTTACGATCGCAGTCGAGAGCGCCGCGACACCGACGGCGCGGCTGCCGCTGAACGGTCTGCTACTGCTGAAATCCGGCACCGTCGAGAGCCTGCTTGGGGAGGAGCGCACGGCGCTGTTGAGTGCCGAAGTCCACGGCGACCCCACGCTGTTCGGTGGGGCCGCGGGGCTGGTCCGTTCGCAGGCGCTGCTGCGGCTCAGTTTTGGCCGCGGTTCGCCGGTCGGCCTCCTCTGCATCGGGGCGCGGAAGCCTGGCCGGTTCCATCCTGGGCTCGGCACCGAACTCCTGACCTTCCTCGCCCGCGCGCTCGGCATCACGATCGGGCAATGGCTAAGTCCGGCGCGGCTCGGCAGCTAGCGCCGTTCCCGTCTGTTCCCGAACCGCTGCCGTTGGCGCGGTTCTCGGCCGCTGACGATTTGCGCAGCGCGATCGCGACCTGGGCCGCATGGCTTGCGGGCGAACGCCGCGCTTCGCCGCACACGATCGCCGCTTATGGGCGCGATCTCGCCTTCTTCCTCGACTTTCTGACTGAACATCTCGGCGAGCCGCCGGCACTTGGCAGCTTCGGGGCACTCGCCGCGGCGGATTTCCGTGCCTGGCTGGCACGCCGTGCATCCGAAGGCATCGAGCGCAGCTCGATCGCGCGCGGTCTGTCGGTGGTACGCGGCTTTTTGCGTTTTCTTGAACGCCGCGGCCTCGCCGCCAGCCCGGCGCTGGCGGTCTTGCGGGCGCCAAAATTGCCGTACAGCGTGCCGAAGCCGCTGACCGCGCCCGATGCGATTGCCGCCGTGGCCGCAGTCGCGGAGATCGAGAAAAGCGTCTGGCAGGGCAAGCGGGACGCCGCCATTCTGTCGCTGCTCTATGGCTGTGGACTGCGCATCTCGGAGGCGCTCGGCCTCAAGCGCAGCGAGGCGCCACAGCGCGAAATGCTGGCGATCACCGGGAAGGGCCGAAAGGACCGGCTGGTGCCGGTCCTGCCGGTGGTGCGAGAGGCGGTCGCCGATTACCTCGCCGCCTGCCCCTACCCGTTGCCGCCCGAGGGCCCGCTGTTCGTTGGCGCCCGAGGCGGGCCGCTGAGCCCCCGCCTGGTGCAGCGCCGGATGCAGGCGCTGCAAGTTCTGCTCGGGTTGCCGGACACCGCGACCCCGCACGCTCTCCG
Organism: Allostellaceae bacterium; assembly: GCA_036264235.1. Lineage (GTDB taxonomy): Bacteria > Pseudomonadota > Alphaproteobacteria > ATCC43930 > CGMCC-115725 > DATARH01. The sequence continues at coordinate 4,794 of DATARH010000192.1, forward strand.
GCATAGCTTCGCGACGCATCTTTTGGGCGGCGGTGGTGATCTGCGAGCCATTCAGGAGCTGCTCGGCCACGCCAGCCTATCGACGACACAGCGTTACACCTCGGTCGAGGCGGAACGCCTGCTCGCGGTCTATGATTCGGCGCACCCGCGGGGGCGCTGATCTAAGTCTTCAAATTGCAGCCGGATGTCGGGGAGCTTGCCGGCTGGCGAGCCTGTGCGCCAGCGGTTTCCCCGAATGCGGGATCCGTGCCGCTCGTGCGGGTTTTGCGACGCCGCGGCTCGGCGTCGCGGTCGTCAGATGCGATTGCTCGGGGGGGCTCGACGTCCCCGATGCGACCGTCTCCGGGTTGTGGTGCTCGAGTTCGGTCAGATCGCGCTTAACTGAGGCGCAGGACGGTAATAATGCTCCGAGCGAATCGGCGACGGCACTGACGACGAACCGTTCGACGAAGGCCTTGTCGGCCTCGGCCTTTTCCCCCTCGTCACCGGCAAGGGCCGCCGAGAGGTCATGGATCAGCTGCGCCGAGGCTTGTAGCTGCTCGGCTTTAACGCCGCAACGATAGGCATGCCCCAGCAGAAAGGCACCGCGTGACGCGAGATCGGAGGCCTCGCCGGCTTGCGCGCCGGTCGCCGCGAAACCCAGCGCGGCTCCGATCAGAGCAGAGCGCCACATTTGGGCTTACCGTGCCCTCGCGAGCGTCACCGGCAGCGGCGCCGCCGCACGCGTGCCGCCACGCGGACCGGCGATTGTACCGGTGCCAGCGCCACGGACCCGGCAGCAACTAGCGTGCAGATATAGATCAAAATTGTTGCGGCGGTCATCCGACCCTCCGAAATCGGCGCGGCTCCGAGGGCGGCACCTTTGCCCAACCAACACTTAGCGAAGCCGCGAAATTCCTTCATTGATCCAGCGCAAAGCATCGAGTTCGCTAACCGATGGCGCCGGGGGCGGCTGCTACTCTCTTTCCCGCAAGGAAGGGCTGCGAGGATCGCGGGTCGGCGAGGGTCGCCGATCGGGCAGACTGGTCGCCAAGCAACCGGAGAACCTGGCGCCGATGACCTCCCGTGGCGGACTGGCTCAGACTGGCCCAAACACCAAGGCGATCCTGATCGGCGCGGCGGTGATGCTGAGCCTCGGCATGGGCATCCGGCAAAGCCTCGGGCTGTTCCTGACACCAGTGACGCGCGATCTGGCGCTTTCCGCCGCCGATTTCACGCTGGCGGTCGCGGTCCAGAACATCGTCTGGGGATTGTCGCAGGCGCCGGTCGGGGCGATCGCCGACCGCTGCGGCCTGCGCGTGACGATGATAGCCGGCGCCGGGCTCTATGTCGTCGGACTCGCGGTGATGGCCGCGGCCGGCGGCGCAACGGCGCTGCTGGTCTCGGGCGCGTTTATCGGGATCGCGCTGTCCTGCACCGCCTCGTCCTTGGCGATGACCGCGACGGCGCGGGCGGTGAGCCCGGAGCGCCGCAGCCGGACGCTTGGGGTCGTTTCCGCGGCGGGGTCGCTCGGGACATTGATGGTGCCGCTGACGACGCAAGGGCTGCTGGCGCATTGGCCTTGGCAGATCGGCGCGCTGTTTTTCCTGGCGCTGGCGATCGCGATGCTGCCGGCCGGGTTCTCCGCCGGCGGCGCCGATTATATGCCGGGCCCGAGCGGCGCCCGCGCCAGTATGCGGGAAGTGCTCGGTCAGGCGATGCGGCACCGGCAGTTTCTGGTGATGTCCGGCGCCTATTTCGTCTGCGGCCTGAACCTCGTCTTCCTGACCACGCACCTGCCGACCTACCTCGCGATCTGCGGCCAGGACCCGATGCTGAGCGCCGAGGCGCTGGCGGTGATCGGCGGCATGAACTGCATCGGCTCGCTGACGGCCGGCTGGCTCGGCGGCCGCTACCCGAAGCACATCCTGCTGGGGCTGCTCTATATTCTGCGCGCGTTTGTCTTCACCGCCTATTTCGTAATGCCGCCGACCGCGGCCAGCACGCTGCTTTTCGCCGCCGCAATGGGAATGCTGTGGCTCAGCGTCGCGCCGCTGGTCAGCGGCCTCGTCGCCGAGATGTTCGGTACCCGCTACATGGCGACGCTGCTCGGCCTGTCCTTCGTGATGCACCAAGTCGGGTCATCGATCGGCGCATTCGGCGGCGGTCTGATTTTCGACTTGGCCGGCTCCTACGATCCGGCCTGGAAGACCGGCGTCGCGATCGGCTTCGCGGCCGGCGTCATTCAGATCGTCGCCGGCGGCCCAACGCGGCGCCGCGACCGGGTCGGCGCGGCGCAACTCGCTCGGGCTTAGGCGGAAGGCTACTTCCCGAGGTGCCGCAGCAGCGCGGCGATGCCGGCCTCGCAGACAGTGGTGTCCTGCTCGCCATTGCCCCCCGAAGCGGCGATCGCGCCGACGCAGTGCCCATCGACAAAAATCGGAAACCCGCCGACGAACACGGTGAAGCGGCCTTCGTGCTGAGTGAAGATGCCGAACGCCTCTTCGCCCGGCAGCGCGTTCTTGTAGTTGTCGGTCGGCTTTCGGTGACCGGCGGCGGTGAAAGCCTTGTTGATCGCGATCTGGACGCTGGTGACTTTGCCGCCATCGATCCGGCGCAGCGCGATCGGGTAGCCGGCCGCATCGGCGACGCACAGCACCTCGGGCACCCCGATTTCCTCGGCCCGGGCCTGCGCCGCATCGAGCGCGATCTGCGCCTCTGCCAGTGACAGCGTTTTGATCGTCAGCATGTCTCGACTGAAGACGGGGGCTATTCCGCCGCCATCTGGGTGGTGCCGGGCGCGAGATACTTGTTGTACAGCCCGTCGAGATAGAGCCGGCGCATCAGCGTCGCCTCCTTGACAATGCGGACGCAGCGCGCCTGCAGCTCCGGCGTCGTCGCGTATTTCTCCATCATCTCGAAGCCGCGCTCGCCATGCTCCTCATCGGCGACAATGTGAAGGCGGAAGAACGTCACCTCCTCCTCGGTGAAGCCGTATTTTTCGATCAGTGGCGGCGTCGTTTTGCTGTAGATGCGCGGCACCTGCGATTCGAGACCGATCAAGAGGCCGGCCAGCGCCTCGACGAAGGGCTTATGCGCCTGCACCGAGCACCAGGATTGCAACCCGAGCGTTTCGGCGAGGAGCTCGCCGTTCTTCTGCGCATCGACGATCTCCTGGCGCGTCTTGCCGCAGGCTTCGGCAAAATCGAGTAGCAATTTGGTGTGCTGCACCGCCGGGAAGCCGGACTGGCCGGTGATGCCTTCTTCTTCGGCGATATTTTCGAGCAGGAACTCGCGGACTTCGGGTTCCGGGCACTCGCCGTAGACCGTGCCGAGCCATTCGGCGAAGTGGCTGACATAATGGTAATGCTGCTTGACCCATTCACCGAGCAGCGCCTTATTGAGCCGGCCCGAGACCCACGCATCGCTGAACGGATGTACTGCCGAATGCCGCTGCGCGATCGCCTCTTCGAGGGCCTGACGGAATGCCGATGTGGCCATGATCTCCTCCTCGGTGCGGCTGCCGGCTGAGTTTATACGAAGGCGATGATTCGAGCGATATTTCCGGCGGAAGCCTACGGCGACGGGGCGCAGTTCCAGCGCGAGAGGCAGACGCTGTTCGCGCAGAACTGGCTGCCCTTCGCAGCATCGGGGCAGATGCCGGCTGCTGGCGACTTTGTCGGCCAAGGCATCGGTGGCTGGCCCCTGTTGGCGGTGCGCGGCGGCGAAGGCATCGCCCGCGGCTTCCACAATGTCTGCCGTCACCAGAGCATGCCGGTCGTCGATCAGGGGCCAGGCCATTGCGAGGCCCTGCGCTGCCGCTACCACGGCTGGACCTATGGCTTCGACGGGCGCCTCGTCGAGGCGCCGCCGCGCTACCCGCCGGCGGGATCGATCGCCGAGATCGCCCTGGAACCGGCCGAACTGGTCGAACGCGACGGGGTTTGCTTGGTGCGGGTCAAACCCGGCCCCGAGCCGCCGCCAAATCTCGGTTTCCCGGACAAGCGCTTCGCCACGGCACTGACCACCGACGTAAACGCCAACTGGAAGGCCGTGCTGGAGGCGCTGCTCGATGGCGGAATGGGCCGGTTTGCCTTCCCGCTGGCCCTGATTGGCCAAGATGTAATCCGGCAAATTGTACCGCGCGCCTTCTCGCGGACCCGGATCATCGATCTGATCTTTAGCGGCGACGGCAGGCCGGATCCAACCGCGCTTGCGACCCGACGCGAGACCGCCGCTGCCGACAAATCCGCCGCTGAAGCGTGCCACGCCCGCCGCGCCGCCGGCGAACCGTCTCCTGGTTCCGGGCCCGCCGCCGATTTCCTCGCCGCGCTCGCCGCCGCCTGCGCCTAATCCGCGAAGGGGTCGCGCACCAGTATGGTGTCGTCGCGCTCGGGGCTGGTCGACAGCATTGCCACCGGCGCCTCGATCAGTTCCTCGATGCGGCGGACATATTTGATCGCGGTCGCTGGCAAATCGGCCCAGGAGCGCGCGCCGCGCGTGCTTTCGCGCCACGCCTCGGCGGTCTCGTAGACCGGCTCGACCGCGTGCTGCGCCGCGGTCCCGGCCGGGAGGTAGTCGAGTGTCTCCTTGCCACGCCGGTAGGCGGTGCAGATCTTGATCTCGTCGAAACCGTCGAGGACATCGAGCTTGGTCAGGGCTATGCCGTCGATGCCGCCGGTCTTGATCGCCTGCCGCACCGCCACCGCATCGAACCAGCCGCAGCGCCGCCGGCGGCCGGTGTTGGTGCCGAACTCGCGCCCGCGGTCGCCGAGGGCCTGGCCGATATCGTCGGTCAGCTCGGTCGGGAACGGGCCGCTGCCGACCCGCGTCGTATAGGCCTTGGTGATCCCGAGCACGAAGCCGACCGCAGAGGGTGAAATTCCCGACCCCGCCGCCGCCTGCCCGGCCACCGTGTTCGACGATGTGACATAGGGATAGGTGCCGTGATCGACATCGAGCATCGCGCCCTGGGCGCCCTCGAACAGAATACGCTTGCCGGCGCGCCGCGCCTCATCGAGCAGGCGCCAGACCGGCGCGGCATAGGGCAGGACCTTGGGCGCGACCTCGCGCAACGCCGCCAGCAACTCGCCGCGATCGACCTCGGGAGCGCCGAGACCGCGCAGCAATGCGTTGTGGTGCACCAGCAGATCGTCGATCCGCTCTTCGAGCGCGTTCGGGTCCGAGAGGTCGCACAGCCGCACCGCGCGGCGGCCGACCTTGTCCTCATAGGCGGGACCGATACCGCGGCCGGTAGTGCCGATCTTCTTTTCGCCGCGGCTTTCCTCGCGCGCTCGGTCGAGCGTGCCGTGCGACGGCAAGATCAGCGCCGCGCTGTCGGCGACGCGCAGATGGTCAGGCGAGATGTCGAGGCCCTTCTTGCGCATCGCATCGATCTCGGCGAGCAGCGCCCAAGGGTCGACGACGACGCCGTTGCCGATGATCGACAATTTGCCGGGCCGCGCGACCCCCGACGGCAACAGCGCCAGCTTGTACTCGACATTGCCGATGACGAGCGTATGGCCGGCATTATGGCCGCCCTGGAAGCGCACCACGACATCGGCGCGCTCCGACAGCCAATCGACGATTTTGCCCTTGCCTTCGTCGCCCCATTGGGCGCCGACGACGGCGACATTGCCCATTCCGCCTCTCCGTCCCTCCGCTAACGCTTCGCCGCGCGCGCCGAGACCGGCACCGGTTTGCCGCCGACGAGGACGTGATCGCAGCCGAGTCGGCGCGCCTCGGCGCGCCAGTCGCGCGCCGGCAACAGCGCCGCTACCGTGATCCAGCCTTCGCCACGCAACGCATCGGCACGGGCCCGATCCTCGCCCGGCGGCACCAGAACCCGACGGCGCCCAGGTATTCCCGGCAATGTCCGCAGGATCGTATCGGTATAGAGGGTGAACCCGGTGCCCGGCTCCGGCGCGTCCCCGCTGCCGGCCTGATAGCGGCCACCGCGGCCGAGCTCACCAAGCGGCCCATGCTCGGGATCGACTCGCGCGAAAAAGGTAAAGCTGATGCCGGTGTGGTACTCGAAGCCGCGGTTCTCGACGGGATCGACAGTGACCTTCAGCTCCGGCATCGCCGAGGCCAGCCCGTCGAGCACCTCGCCGAGCCGGCTCCGCGCCTCGGCCGCCACCTCGGGCAAATTGAGCCGTTCGAGCGCGGCGCGCGCCGCCTTTGCCGGGCCGGCGGCGGCGATCAGCCGGGTCAATAGCGGCCCGGCCTTGCCCGACAGGCTCGCCACCGCGGCCGCGTCTTTGTGGTCGAGGGCGGCACGAAGCTCGGCGGCACGAAGCTCGGCGGCACGATCGCCGCCGAGGCCGTATGCCGCGACCACCGCCGGGACTAGCGTCGGCAAGGTGATATCGACCGACAGATAGGGCACGCCGACCGCCTGCAGCGCCTCGCCGGCCACGACGATCACCTCTGCATCGGCGGCGGCGCCCTCGGCCCCGATCAGCTCGGCGCCGACCTGGCCGATCTGCCGCTCAGGCCGCATCTCGAAGCCTTTGACCCGCAACACCTGACCGGTATAGCTGAGCCGCAGCGGCCGCGGCGCATGGGCGAGCCGGGTCTCGGCGATCCGCGCGACTTGCGGCGTCATGTCGGCCCGCACCCCGATCATCCGGTGCGAGAACGGGTCCATCAGCCGGAAGGTCTCGTTCGCCATCGCCGCGCCGGCGCCGGCGAATAATGTTTCCTCGAATTCGATGATCGGCGGCTTGACGCGCTGATAGCCATGCGCGCGCAGCACCTCGGTCAGCCGCGCCGTGACATCGGCCTCGATCTCGGCCTCCGGCGGCAGAAGGTCGTAGAAGCCGGTCGGCAGCAACGCCGCGTGCGGTGCATCATTCATCGTGGTGTCGCCACGGCACTCATGCTCCTATTCTGCATCACCGCCGGCGAAAGCGCGACGCTCGCGGCAGCCACGACCGGAGGGGACGACGATGAAACGACGGGATGTGCTCAAATCCGCCCTCGCCGGCGCCGCGGCTCTGGCAGCGCCTGGAATCGCTCCTGGGATCGTGCGGGCCGAGAAGGCGACGACAATCACCTTTGTGCCGCACGCGGACCTGGCCTCGCTCGACCCGGTATGGACCACCGCGGACATCACCCGCAACTTCTCGCTCGCGGTGTACGACACGCTCTACGGCTTTGACGCGGAATTCAACGTGCAGCCGCAAATGGTCGCCGGCGACACCGTGTCGTCCGACGGCAAGACCTGGGAGCTGACGCTGCGCGACGGGCTCAAATTCCATGACGGCACCCCGGTGCTGGCCAAGGATTGCGTCGCCACGATCCAGCGCTTCGGCAAGCGCGACCCGATGGGGACGGCGCTGGCCGCGCGCACCGACGAGATCAGCGCGCCGTCGGACAAGGTGATCCGGATCAGGCTGAAGGCGCCGTTCCCGCTGCTGACCTATGCGCTGGGGCAGGTTTATTGCGCGATTATGCCGGAGCGGCTGGCGAAGACCGACGCCTTCACCCAGGTGACCGAGGCGGTCGGCAGCGGCCCCTTCAAGTTCGTCGCCTCCGAGCGGGTGCCGGGGCAGCGCGTCGTCTACGAAAAATTCGCCGATTACGTGCCGCGCAAGGATGGCAAGCCGAGCTTCAACGCCGGACCGAAGGTCGCCTATTTCGACCGGGTGATATGGAATTTCGTGCAGGACCCTGGCACCGCCGCGGCGGCGCTGCAGCAGGGCGAGGTCGACTGGTGGGAAAACCCCCCGATCGACCTGGTGCCGCAATTGAAGAGCGACAAAAATCTTGTTGTCGAGGTCAAGGACAAGACTGGCGAGATCGGCTGCCTGCGCTTCAACCATTTGTACCCGCCCTTCGACAAGCCGGCGGTGCGCCGCGCGGTATTGTCGGCGATCGACCAGAAGGAGGTCATCACCGCTTTCGCGGGAGCGGTGCCCAGCATCATGAAGGTTGACGTCGGCCTGTTTGTGCCGGGGACGCCAATGGCCAACGATGTCGGCGTCGAGATCACCCGCGGGCCGAAGGATTACGACAAGATCAAGAAGGAGCTCGCTGCCGCCGGCTACAATGGCGAGAAGGTCGTGGTGCTGGCGGCTACGACGATCCCGTCGATCTGGGCCGAGGCCTCGGTCGCCACCGACGCCTTGAAGAAGATCGGCATGAATGTCGATCTGCTGGCGCTCGAATGGGGTGCGGTGGTGTCGCGCCGCGCCGTCAAGGAGCCGCCCGACCGCGGCGGCTGGAATATTTTCTATACCTATCTCGGCGGGTTCGGGAACATTTCGCCCGGCCCCAACATCGCGATCCGCGGCACCGGCACCAAGGCGTGGTTCGGCTGGCCGACCGATCCCGAGATGGAGGCGCTGCGCGATCGGTGGTTCGAGGCCCCCGACCTCGCCGGCCAGCAAAAGCTCT
>DATARH010000216.1:0-18848 GCA_036264235.1 Allostellaceae bacterium
ATGTTTCGGCGCCGGCGAGCGCGCCAACCCCGGTGCCGCCGCCCGGCCTGCCGTTCTGGCTGGTGTTCCGCGCCGAGCCCGGCCGCGAGGATGTGGTGCTGAAGATCGCCTCCGCCTACGAAGCCGCCTCGAACCGCCGCATCCCGCCGCCGATGTTTGGCTCATTATAAAAGTCCAGGCGATCAGCCCAACCAAAAAAAGGCAGAAAATTCAAACTCGGCAGAGAACTTCACACTGGATCGGTGTCCGCGTTGGAGTTGTCGAGCACGACGCCACTTATTACATTCCGGCCGATCCGAAGCGTTCGTTCCCAGATCGAAACCTCGATAACTTCCTGCATTAACCGCTTCGGCAGCCTCTGCAGGCCAGTCGCTCGCATTCTGTATCGAGTACGCCACGCCTCTCCGTCCGCGGGCAGCGCTGCGTGAACTCGGCCGGAGAATGTGAAAGTCAACACGCCTCCATCGAAGCCAAGGACGACGTCATCCTTGGATTCAATTGAGGCGACGGCTTGAGCAAGCGTTTTCAGCGCAACACGGAACCAATCACGCCGCACCAAACACCGCGGACGCGCTTCATAGGCTGCCATGGCAGCGACAATAGGTACCCGATTCCTGTGTAATCTTCCTTCGAGAACCCACGCACAACTTCGAGCTGGCTCGAACATACCCGTGTCTGAATATTGGTCGAGATGCCAAACGATCCAGGCGGCACACTGCTCGCGTGATGTGACCCGGCGAGGCAACTCAAAACAGATGTCGGTCAGGGTACGCCTCGACCTCAGAATCGCGCCAAACATCACCACATCTACAAAAAATCTGTTTACTGCCAGGCTGGCTTCTAGCTTGAGATTTCCGAAATCGTAAATCAGAGTGTCGTTGAAGCTATCGCCGACGGTAGACTCGAAACCAAAATCTCGAAGCAGCCCCCAAATCTCCATTTCTGGTTTTTCGTTTAGTTCCATCTCAGTCACCGCCGTCGGAGATCGCGCGCAGTTGTAGAGTGGGTCAAGCGCGCGGAAACCCATCGATTGCGAAGCTCGAAGCGGTCGTCTTCAGCACGTTCGATGTGGCATTCATTGCGTCGCCCTACGACGGGCCTGCCTCCGGTTTTGTGACGACCGCGAGCAGGGCGGTGCCGTAGCGTTCGAGCTTGCTGCGGCCGATGCCGGGGATGTCGGACAGCGCGTCGCGGGAGGTCGGCCGGCGGCGTGCCACCTCGATCAGCGTCGCATCGTGAAAAATCACGTAAGGCGGCAATTCCTGCCGGCGCGCTTCGTCGAGGCGCCAGGCCCGCAGCGCAACCCATAAGGTATTTGCCGCCGGATCGAGGGCCGCGGCGGCACCGCGCCTGGCGTTCATTTTGCGGCGGCCCGCCCGGTCGGAAGGCAGGTCGGAGCGCAGCCGCACCGCGCGGCTGCCGCGCAGCACCTCGGCGGCGTTCGGCGCCAGCGCCAGACCGCCATGCCCGTCGGGGTCGGGCAGCAGATAGCCCTGCGCGAGCAACTGGCGAATGGCGGAGAGCCATCCGGCGCGATCGAGTTCGGTGCCGAGGCCGAAGGTCTTGATCAGGTCATGGCCGAGCCGGCGGACCCGTTCGGTCGCGTTGCCGACGAGGACATCGACGAGATGCTGGGCACCGAACCGCTGGCCGGTGCGGTAGACCGCGGACAGCACCTTCTGCGCGGCCACGGTGCCGTCCCAACTGGCGACCGGGTTACGGCAATTGTCGCAATTGCCGCAAGGCGGGTGGTCGCGTTCGCCGAAATATCCGAGCAGCGCCTGGCGGCGGCACGACACGGTCTCGCAAAAACCGATCAGCGCCTCGACCTTTTGGCGCTCGATGCGGCGTTGCCGCTCGTCGACATCGCTCGCCTCGGCCAGACGCAGCACGTTCATCACGTCGGCCAGTCCGTACGCCATCCAGGCGTCGGCCGGCAATCCGTCGCGGCCGGCCCGGCCGGTCTCCTGGTAATAGGCTTCGAGGTTTTTCGGCGCGTCGAGATGCGCGACGAAGCGAACATTGGGCTTGTCGATGCCCATGCCGAAGGCGACGGTGGCCACGACGATCACGCCTTCCTCACGCAGAAACCGGTCCTGGCAGCGCGTCCGTGCCTCGGCCGGCAGACCGGCATGGTAGGGCAGCGCCTGATGGCCGCGCTGGCCGAGCCACTCAGCGGTGTCCTCGACGCTCCGCCGGGTCAGGCAATAGACGATTCCGGCATCGCCGGCGTGCTCGTCTTGAATGAAGCGGTGAAGATCCTCGCGCGCGTTTTGCTTCGGCACGACACGGTAGAACAGGTTCGGCCGGTCGTAGCCGGCGGCGAACAGCCGCGCGTCCTGGAGGTGCAGCCGCTCGGCGATGTCGCGGCGGGTCGGATCGTCGGCGGTCGCTGTCAGGGCCAGCAGCGGCGCTTCCGGGAAGCGCTCTTTCAGGACGCCGAGCGCCTGGTAGTCGCGGCGGAAATCGTGGCCCCATTGCGAGATGCAATGTGCCTCGTCGACGGCGAACAGCGCGATCCGGCTGCGCCGCAGCAGATCGAGACAATGCGGCATCGCCAGCCGCTCCGGCGAGACGTAGAGCAGATCGAGTTCGCCGCCGACCACCGCCCGTTCGACCGCCGCGGCCTCGCCTCCCGCCAATCCGGAATTCAGCGCGGCCGCCCGAACCCCGGCTTGGCGCAACGCGTCCACCTGGTCCTTCATCAGCGCGATCAGCGGCGACACGACGACGGCGACTCCGGGACGCAACAGCGCCGGTAGCTGATAGCACAGCGATTTTCCGCCTCCGGTCGGCATCAGGACGATGGCATCGCCGCCGGCGACGACGTGCTCGATAATCGTCTGCTGTTGACCGCGAAACCCGGAATAGCCGAAGACGCGGCGCAGCACGTCAAGCGGGGTTTCCGAAGCCTCCTCGATCATGCGTGTTCCGACAGCTTGCTGGCCCGTTGTGACACCCGGCGGGGTCGCCGGTACGAGCATTGGCGGGCGGCAGCATGTTGTCCATGCCGATGGCCGTTGCCGGCTCGCGCGCTGGTCCAAATTCCGGCAGCCGTGTGGTGGGTCGAGCGGCGGCGGGAAGCCCATCGCCCGCGGTGCTGACGAAGATGGGTTTCGCGGCGCTCAACCCATCCTACAATGGCCTGGCCTTGCCTGGCGTTGGGTGGATCGGGAGATTGGCTATGTCTTGGCTGTGGCGGCGGCATTCCGTTATTCGGGTGATTGCTTTCGTCGGCTTGGTGGCCGGCTCGCTGACATTGTCGATTTCGTCGCCCGCGGCAGCGGCGGGGCCGTCGGACACGATCCGGCAGTTTTACGCCGAGCTGCTCGACACGATGCAGCATGCGGCGCAGCTCGGGCCGCGCGGCCGCTACCAGAAGCTCGAAGCCGTCGTGTTCCGCAGTTTCGATGTGCCGTTCATGGCGCGGCTGTCGATCGGCTCGGAGTGGGCCGGCTTGAACCCGGACCAGAAGAAGCGCGCGGCGCGCGCCTATGGCCGCTATGTCGCCGCTGTCTATGCGACCCGCTTCGACGGCTATTCCGGCGAGCGGCTCGAGGTCACCGGCGAGCAGAAGGTCCGGCGCGGCACGATCGTCAATTCGCGGATCGTCAAATCCGACGGCGAGCCGGTGGCGATCAACTATCTCGTGCACGACAACCTGGTCGGCTATCAGATCCGCGACGTCTATCTGAGCGGCACGATCAGCGAATTGGCGACCCGGCGCTCCGAGTTCGCGACGCTGTTGCGCAGCGGCGGCATCGACGGACTGATCGCCGCGCTCAACAAGAAGGCCGACGATCTGCAGGGCTGACGGTCGCGGCCCGTCTCATCGCCAACGAAAGGACTATCGCCATGCCGGACTTCGTCAACAGAACGCCGCGCGCCTCGGCGCCGCCGCCGATGCCGCCCCTGCTGATGCCGACGCCGCCGGTGGCGCCGTTGCTACCGCCGGTGCATTCGGTCGATCTGATGACCGAGGCGGGCTCGGCGGCGTTCGGCGCGGTGTGGCGCGGCAAGGAAGCAAAGATCATCGAAATCCCGGCGCTGACCGACTCGATGCCGGAGTTCAAGTCGACCTACGACATCGACCCGCATGCCGAGGAGCGCGGCTTCGACGATGCGTCCTGGCCGGTCATTCCGCCAACCGAGCTCGGCGCCAAGCGCGGCGGCGGCCAGGTGTCGTTCTTCTGGTTCCGCACGCGTCTCACGATCCCGCCGAACGCGCTCGGCTTCGATACCGCCGGCGCGATGACGGTGTTGCGGGTCAATGTCGACGACTATGCCGAGCTCTGGGTCAATGGCGAGATGCCGCGCGCCGCCGGCCGGCCGACCCCGGGGGGCATCCAGGGCTTCAACATGCCGAACCGGCTGGTGCTCGGCGCCCAGGTGACGCCGGGCGAGACGTTCGAGATCGCGGTGTTCGCGATCAACGGGCCGATTTCGGCGGCGCCGCTCAATTTCCTGTGGTTCCGCGAGGCGAAGGTCGAATTCTACCGCTAGCGCTCGACGCGCAACTCGGGCCAGCGCTGCAGGACGTTGGCGGCGACGCGGTCGAACCCACCAAACGGCCGGTGCGGGTTCGGCCGCAGGCGCAGCGCGAACAGATCCGCGAGCCCGAACGGCGCCGCGACATGCAGCCGATCGTCGGCCTCCAGCCGTACACCGACCGCGAACATCGGCGCGACGAAACGCTCCAGCGCCTCGGCGGTGCAGGACAGCGGCGTGTAGGGCTCGCCGAAATGGGCTTCGAACCAGACATGGACGCGTGCCTGGTTGCGCAGCTCGACCTGGCTCCGCAACGGCTCGTCGAAAGCGGCGGCCACCCGGCGGATCATAAGGTCCTCTGCCTCGTAGGAAATGTCGGCGGCGTCGAAATAGCCGACATCGTAATCCCGGACGCCGTAATCGGCCGGGCGTCCCGTCAAATGATTCAGCACTCGCTGATACACCGCGCCCGACATCACCAGCCAATCGGGCAGGGCAAGCGTGCGAAGGGTGCGCAGCACCCGCATCAACGAGGGCGCGGCGCGAACGATCGCACCAATCCGCTCGGTTTCGCTATTGGCCGGATGCATCGGGCGAGAGAACAGGTCTGCACCGCGCGGGAGATCGCCGAGCGCTGGCAGCGCGTCCACGCGGCCCGATCGATCCGGATTGCAGTGTGCGCCCCTTGTAGCACATCTGTCCGTATTTGTCAAGAAGAAAATTATTTATTCAGCAAATCAAGGGTTTGAACCTTCGTCCTTTTTGGAGACCGGCGCTCGGTTATTGTTTTTTTGGCGCGGCTGGCGGCGCATCGGCGGCGGCCGGCTTGGCCTGCCCGGTTGCCGGATCGACCAGGATCGGCTGCACCGCGCCGCTTTTCACCACGGCCACCTGGTACCAAACCTTGCCGTCGTGCTCCTCGATGCCGGCGTCGATCGCCTTACCGCCGCCCTCCTTCTCGGCCGCCTTGATCGCGTCGAGCATCGAATTCTTGGCGGTGGTGATGCCCGACAGCTCCTTTTTTTCCTGATCCTCGAGCTCGGTTTCGGCGATGTTGTTGGTCTTGCCGGTGGATTTGCCGCTGTCGGCGTCGAAGAAGCCCTCCCACAGCGAGTTGTTGCGGTAGACCGTGACCCGGTAGACCGGGCTGGTGCCGGTCGGGTCGAAGGTCGCATCGACCGCCTTGCCGCCGCCGGCCTCCTTTTCACCGGTGGTAACGGCGTCGGCGAGGCCGGTCTTCACCTTGGCGAAGGCAGCCAGCACGGTCGCCAGATCGGGCTGCTCGGGGGTAGTTTCCGAGCCCTGCGTCGCCGCGGCCGGCGGGTCTGCGGCAAGCGCCGGCGCACCGGAGATGAGGGCAAAGGCAAGCAGCGCGGTCAGAGCGGTGGTCCGGTTCATCATGGGGTCTCCGTATGGGCCGATCAGCGGTCGCGCCGCTCCGGCATCGACAGGAAGGCGTGGACGACATGCCACAGCTGATGGCGGTTGTGGCCGAAAACGAGCGCGTGCGCCGCGCCCGGCAGGACGACGAACTGCCGGTCGGGATGCGGCAGCAGGCGGAAGAAATCCAGCAGATCCTCCTCGCTGGCGATCCCGTCATGCTCGCCGCGCACGATCATCACCGGCGCCGCGAGTTTCAGCGGGTCAACGACCGGCAAATTGGCCGTCATGTCGAGATAGGTGCCGGTCGGCACCTGGTCGCCATGGACGAGCTCGGCCTCGGCGAGCGCCTCGGCGGCGGCCGGGTCGCTGGTGCCTGGGTGGTCGCGGGTGAAGATGCTGCGGATCATCTCGCGGTCGCGCAGCCGCCGGTTGTGGGTGCGGAAATACTCGACCTGCTCGGCCCGTTTCTGCAGCGTCGGCGAGTTGCGGCCGGTGTAGGTGAAGGCGTTCAGCACCAACCGGCCGACCCGCTCCGGCCGCGCCGTCGCGAAGGCGGCGGCGCGCAGTGCGCCCGACGACTCGCCCATGAAATGCAGGCGCTCCTGCCCGGTTTCGCGGATCACCAATTCGGTCGCGGCGATCAGATCCTCGACGCCGCTGGCGATATCGGAATTGCCCTCGGTGCGCGACGAGCGGCCGTAATTCTCGTGATCCATCGTCCAGACGTCGTAACCGAGCCGGGCGAAGACATTCATCGTCGAGTATTCGCCCTTGCCGGGGACGTTGAGGTCGAAGGACGACAGCGCCGAATTGGACGAACCGTGCACCAGGAACAGCACCGGCTGCGCCGCCTCGTTCCGACCCGCGGGCTCCAGCCGCTTGCGGTACACCGCCAGCGAGACCGCGCCCTTCCGCACCTCATGGTCCGAGCGCACCGGGATCAGATCGGCCATCCATAACTCCTTCGGGTTATTCTCAGCATGTCAGTGCGCCAGCGTCCCCGCCACCCCGAACAACACGCCGCCGGCGAACATGACCGGCACCGGATGCAGCCGCGGCCAGAACAGCAGGATCGCCGCGGCGGCGAGGGCGCCGAGCCACATCGCCGCACCGCCCGGCGAGAGCCGCAACACCGCAACCCCGCCCGACAGGAAGAGGCCGGCCGCGATCGGCGCCAGGCCGCGCTCGACCGCCGCATGCCAGCGCGAGCCGCGCCAGCGACCCCAGACCCGCGCCGCCGCCCAAACCAAGAGGGCCGAGGGGAGGTACAGCGACAGGGTCGCAACCAGCGCGCCGGCGAGGCCGGCGGCGTTCCAGCCGATCAGCGCCGCCAGCATCGACCCCGGGCCGGGCGCCGCCCGCGCCAGCGCGAAGAAATCGGCGAAGTCGCGCTCGCTGGTCCAGCCGCGTGCGATCGACTGGTGCGCGATGTCGGCGATCACCGCGTTGCTGCCGCCGAACGATAACAGCGACAGCGGCACGAACACGGCGGCGAGCGCCAGCAGCGTGTCGCCGCTCCCGTCGCGCATCTCAGACGCTCCGCACGCGAAGGAGGGCGAGCGCGACGCTGACCGGCGCCAGCACCAGCACGACCGGCACCATCGGCCAACGCAGGATGCCGACGCACAGCACCGTTGTTGCGGCGAGCGCTGTCGGGAGCACGCCGGGCGCACCATGCGCGAGGCCGCGCAGCCCGGTCGCGAAGGTCAGTCCGATCGCCGCCGCGGCGATGCCGTCGAGCACGGCATGGAGCAGCGGCGTACCGCCGACCCGGGCATAGGCGGCGCCGAGCGCCAGCACGATCGCGAACGGGCCGGACAGCAGCGCCAGCACGGCCAATGTGGCGCCGGCGGCGCCGTGCAGCCGATCGCCGATCAGCGCCGCGGTCTTGATCCCGTTGGCGCCGGGCATCGCCTGGCCGAGCGCCAGGGTCGCGAGGAACTCGGCATCATCGATCCAGCGCCGCCGCACGACGATCTCGCGGTGGATCCAGCCGGCCGAGCCGCCGCCGAAACTGGTCGCGCCGATCAGGAAAAACGCGGCACAGATCGCGGCCAGCCCGATCCGCGCCGGTTCCGGTTGCTGATGATCTGCAGGTCGGCTCATTGCTCCCTATTACGGCATCGGCGGATCGATTACCCTCGCTTTGCGCGAGGGGCGGGGCGGCAATGGCGGATGTAGCGGTTTCGAGCGAAGCCCGCGCGGCACCGCCCCGGTACCCTCCGATATTCAGTTGGATCGTGGCGGCATTTGCCGCCGAGGGCGAGCGACGCATCCTGTGGCTGCCGGTGTGTTTTGGTACCGGCATCGCGCTCTACTTCACGCTGACATCCGAGCCGCCGCTGTGGCTCGGCACCGCCGCCGCGCTGATGGCGACCGTCATCTGCACGCTGATTTGGCAGCGGCCGGTCGCGCGTGGGGTTGCGCTGGCGCTGGCCTTCACCTGTGCCGGCTTCGCGGTGATGCAGGAGGCGCGTTGGGAGCATGGCGGGCCGATGCTCGACCGCCGGCTGAATTCCGTGTCGCTGAGCGGACGAGTGCTCGATGTCGATGCGCTCGACCGCGGCTGGCGCGTCGTCATTGCGCCCGATGCAATCGCCGGCCTCGACCCGGCCGCCCTGCCGCGCAAACTGCGCGTCCACATCGCGGCCACCAGCGACCCTGTCGTGCCGGGCGACGGCATCGCGATGAAGGCGCGGCTCTACCCGGTGCCGGCGCAGATCGTGCCAGGCGGCCGCGACATGCAGCGCGAGCTTTACTTCGTCGGGATCGGCGGGGTCGGCTACAGTTTCGGCGCGGCGCACCGGACCTCCGGCAGCGTCACATCCGCCGGCGGCTGGCGCGAGTGGCTGACAAGGCTGCGCAGCGAGATGACGCGCCGCATTGTCGCGGCGCTGCCAGGCTCGACCGGCGGCGTCGCCTCGGCGGTGATCACCGGCAAGCGCGGCACGATGGCCGAGGAGGTGAAGCAGGCGTTCCGCGAATCGGGCCTGTCGCACCTGCTGGCGATCGCCGGTCTGCATCTGGGGCTGGTCGGCGGCTTTGTGTTCTTCACCGTGCGCGGCGGCCTGGCGCTGATCCCGCCGGTGGCGCTGCGTTTTCCGATCAAGAAGATCGCGGCGGCGGCGACCCTCGTCGTGCTGTTCTGCTATCTGATGATCTCCGGCGCGGCGATCCCGACCGAGCGCGCCTTTGTGATGAACGGGATCGTTTTCGCCGCCATTCTGATCGACCGGCTGCGGATTTCGATGCGGATCTGCGCGCTGGCCGCGCTGGTCGTGCTGGTGTTGAATCCCGCGAGTCTGATCGGGGTCAGCTTCCAGATGTCGTTCGGCGCAGTGGTCGCGCTGATCGCGGTGTACGAGACCTGGGGAACGCAGCTGGCGCGCTTCTTTCACCGTGGCTCGTTCGCGTACCGCGCCGCCGGCTATTGCGGCGCGATCGCGGTGACGACGCTGGTGGTGACGATCGGCACCGAGCCGTTCGCGATCTATCACTTCCATCACCTCGTGCTGTACTCGCCGCTCGCCAACGTCATCGCGGTGCCGATCTCGGCGATGTGGACACTGCCCTGGGGGGTCGTCGCCTGCCTCCTAATGCCGTTCGGCCTCGAGCAGTTAGCGCTGACCCCAATGGGCTGGGGCATCGACGCGACGATCTGGGTGGCGCTGCGGATCGCGGCGCTGCCGGGCAATGTGTGGATGCTGCCGCTGTTGCCGACCTCCGGGGTCGTGCTGGTCGCGCTCGGCGGGCTGTGGCTGTGCCTGTGGCAGGGACGGTGGCGGCTGTGGGGAACGGTCGGGATCGTTGCCGGGCTGGCGACGATGGCTTTTACCCGTCCGCCCGACATCGTGCTAGGCGATTTCGGCAGGCTGTTGGCGGCGCGGCAGCCCAATGGCGGCTATACGGTGGCGCCGAGCACCGAAAAGATCACCCGCTCGTTCCTGGCGTCCGACACCGGCGCCGAGCTGCATCCCTGGCCCGAGCCGGGCAAAGCCGAGGGCCAGCTCGACTGCACCGCGACCGGGCGCTGCATCTATGCCGCGAATGGCCGCAGGATCGCGATCGTCACTGCCGAGGCGGGGCTGCCGGTGTTGTGTCACACGGTCGATGCGATCGTCGCGCAGGTGCCGGCCGGCTTTGCCTGCCGCAACGACATTCCGATCGCCGACCGGATCGACAGCTGGCGCTACGGTTCGATCGCGCTGTGGCTGGAGCCGGGCAGGGTGCGGGTCGAGAGCGCCAACCAGAGCCGCGGCGACCGGCCCTGGGTGCCGCACCCGCTGTCGAAACGCGAACGGGCGGCGCTGGCGCCATCCGCGCCGGCGACCGCCTCACCGGTTCTGGACGAGAGGAGCGACCCCGACGCCGAAAGCCGCGCTACCCGGCCTGATTGAGCTTCAACCCGGCGGTCGGCCAATCGACCGCGACGAGCCGTCCGGTCCAGGACAGCGTGATGAATGCGGTCTTCCTGTCGGGGCCGCCGAAGCAGATGTTGGTCGTCATCGGGTCGGGCATCGGATGGTGCTCGATATGCTTGCCGTCCGGCGAGATCACGGTGATGCCGCCATTGATCAGCGTCGCCACCGCGATGCGGCCGTCTTCCTGCACCGCCAGCGAGTCGAAGCGCTGATAGCCGCCCATGCCGGCGACAATCTTGCCGCCATGCGGTGACGGCCAGGGGTCTTTCTTCACCACGCCCGGCGCATCGATCGCAAATGCCCAGAGCCGCGCCGCTTCGGTCTCGGCGACGTAAAGTGTCTTTTCGTCCGGTGACAATCCGATGCCGTTCGGCGTCACCATCGGGTAGGCGACTTCGACGATCGAGGAGCCGTCGGGCTTGGCGTAATAGACGCCGCCGACATCCATGTCGCGCGCCCGCCGCTTGCCGAGATCGGTGAAGTAGATGCCGCCCGATTTGTCGATCACCAGATCATTCGGACCGCGCAGCGGGTTGCCGTTGCACTCGCGGTACAACACCTCGACGGCGCCGGTCGCGAGATCCACCCGCTCCAAGCGGCCGCCGCTATAGTCGCGCGCCTGCACCAGCGGCCGGATGCGGCCCTCCTCGCGGTGCCACTCGAAGCCGCCATTGTTGGCGACATACGCCTTGCCGTCGGGCCCGACCGCGGCGCCGTTCGGGCCGCCGCCGGTGCGCGCGGCGACGGTTTTCCTGCCGTCGGCGCCGACCCGCGTCAGCGTGCCGGCGGCGATCTCGACCAGCAGCACCGACCCGTCGGCCATCGCCACCGGCCCTTCCGGAAATTGCAGCCCCTCGGTTAGCGTGCGCAGTTCCATGGCGCGGCTCCCTAGGCCGCAGCGGGGGCCGACAGCGCCGACCAGTACCAATCGTAGAAATCGCGCTCCAGCAGCTTGAGCGGGCCGCCCGCGACCGCCTCGCCGCGCTGGCGCAACGCCTCGGCGAGCCGTTCGTTGCTGCCGGTCGCGGACGTCCCGTTCGGCGCCATGCGGATCACGTCGAAATCGCTCTGCCCGGGATAGCGCGGGCTCAACCGCACCAGTGCCGCCTCATTACCGCGCAGCGCGAGAAAACTCATCGGCCCGAATTCGATGACCTTGTCGCAGCCGCCCGCCTCGAACACCAGATCGGGCGCCGACCACAGCAACTGCCGCAGGTACTTCCAATTGAAGCTGGTATTGCAGCGCTGGCGGCCGGTGACAGTCGCATCGGCGAGCCAGTTCGGCACCTCACGAAGGTCGGGTGCGTCCGCCTCGGGCGG
The DNA here is from genome assembly GCA_036264235.1 of Allostellaceae bacterium. Classification (GTDB taxonomy): domain Bacteria; phylum Pseudomonadota; class Alphaproteobacteria; order ATCC43930; family CGMCC-115725; genus DATARH01. The sequence continues at coordinate 11,613 of DATARH010000216.1, forward strand.
TGATGGCGCCGCCTTCGACATGTCGACGAGGATCAGGCCGCGGTCGATCTGCATCGCATAGCGCGGCAGGCGGTAGCGCGAGCGGTCCGGCTCCTCCGGCCGCAGCATCGGGTCGGTCAGCCGCCCGTCGAGCGCGTAATACCAGCCGTGATAGATGCAGAAGAGCTTGTCGGCGTGCCCGGCCTCGTCCTCGCAGACGCGATAGCCGGCGTGCAGGCAGGCGTTGCGCAGCGCGTGGATCTCACTCTCGCTCTCGCGCACCATGACGACCGAGCGCGGCCCCAGATCGGCGCGAAAATAATCGCCGTCGGCGGTCAGCCGGCTGGCATGGTCGAGCGCCAGCCACGGCCGCACAAACAACCCGGCCAGTTCGGCGGCGAACACATCGTAGGCCTCGAACAATTCCGGCGGCGGCGCGACCTCGCCGCCTGCCTCAAGCTGGGCGGCAATCGCCTTGATCGGGTCGGGCAATTCCATGATCGTTTCCGTGCAGGTACGAGCCTAGCCGCTATAGCGAGGTTTTGTGGCGCTGCCTACGGAAACCTCCGGGCGCCGGACGCGGATCGGCTATAAGCGGAGGTCATGCCGCACGAGGTGAGGCCATGCCGCGCATAACCGGCGTCGCCGCGTTCTTTCTGGTCGCCGATGTGGTCCGGGCCGCCGAGTATTACCGCGACAAGCTCGGCTTCACGATCGTCGGTTATTTCTTTGAGGAGCCGCCGGTTTTCGCGATGGTCGGCCGCAACGACCAGATCATCATGCTGTCGCTGATGACCGCCGGTCGGGGCGGTTCCAACCGCAGCTACAAGGCCGATGCGCTTGACGCGTATCTGTGGACCGACGACGTCGACGGGCTCCACGCCGAGTTGCAAGGCAGCGGCGCCGACATCGTGGCGCCGCCGGTGATGCGGATTTACCGGATGAAGGAGCTCGAGGTTCGCGACCTCGACGGCTACGTCCTGTGCTTCGGACAGGACATCCCGAACGCGGCTGGGTAAAGGCCGGACCGGGGTGGCGTGGAACCCGGTCCGGCTGTGGCGGCTTAGTGCTCTTTTTTCTGCTCGTCCTCGCCGCGCGGCTTTTCGTGCCCGCCCGGTTGGGCGCCACCCTTCGGCGGCTGCGGCGCGGCCGCGGCGGGCGGGGTAGAGGAGCCCTGCGCCGGCGGCTGGTTCGGGCGCTCAGCCTGTTTCGGTGCCGGAGCGGCGCCCTGCTCGTGTTGCGGTCCGCGGCGCTCGGCCTGCGGGTTCGGCGCGGCGGCCGGCGGGGCACTCGGTGTTTGTGCCGCACTGGGCCGGTTCTGCTCGGGTTGCCCTTGGTTGCGTTGCCCGTGCTCACGCCCGCGCTCCTGCTCCTGCGACGAGCCCGACGCCCCGCGATCGCGCTGCATCTCGTTCTCACCCGGCGCACGGTGCTCGAAACCGCGTCCGGCGCCCTCGTGCTCACGCCGCTGGTCCTGCCCCGCGCCTTCGCGCCCGCCGCGCCATTGCTCCTGCCCGGCGCCTTCGCGTTCGCGGCGTCCCTGCTCCTGCCGTGCACCTTCACGTTCGCGCCGCCATTCCTCCTGCCGGGCTGCGTTGCCGGGCTCCGATGAATTCGGGCGGGCGGCGTTGGTCCGGCTGTTGGCAGGTTCGTTTGTCGTGCCGGAAGCCTGACCCGGCTGCGGCGTCGTCTGCCGCCGCTCGGAAGAGTTTGTCGTGCTCTCTCGTTTGCCCGGCGCGGCCGTGGTCGAATTCTGCGCCGGCTGGTTGGCCTGGTTCTTGTCGGGGGTCGTCGCGGTGTTGCTCGGCGCAGTGCTGCCGGTCCGCGCCGCCTCGCCCTGATGCGCGACAGCGGATGGCGCGATCGTCCCGGCCGGGACCTGCGCCGATCCCGAGCCGCGGTGCGGCAGGTTCTGGACCGAAACGACGGGCCCGCTGTGGTGCCAGACGTTGTCGGTCGAGATCTGCGCGTTGCGGGTGATCCGGGTGTACTCGCTGCGCTCGACCGTGATCCGGTGCTCGCGCCAATCCGGACGGCTCCAGCCCCAGAGCGGTCGGACCACGCTGTAGCCGATGCTGACCTCGATGCCGGGCTCGATCGTCTCGGCGACAAAGCCCTGCGGCGGCGGCAGGTAGACCGGCGCAAAATCGCGGTCCGGCCAATCATTGCCGTAGACCACGACCGGATTGTAGACCGGCACGTAGATGCGGTCCGGCTCCTCCTCGGTGATCACGACTTCGCTGCCTTCCTCGCGCACCTTCAGGTGCTTGACGGTCTTCAGCTTGCCGGACTTCATCGCGATATGCCGCAGCGCTTGGATGCGGGTCATCACCTCGGCCTCGTTGCTGGCAAAGGCGGTGCCGAGCGCCTGGGTCCATTCGATGTGCTCGGCCATCATCTTGATGATCTGCGGGAAAGCCACCAGCGATTTGACGCTCGGGTCCCAGGGCAGCGGCTCCAGCGCCTGGGCCAGTTCGTCGCCCTTGAGCGAAGAGTGGCTCGGGTCGTCCAGCCATTGCGCGGCGTCGAGAACCTGTTGCGGATAGGTCGCCGCCATCAGCACCTGCGACAGCAGCTGATCCGGGTAGAGCGCGATCGGCGCCACCATCTGGTCGAGCTGTTGCCGCGTGAAATGCGCCGCGCCGGGATTGGCGGTCGCATGCATCGCCGCGTTCGCTTCGGCGCGGCTCGGGGGGGTCTGCGCCAGCGCCACGGCCGGCGCGATCAGCAGAAACGGCAGGGTCTGTGCCAAGACCCGCAGGCGAAACGACGTCATTCTCTCCACCATCGAATTGCGTTGCCGGGCAGCGCCAAGCTATCGCCGACGGCGCGCCCTCCTCTCGGCCAGCTAACGCCACAGTGGCGCACGCAATTCCGTTACTCCGGCGGTCTATCGATATCGCCCTTTGGGAATGTCTCGCCGCTTGCCCCGCGCGCCGGGGAAGGGCAGCATGCCGCCGATTGCCGCGATGATGCGGTCGTTTTCGGCGCATCGCGCTATACTGACGATATCGACATTCCGGAGACTGCCATGCCCGTCGTCAAAGTCACCGATCTCGCCTATGGGCGGCTGCGCTCGCCCGATCTCGACAAGCAGGAGGAGTTCCTCACCGATTTCGGCATGGTGCGGGCCGACCGCACCAAGAACGCGCTCTACATGCGCGGCACCGACGAGCCGCACCACATCCATGTCACCGAGCTGGGCGACCCGAAATATATCGGCATCGCCTTCCACGCGGGCAGCCTCGAAGACCTCGAGAAGCTGTCGCGGGTTCAGGGCGCCTCAAAAATCGAGGACATCGACGAGCCCGGCGGCGGCAAGCGCGTCCGCCTGACCGATCCCGACGGGTTCCAGGTCGAAATCGTCCACGGGATGGCAATGTTGCCGAAAATCGACCTCGTTCGGCCAAAGGTTAATCACGGTCACGACAAGACCCAACGGCGCAACGAGCTTTACTACAAAGGCGTGCAGCGCGGCCCGTCACACGTCAAGCGCTTTGGCCATTTCGTCGTGCACTCGGCGCAATATGACAAGACGGTCGGCTGGTACCGCGAGATGTTCGGTTTCCGCATCTCGGACGAGGTCTATGTCGGCGACAAGACCAACATCACCGGCTCGTTCAACCGGCTCGACCGTGGCGACGACTTTGTCGATCACCACGCCTTCTTCTGCATCCGCAGCGACAAGTCGGGGCTCAACCACCTCAGCTATGAGGCGGCCGATATCGATGACATCATGATCGGTCACGAGCATCTGCAGGGGAAGGGCTACGAGCATTTCTGGGGTCTCGGCCGCCATTCGCTCGGCAGCCAGGTCTACGACTATTGGGGCGACCCGTGGGGCCGGGTGCACGAGCACTGGGCCGACACCGACGTGCTGAACGCGAGCATCCCACCGAACCTGATCAGCCGCGACGAGCTCGCCGGCCCGTGGGGCGGCCCGCCGCCGGAGAAGTTCATGCACCACGCGGTGCGGTAGACCCCGTACCTAAGCGTCATGGCTGCCCCCACCCGCCCGCCGCTTACGCGGCGTGCTCCCTCCCCCGTGTACACGGGGGAAGGTTGGGGAGGGGGCGAGCACTGCCCGAGCGCTCGGCTGTCGATTTGAAGGGAGAACGGTCGTGAACACCTTCGTCCGCTGCGGCAGTCTGTTCACCGGATGCGACGACGAGCCGCGCAAGGGCGAATGCCTCGTCCATGACAAGGCCGGCGAGATCCTCTATGTCGGCCCCGAGGCGAAGGCGCCGCGCAGGACGAAGGGAGACCGCGTCGTCGACTACTCCCGCTGGTTCGTGATGCCGGGGCTGATCGACGTTCACACGCATCTGGCCTACGGCAACGCCAAATGCGAGGAGGACATCGACCTCTACGCGCCGCTCGAATTTCGCGCGCTGCGCGGCCTGTTCTTCGCACAGAAATGCGCCGCCGCCGGCTACACCGCGATCTGCTCGCCCGGCGATGCCGGCCAGGTGTCGCTGTCGGTGCGCAACGCGATCCGCGCCGGCCTGTTCGACGGGCCGCGGGTGGTCGCCGCCGGCCCGTACATCACGACGCATCAGGGGCTGACCGACTGGTACCCGACCTGGATCGGTGCGCCGACGACCTCGATCGGCCGCCTCGTCACCAACGTGAATGAGGCGATCGAGGAGGTGCGCAAGCAGGTGAAGGATGGTGTCGATTGCATCAAACTCGCGCTCGACGGCATTCAGCGCCGCCCCGATGGTGAATTGATTGCGGCCTTCACCGAGGAGGAGACCGAGATCATCGTCCGCGAGACGCACCGGATGGGGAAGAAGGCGATCTCGCATTCGGTCGGCCGCGAGGCGACGCTCTATGCGGCGCGCGCCGGTGTCGATCTGATCTTCCATGGCTTCGATCTCGACGCCGAGTGCATCGCCGCGATGAAGAAAAGCGGCAGCGCGCTGTGCCCGACGCTGACCCATCCGCGCAACCTGATCGATTTCACCCAACCGCACGAGCCGGCGGCGCAGAAGGGGCGGATCGAGATGACCGAGCGGCGCTACCGCATCGGTATCGCCAATCTAAAGAAAGCAAAGACGGCCGGCATCCCGTTCCTGACCGGCACCGACACCGGGTTCGCGATCACTCCCTATGGCGAATGGCACGCGCGCGAGCTCGAACTATTTGTCGAGGACCTAGGCTTCACCCCGGCCCAGGCGCTGCGCGCCGCGACCGAGCTCAATGGCCGCTTCATGCGCGACGCCGGCGATATCGGCACGCTGGCGGAGGGCAAGAAGGCCGATTTCATCGCGCTCGACGGCTCGCCGCTGGCCGATATCGGCATGCTGCTCGACAAGTCTCGCCTGCGCGCCGTGCATATCGGCGGCAAGCAGGTCGAGATCGCCGACCGCCCGTACGACCCGCGCAAGGTCACCGATTTCTCGCTGTCGAACTGGACCGAGCTCTATACGCAGGCCCGGGTCGCCGAATTGCGCGGCCGGCCGCGCCGCCTGGCCGCGGAATAGCCGCTCAACGACTCTGGAGCGGTGCGCCGTCACGCCGGGTTGATCCCACCCCCTATTGCCGCCCGCCTTGCGGCACCCGACATCACAGACGCGCCCGATCGGCGGGCAAGGAGTCGAGTTGTGCTCGATACGCTTACCGCATCCGGTCAGGCGCGCGGCCGCGAGCGCGTATGGCCGCTGGCCGACTGGCTGATCCGCGAAGGTCGCTTCCTGCCCGGCAACAAGGAAATCTTCGAGGGGTTCTGCGACCGGATCGCGGGCGCCGGCATCCCGATCGACCGCGTCTCGCTGCATCTGCGCGCACTGCATCCGCAATATCGCGGCGTATCGCGGACCTGGCGCCCGGGCGAGCCGGTGCGCGAGCGTTTCATGGATCACGGCATCGAAAAGACCGCGACGTATCTCGAAAGCCCGGTGCACGCCGTGGCCGAGGCGCGCGAGACGCTGGAATGGCGGCTCGACGGCAACCGGCCGCTGATCTACGAAACCCTCGAAGAGCTGCGCAACGAAGGCTTTGTCCATTATGTGATCGCGCCGTTCGAGTTCGAAGGGCTGGTCAACGCGATCTCCTGGGCAACCAAGCGGCCCGGCGGCTTCAGCCCCGGCGATCTGGAGTTCCTGAACGAGCTCTTGCCCTATCTGACGGTGGTCGCCGAGACCAAGGCGCTGCACCGCTTTATCGGCCACATGCTGCGGACCTATATCGGCACCGAGCCAGGCCGGCTGATCCTGGAAGGCCAAGTGCGGCGCGGCGATGTGACGACGATCACCGCCGCCTTGATGCTGATCGACCTGCGCGACTTCAGCCTGCTGTCGGACACGATGAACCCGCGCGCCGTGGTGCGGCTGCTCAACGACTACTTCGACGACGTGATCCCGCCGATCCGCGAGCATGGCGGCGAGGTCATGGAAATCATGGGCGACGGCGTGCTGGCGATTTTCCGGCGCGACGGAACCGCAAATGCCGCGGCGGCCTGCAGCGAGGCGCTCGCCGCGGCGAAGCAGGGGCTCGCCGCCGTGGCCGAACGCAACCATCGCAACCGCGATGGCGAGCCGGAGATGCGGATCGGCATCGCGCTGCATTACGGCACCGTCTCCTACGGTAATATCGGCACCGATGATCGGCTCGACTTCACCGTGATCGGCCCCGACGTCAATTTGACCAGCCGGATCGAGCGGCTGTGCCGCGAACTCGACCGCGTGCTGATCATGTCGGAGCCGTTTGTCGAGCACCTCGACCGCCCGGTCTGGGAGATCGGCGCCTTCGAATTGCGCGGCTTCCAGAAGATGCAGCGGCTGTTCGAACTGCCGCACGAGAGCAACTAGCTGCTCGGCGGTAGGGCGGGTGAAGCGCAGCGCAACCCGCCATTCGGTCGGCACTGGAAGTGGCGGGTTGCGCTAGCCTCCGTTAGCTCCACCCGCCCTACAATTATCGCCGAGCGCGGAAAAATTGGCGCAGCACCGCGCCGGCCTGGCGCTCGCCGATGCCGCCATAAATCTCCGGCCGGTGGTTGCAGGTCGGCTGCTCGAAGATGCGCGGACCGTGCTCGACGCCGCCACCCTTCGGGTCATAGGCGCCGAAATAGAGCCGGCGAATGCGGGCAAGGCCGATCGCCGCGGCGCACATTGGGCACGGCTCCAAGGTGACGTAGAGATCGCAGGTTGCCAGGCGCTTGGCGCCGAGCGAAGCGGCGCCAGCGCGCAGCACCAGCATCTCGGCATGAGCGGTCGGGTGGCGGTCGGCCTCGCCCCGGTTGCCGGCCGCCGCGCC
>DATARH010000222.1:0-2140 GCA_036264235.1 Allostellaceae bacterium
GGGTTGATCGGCTCGCCGACGCTGCCGAGGATGCGGAGCGATTTGCGCGAGGTCTTCTTCACCGGCGCCTCGCCCTCGCGCATCAGCGCGCGGATCGCCGTCGGCGCGGTGTAAAAAATGTTCACCTTGTGCTTGTCGATCACCTGCCAGAACCGGCTGGCGTCCGGATAGTTCGGGATGCCTTCGAACATCAGGCTGATCGCGCCGTTCGCGAGCGGTCCGTAGACGATATACGTGTGCCCGGTGACCCAGCCGACATCGGCGGTGCACCAGTAGACTTCCCCGCGACGGTAATCGAACACCAGTTCGTGCGTGTACGACGCCCACACCATGTATCCGCCGGTGGTGTGCAGCACACCCTTCGGCTTCCCCGTGCTGCCCGACGTGTACAGGATGAACAGCGGATCCTCGGCCGCCATCGGCTCGGGCGTGCACTCGGGTGATGCCTTCGCCAACAGATCCGAATAACCATGGTCGCGCCCGCTTTGCATCGGCACATCCGCGCCGGTTACGCGCACCACGACCACGTTCTTCACCGACGGGGACGCACGCAGCGCCGCGTCGGCGTTTTCCTTCAGTGCCACGCACCGGCCGCCGCGGCGGCCCTCGTCGGCGGTGATCAGCAACGTCGAGCCGCAATCCTGGATGCGGTTGGCGAGGCTGTCAGGTGAAAAGCCGCCGAACACCACTGAATGGATGGCGCCGATGCGCGCGCAAGCAAGCATCGCCACCGCCGCCTCGACCACCATCGGCAGGTAGATCGTCACCACGTCACCCTTGTTGACGCTGAGCGATTTCAGCGCGTTGGCACAGCGGCAGACCTGCTCGTGGAGCTCGCGGTAGGTGACGGTTTTCTGAGTGTTCGGGTTGTCGCCTTCCCAGATAATCGCCACCTGGTCGCCGCGATCCGCAAGATGGCGATCGAGGCAGCACGCCGACGCATTCAGCACGCCGTCCTCGAACCACCTGATCGACACGTCGCCGTCGAAGCTGGTGTTTTTGATCCTGGTCGGCGGCTTGATCCACGGGATCCGCCGCGCTTGCTCGGTCCAATAGCCATCGGGGTCGCGTGCCGCGCGCTCGTAATCGGCGCGGTATTGCTCGGCGGTTATATGCATATATTCCTCCTGAGTCGTCTGTTTCGATTTCTCGACTGTCGTGCTGACTGCCAATATTTGCGACAGTCATCGGCCTACATCCAATATAGAATTGTTAGACTTTGATCAGTCGGACTGATTAAATCGCGATAAGCGGCAGCATGGACAGAGCTTCAGCCGGCGCTTCCAACATTCCTGGCCTCGGACGCGGCAATGGCTCACCCATTCGGTCTCCCCCACTGTCACACTGCGCTTAACGCGGGTCTTCGTCATTTGCCGTGCAAGCTGGTGGGTGGGTGCCCCCCTCTCCAATGGGGCTCCCCATACAGCCGGCTTGAGCGCCGGCGGTCGCCGACGATTTTTGCAATATGAAAAAGATGGATGATTGGGCCTTCGGACCCGACGTGCGTGTCGTCGGTGCCGAGCAGGTCGATGGTGGCTGGCTGGTCTCGGCGATCGGCGAAGGAGATCAGCGGTGTCCGGACTGCGGTGAGCACTCGGAGTCGCTTCACAGCTGGCACAATAGGAGGTTGCAGGATCTGCCGGTTCAAGGCGAGCGGGTGGCACTGCAGCTCCAGCTCGGCCGGTGGCGATGTCGCAATCGTCGGTGCGAGCGAAAGACCTTTGTGGAACGTCTGCCCGCCCTCGCGGCACCCGTGGCACGGCGAACCCACCGCGTCATCGAGCTCCTGCAGTTGCTTGGCCACACCGCCGGCGGTCGTCCAGGCGAGATGCTGGCGGCACGCCTTGCGATCCCGGCCAGCGACAATACGATCCTGCGGCAGCTGAAGCGGCGAGCCGCCACGCGCGCCAAGGCACCGGTGCGTGTCGCCGGAATTGACGACTGGAGTTGGCGCAAAGGATGGACGTATGGGGCGATTATCGTTGACCTGGAGCGGCGCAAGTCGTCGACGTGATCGCTGAGCGCTCGATGGAGGCGGCAGCGGATTGGTTCGCGCGACATCCTGAAGTGGAGGTCGTGTGTCGCGACCGGTGCGGGTTGTACGCGCAAGGCGCACGTGAGGGCGCGCCACAGGCGCGGC
>DATARH010000251.1:0-2396 GCA_036264235.1 Allostellaceae bacterium
TCGAGCGCGGTTGTCGGCTCGTCGGCGAGCAGCAGGCGCGGGTCGCAGGACAGCGCCATCGCGATCATCGCCCGCTGGCGCAGGCCGCCCGACAATTCATGCGGATAGGCGTCAAGCCGCCGCGCCGCCGACGGGATGCACACCAGCTCCAGCAATTCGAGCGCCCTGGCGCGGGCGGCGGTCTGGCCGATATGCGTGTGCCGGCGGATCGTCTCGATGATCTGCTGCCCGACCGTATAGACCGGGTCGAGCGCCGTCATCGGCTCCTGAAACACCATCGAGACGAGCCCGCCGCGGAGGTCGCGCAGCGCCGCGGGCGGCATCGCCAATACGTTCTCTCCGCAGACCCTGACGCGGCCCGCGATTCGCGCCTGACGCGGCAGCAGCCGCAAGAGTGCGCGCAAGGTGACGCTCTTGCCCGAGCCGGACTCGCCGAGGATGCACAACACCTCGCCGGGCCGGACCGAGAAGCTGACGCCATTGACGGCGTGCACGGTCGCCTCGCGGTTGACGAAGCGGACCGTCAGGTTGTTGACTTCCGCCAGCGGCGGCTCGCCTTGGCCCGCCACCTCAAGCATGCATGCGCCCCGTTTGCTGCGCCCGGCTGTGACCCGAACCCGGGTCGAGCATATGACAGGCGGCCATGTGCAGACCGGCCGCATCCTGCAACGCGAATACCGGCTCGGCCGTCGCGCAGATGGTCTCGGCGAACGGGCAGCGCGTGTGGAAGCGGCAGCCAGACGGCGGATCGATCGGATTGGGCGGGTCGCCGGTGATCGGCGGCTCCTCGATGCGATCTGCCGGGTCCATCGATGGACGCGACGCTAGAAGCGCCTGTGTGTAAGGATGGCCCGGCCGCTCGAAAATCGAATCGACCGGACCTAGCTCGACGACCCGGCCGAGATACATCACCAGCACCCGGTCGCTGATGTAGCGGACCACCCCGAGATCGTGGCTGATAAAGACATAGGTCAGGTTGAACTGCCGTTTCAGCGCGCGCAGCAGGTTCAACACCTGCGCCTCGACCGATTTGTCGAGCGCCGAGACCGGCTCGTCGAGGATCACCATGCGCGGTCCCGTCGCCAGTGCGCGGGCAATGTTGACCCGCTGTTTCTGGCCGCCGGACAGCTCGTGCGGATAGCGCGGGCAGAACAAATCTGGGTCGAGCCCGACCTTGCGCAGGATGTCCTGCGCGATCTTGCGCGCTTCGGGTTTCTTCCTGCCCTGCACGAACGGGCCGAACGCGACAGAATCGCGGATCGGCATGCGCGGGTTTAGCGAGGCATAGGAATCCTGGAACACCATCTGCACCTGGCGCCGCAAGACGTCGACGCGGATGCCATCCGCCGCGCCGACCCCTTCGCCGTCGAACACGAGTTCGCCGGCCTCGGGCACGATCAGATGCAGGAGCAGGCGGGCCAACGTGGACTTGCCGCAGCCGGATTCGCCGACAATGCCGAGCGTCTCGCCCTTGCGCACGGTGAACGACACGCCGTCGACCGCCTGCACCGATTTGCCGCGGGTGCCCTTGACGGGGAAATGCTTCTTCAGCTCGCGCACGATCAGCAGCGGTTGCAACGGGCCGCCGCGATCGCGCGGGTCCAACAGGATACCGTCAGGCATCACCGGCTCACATCCGGACATCCATTGCCGCGCGCAGCCCGTCGCTGACCAGATTGCAGCAGATCGAGGTGATGAAGATCGCCACCCCCGGCATCGCGCACACGAACGGCACGACATAGATCGATTGGCGCAGCGTGCTCAGCATCAGGCCCCAATCGGGGATCGGCGGCCGTACCCCGAGTCCGAGAAACGACAGCCCCGAAGCCAGCAGGATGCTGACGCTGACCAGCGACGACGCGTAGATGAACACCGGCCCCAACACATTGCCGAGCACGTGGTAGCGGATGATCGTCACCGTGCCGGCGCCGCTGGCGCGTGCCGCCTCGATGAAGTCGAGGGCGCGCACCTGCGTCGTCGCGGTCTCGGCGACGCGGCACATCGGCGGAATGAACACCAGCGTCAGCGCCAGCATGCCGTTGCCGATCCCACCGCCCATCGCGCCGGCGATCGCGACCGCCAGCAGCACCGACGGAAAGGCGTAGAACACGTCCATCGTGCGCATGATCGCGGTGTCGATCCGACCGCCGGCGAAGCCGCCAATTACGCCGAGAATGCCGCCGACCAGCGAGGCGACCAGCACTGGTACGACCCCCATCAGCAGCGACACGCGGCCGCCATAGAGCAGCCGGGACAGCATGTCGCGGCCGAGTTCGTCGGTGCCGAGCGGATGGTCGCGCCAGCCGAACGGCTTCAGCCGGCCGACGATGCTCTCCTTATAGGGATCGAACGGTGCCAGTATGGGCGCGCACAGCGCTGCCAGCACGATGAACAGA
>DATARH010000275.1:0-25646 GCA_036264235.1 Allostellaceae bacterium
GAACAGCTGCTGCTGCGAGATCAGCACGTCGAGCACGGTCCGCGAGCCGACCAGCGCCTCCTGCTGCACGCCTTCGAGCGCGATCTGGGCGGCCCGGACCGCCGCGGCAAAGGAAGCGATCGCGGCGCGCGCGGCCGTCAGGGTTTCCCAATTCTACGTCGCCTGCTGGACGGCCTGCCGCCGGGCATCGTCAACCTGGCTGCGGCGCTGCCCCACCGTCTGCTCGGCCTGGCGGGTCTGCGAATAGATCGCGCCGCCCTCGTAGAGCGGCATTGTCAGCTGTGCCACCACCGAACCGGAGTCCTGCCGTGCACTCGATAGCGTAACCGAGGGCCCGAAGCTGCGCGAAAGCGTCCCCACGACCGAAATCTGCGGCAAAAGCTGACCGCGCACGAGATCGACGTTATCCCGGGCGGCGAGCTCGGTGAAATTGGCCGAGATCACCGCCGGATTGTCATTGGCGGCGAGGCTCAGCGCTTCATCCCGGGTCGCCGGCAAGGCCGGCCGCTCGCGCGGGAAGATCAGCCGGCCAGGCGGATGGCCGACCGCGCGGGCGTAATTGGCCCGGCTGACTTCGAGCTGGCCTTCCGAGGCGATGCGGGTCGCGGTCGCCTGGGCCAACGACGATTCGGCCTGGGCGACGTCGGTGCGGGTCACCTCGCCGACCCGAAAGCGCTCCTGCGTCGCCTCGAGTTGCTTGCGCAGCACGGCTTCGTTGTTGCGGTTGACCTCGACCAGTGTCTGGTCGCGGACGGTATCGATATAGGCCTGCGCCACCGCCTGGAACACCGTCGTCTCGATCGCCAGGGTCTGCGCCCGGGCCGCCTGCACGGTGTTAATCGCCTGCCGCGTCTGCGCCTCGGTGCGGCCGCCGCGATAGACCGGCTGCGTGACGGTCAGACTGAGCGAGCGCGGAACGAATTCATTATGTGTCTCGGGTACCCCAGTACCGGGCTTGAAAAACGCGTCGGTCTTGCCGGCCGAACCATTGAAGGTGACGGTGGGCCGCCAGTTTGCGAGGGCCTGCGGCACGCTCTCGTCGGTCGCCCGCAACGAGGCACGCTGCGCCAGCAACTGCGGGTTGGTGTTGTAGGCGTAGCCGAAAGCTTCCGTCAGCGTCTGCGCCGCGGCAGGCCCCGACAAGCCCGCCAGGGCAACGGGCGCCGCTCCGAGGATGATGGCAAGCGGTCCGGTCCAGCCTCGTCTCGCGCGCGTCCTCGGCTGGGACATCGAACTCCTCAAAACACGAAGGCGGGCTTCGGGCGAAAGCCCGGAAGCAGTGGCGTGGCGGCGTCGAAGATAACGCGATGCGCGAGTACTCCGCCAGTCCGCGTCGTCAGCGTCGCGCGCCCCATGCCGGCCTCGCCCCGGATCACCGCCAGCATCCGCCCGCCTTCGCCAAGCTGATTCGAGATCTCGTCCGGAATTTCGGCAACCGCTCCGCCGAACAGGATGATGTCATAGGGGGACCGGGCGCGGTGCCCCTGCTGGAGCGGCTCCTCGACGAAATGAACCGAGGCGATTCGGTGCTCAACCATGGCGGCGCGCCCGATGCGGGCGAGTTCGGCATTGTCCTCCAGTGCAACGACGAGGCGTCCCAGTGCCGAGAGCAGCGCCGCCTCGTACCCGACGCCGGCGCCGACCACCAGCGCGATCTCCTTGGGCGCGACCGCCGCCACCTGCAGCAGGCGCGCCGCGACCATCGGCTCCATCAGATACCGGCCACCGCCCAGTGGCAGATCCTCGTCGATATAGGCGACGCCACGCAGGTGTTCCGGGACAAAGACCTCGCGCCGAATCCGCTCGAACGCGCCGATGACCCGCTCGTCCGTGACCTTGTTCGGCCGGATTTGGCTTTCGATCATATTGGCGCGCGCCGCTTCATAGACGGACATCGATCCACCACTGAGGACCAAGGGAACGATCGGACCAGCGGCTTTAGGGAGAGTATTCCGCCGGATGATCGCCCTAGGGTTATATCGGGCTCGCCGGGTGCCGACAATAATCGGCGAAGAGTTCAGCCGCTCCCGGGTTGGTGATCCATCGGATAAATCGGCTGTCCTGCCGGCAGCCGCGCCAGCAACGCCGCCCCCGTCAGACCCAGGATTGGGTGTCGCCATTCAGGTGCCAGCTCGCAAAGCGGCGCCAACACGAAGCGCCGCTGATGCAGCCGCGGGTGCGGCAACACGAGGCGCTTGGATTCGAGCCGACTGCCCTCGTAATCGAGCAGATCGAGATCTAGTGTGCGGTCCGCGTTCGGCAGGCTTCGGATGCGGCCAAACCGGGTTTCGAGCGCCAGCAGCCGATCAAGCAGCGTCGACGGGTCGAGCGCGGTGGCGATCGAGGCCACGGCGTTGACGAACCAAGGCTGATCGGAGACCGGCACCGGCTCCGACAGATACCAAGCCGAGCGCGCGAGCACTTGAACCCCGATCGAGGGCAGCGCCACGACTGCTGCCGCCGCGGTCTCGATCGGCGTGGCGTATTGGGCGCTTGCCAGGTTGCTGCCGACCCCGATAAGGATCATCGGATTGCTGCTTGCTGCCCGGTCCGCTTGACGGCCAACCGGCAGCCGATAACATTCGAGTTATTTCGAGAAATCATGGAGCAACAAATGATTTTTTATCCGCAAGAACGGATCGCGATCTTTATTGACGGCGCCAATTTATATTCAGCCGCACGGGGCTTGTCCTTCGACATCGACTACAAGCGACTGCTCGATCTGTTTCGGACCAAAGGGCGCCTGGTGCGCGCCTTTTATTATACGGCGCTGGTCGAGGACCAGGAATACTCCCCGATCCGGCCATTGGTCGATTGGCTCGACTACAACGGCTACACCATGGTGACGAAGCCGACCAAGGAGTTCACCGATTCGATGGGTCGCCGCCGTATCAAGGGAAATATGGACATCGAGCTGGCGATCGACATGCTTGAAATGGCGCCCTACATCGACCACGCGGTGCTGTTCTCCGGTGATGGCGATTTCCGCCGCTTGGTCGAGGCGGTGCAGCATCGCGGTGTCCGCGTATCGGTCGTGTCAACGACCCGCTCGTCGCCGCCGATGGTCGCCGACGATTTGCGTCGCCAAGCGGACGCCTTTATCGAATTGCAGGACTTGGCGCCGGGCATCAGCCGCAATCACCATTCGCGCGACGAGGGCGCGCGCGTCCGCGCCGAGGCCGTCGAAGAGGCGTGACCGGCCCGCCAGCCCGGATGGAATTGCGGGCCCCGGCGCCCGATTGTCCGCTGTGCCCGCGGCTTGCCGGCTTCCGCGGGATGCAGCGCACCGCGCATCCGGAGTGGTTCAACGCGCCGGTCCCTTCGTTCGGTGATGATGACGCCGAATTGCTGATCGTCGGATTAGCGCCCGGGCTAAAGGGCGCCAATCGGACCGGCAGGCCGTTCACCGGCGACTATGCCGGTGACCTGCTGTACGCGACATTGCAGAAACTCGGTTTCGCCACCGGTCCCTATGCGGCACGGCCCGATGACGGGCTGACGCTGCGGCGCGCCCGCATTACCAACGCCGTGCGCTGCGTGCCGCCGCAGAACAAGCCAGAACCGGCCGAGATCCAAGCCTGCCGGCCGTTCCTCGCCGCCGAAATCGCGGCGCTGCCGCGCTTGCGGGCGGTGCTGGCGCTCGGTGCGATCGCCCATAACAGCCTGCTGACGACGCTCGGCCTCCGCCGCGCCGCATACCCGTTCGGTCATGGCGCGATCCACGGCCTCCGCAGCGGGCTGGTGCTGGCCGACAGCTATCACTGCTCCCGACTGAATACGAACACGGGCAAGTTGACGCCGGCCATGTTCGAGGCGGTGTTCGCGGCCCTCGCCGAATATCTCGGGAAGATAGCGGTGCGGAGCGGCTGACCACGCCTATCCGATTACGCGAGATCATCCCTCGGGATTTGCGCGATACGCGGGAACCAGCAGTACTCCTTCCAGCGTTCACCCAGCCGGCAGCCAAAAAGGCGCCACAATTCGCCCGTTGTCGGGCTGTTCGTTAGCTGGGGTTGATCCCGATGCGCAGACTGGCCAAGGGACTCTTCATCGTTGCGGCACTTCTGGTGGTGGCCGCCCCCGCCTACGCGCAGCAGTCGCCGCCCGCCCGGGTCGGCCGGGTCAGCATCGTCGAAGGCGCGCTCGCCTTCTACGGCCCGGGCGACAGCGACTGGTCGGCGGCGAAGACAAATTTTCCGGTCGCCGAAAACGGCTGGTTCGCCACCGATCCGGATGCGAGGGCGGAGTTGCGGGTCGGCGCCGCCTCGATCAGCCTCGACAAAAATACCCAGGCCGGTTTCACCGCCCTCAACGAACGGGCGGCTCAGATCGCGCTGGCACAGGGTCGCCTCGACCTGCATCTGCGCCGGCTCAAAAAGGGCGAAACCGCGGAAGTGGACATTGCCCGCGGCGCCGTTTGGCTGATGCAGCCAGGCATCTACGAGGTCGACTCCAGTAGTCCCGACCAGCCGTCGCGGATCCTGGTGTTCGAAGGCAGCGCCAGATTTGTCGGCGGCGGCCTCGATATGACCGTCAAGGCCGGCGACGCGCTGGTGCTGAGCGGCACCGACGCCCTGACCGCCAACGTTGAGCGCGTGGCGCCCGACGAATTCACCAATTGGTGCCGATCGCACGATTATCGCGAGGATCGCCTTGCCGCGCCCTATCACGTCTCGCCGGCAATGACCGGCTTCGAGGCGCTCGATTCCTACGGGCAATGGGCGGACGCGCCGGATTACGGCCAGGTTTGGTATCCCGCTTCGATCGCGGACGACTGGGCGCCCTATCGTGAAGGTCATTGGGCCTGGGTCGAGCCGTGGGGCTGGAACTGGGTCGATGACGAGCCCTGGGGGTTTGCCCCGTTCCATTATGGCCGCTGGGCCCGCATCAACGATCGCTGGGGATGGGTCCCGGGCAGCTTTGTCGACGAGCCGGTCTATGCTCCGGCGCTGGTCGCCTTCGTCGCGCCGGCCGAGGATTACGTCGGTGCCGATGTCGGGCCGGCCGTCGGCTGGTTCCCGCTGGCGCCGGGCGAGGTCTATTGGCCGAGTTACACGCGCGACCGCCGCTACATCCGCAACGTCAACATCACCAACGTCAACGTCAACGTCATCAACCGAGTCAGCCAGTTCGCGACGTCTCGGCCGAATGGTGCGCCGCCGCCGCAAGTGGTGAACCAGCGGTTCGCGAACCGAACCGCCGCAACGGTCGTCCCAGCGACGGTGATCAGCAATGCCGCGCCGGTAGCGAAGGCAGCCGTCAAAATCCCGCCGCAGGCGGTGCAGCAGACACGCGTCACTATGGGTCCGCCGGCGGTCGTCGCGCAGCCGGCCACCGCCGCGAGGCCTTCCGGCTTTGCCGCAACGCCGGCACGGCGCGGACCGGCTGCTCGGAATTCGCCGACCGTCATGGCGACAGTCCCAACGGCAGCACGTCCGGCCGGCCAACCCAACTTTGCGCATCTGGCGCCGGCACCGCAGCTTGCCCGGCCGGGAGCGCAGCCGGCGCAAGCGACGACGGCCGCGCCATCGACGGGCGCCAACCCTCCGGCTGCGCACGAGCCGCGGCCGGCAGAGGCAGCGATCCCGCCGCTTCCGCATGCCGGACCGCCGCAGCCACCGGCAGGGCAAGCGGTCGTCGCGCCGACGCCGGGAAGGCCGCCGGCACCGCCCGACTTCTCGCACCTCGCGCCAACGCGGACCCGTCCCGGTCAAGCCGGACAGGCAGCCGCACCGGCAGTCGCTGCGCCGGAGACGCAACCCGGCGCGGTTCCGCCGCCCGGAACGGCAGCGAGAGAACCCGGGCACCGCCCTGGACCGGAGCCGAGTGTCGGTCAACCGCCGCCTCCCCCGAACCATGCCGCGGCGCCGACGGGGCCGACGCCGAACGCGGCCGAGCAGCGGCGGGCGCAGCAGGAAGCAATTGCGCGAGAGCAGGCGCAGCAGCGCGCTGCGGCAGAGGCCGCGAAGCAACAGGCGCAGCAGCGTGGGGCGGCCGAGGCAGCGGCCCGGCAGCAGGCGCAGCAACGCGCGGCTCAGGCCGCCGCGCAACAGCAGGCGCAACAACGCGCGGCTCAGGCCGCCGCGCAGCAACAGGCGCAGCAGCGTGCGGCTCAGGCCGCCGCGCAGCAGCAGGCGCAGCAGCGTGCGGCTCAGGCCGCGGCGCAACAGCAGGCGCAACAACGCGCGGCTCAGGCCGCCGCTCAGCAGCAGGCGCAGCAGAAGGCAGCCCACCAGAACGGCTCGTCGCAGCCGCATTGCGGCCACCCGAACGAACCGGCCTGCCCGAAGTGACCGGCGCGGCTATTCGTTATGGGCGCGCAATAGGCGGGCGCGGCTGCGCTGCCAGTCGCGGTCCCGCTCTGCCTGACGCTTGTCGGCCTTGCGCTTGCCGCGGGCGAGACCGAGCTCGATCTTGGCGCGGCCGCGCTCGTTGAAATAGATCGACAACGGCACGATGGTGACGCCCTCGCGCCGAATCGCTCCCATCAGCCGGTTCAGCTCCTTGCGGTGCAGCAGCAATTTGCGCGGCCGGCGCGGCTGATGATTGAAATGGGCGGAAGACGGGTATTCCGGGATGTTGGCGTTGACCAGAAACAGCTCGCCGCCTTCCGGCTGTGCATAAGCCTCGGCGATACTGGCCTGACCCTGGCGCAACACCTTTACCTCGGTCCCGTGCAGGACGAGACCGGCCTCGAGCGTCTGCTCGATCAGGTAGTCGTGACGGGCGCGGCGGTTTTGCGCGACGTAGCGATCGGTCGCGCGCATCCGCTGCTCAGTTGATCAGCCCGGCGCCGCGCATCGCCCGCTGAACCTTCTCCTTGGTCTCCGGCGTCGTCTCCCAAAGCGGCTGCCGTACTTCGGGCGTGCAACGGCCGAGTAGCGAGGCGGCGTATTTGACCGGACCCGGGCTGGTTTCGGTGAACAACGCGTCATGCAGCGGCATCAGGCGCTCGTTGATCTGCTGCACCGTCCCAATATCGCCCTTCTGCCACGCCTCGTGCATTTGCGAGAGTTGCCCCGGCGCAACATTGGCGGTCACCGAGATGCAGCCGTCGCCACCCTGCGCGAGAAACGCGACGGCGGTCGCGTCCTCGCCGGAGAGCTGGCTGAATTCGCCATCGATCGTGAGCCGTGTCTTGACCGGACGGGTCAGGTCGTTGGTCGAGTCCTTGACGCCGACGATGTTGGGCAGTTTTGCCAACCGCGCCATCGTCTGGATGCTCATCTCGACCGCGGTCCGCCCGGGGATGTTGTAGATCACGATCGGAATGTCGACCGCGTCATGCACCGTCTTGAAGTGCTGATAGAGGCCTTCCTGGGTCGGTTTGTTGTAATAGGGGCAGACGACCAGCGCCGCGTCAGCACCGGCCTCCTTGGCGACGCGGGTCGCCGCGACTGTATGAGCGGTCGAATTGAAGCCGGTGCCGGGGATCACCGGAGCCCGTCCCTTCGCCACCTCGACGCAAAGCTTGATCAGGCGCTCCTGCTCGTCCTCTTCAAGCGCCGGGCACTCGCCGGTCGTGCCGATCGGCACCAGACCATGGGTTCCCTGGCCGAGCTGCCAGGCGACGTGCTCCTGAAACGCGGATTCGTCGACGGCGCCGTCGCGAAACGGCGTAATCAGCGCGACGAACGACCCCTTGAACATGGCTTCCTCCCGGTTCTGCACCGCGGCCGAATCGGACGATAGACCCCGACACCGCTAGCTTCAACAACACCGATAACCGTGCGTTGCACCGTTCACGCGGCGGTTGACCGGCTGCTGCGTCCGGCTGACGCGCTTGTTCGGTTAACGAAAAGACAGTAACTACGGTGCTCCTATAGAATCGTATTTCAGGGGAGACGCCGGCGTTGTTTCCGGTCTTTCGCCATGTATTCGTCGCTCTGATTGCCGTCGCAATCCTGGTTCCGTCGAGTTTTGCTCAAGAGCCCACCGACCAGAAACAAACCGCCGCCATAGCGGCGATTGCCGCCGCCCAGGCCGGCGACTGGGTCAAGGCCTACGCCCAGGCGAGCGAGAGCAAGAACCCCTTGACGGTCAAGATCGTGCACTGGCTCGACGACACGCGCGGCAGCACGGCCGGCCATTTTTCCGAGATCTCCGGCTTCATCCAGCAGAACCCGGATTGGCCGCTGCAGAAGACGCTGCGGCGCCGCGCCGAAGAGGCGCTCGTCACCGAGTCCGACGATACCGCGGCTGCCTGGTTGAAGCGGTACCCGCCGCAAAGCGCGATCGGCAAGATGCGCGAAGCCGAGCTGATGATAAAGCGTGGCAACGTCGATGCCGGCACCGCCGCCCTGCGTGCTGCCTGGATCGACGGCGACTTCCTTGTCGCTGACGAGCACAGCCTTGCCAGCCGGTTTTCCAGTACGTTCCGCAGCGAAGACCATGAGAAGCGGTTGGATCGTCTGTTGTGGGACGGCCAAACCGACGCGGCGCGGCGCATGCTCCCAATGGTCGCGGCCGATCACCGGGTTGTCGTCGAGGCACGCATGGCGCTGGCGGCGAATGCCTCGAATGCCGAGTCGCTGCTCGCGAAGGTGCCGGCGGGGCTGCGTTCCGACCCTGGTCTTGACTTTGACCATGCCCGCTGGCTGCGCAAGAAAGACCAGCTCGACGCCGCAGCACAGCGGCTGCTCGCCCATCCCGACAACCCGGTGCGACCGGCGATCTGGTGGAGCGAGCGTCAAATGGTCGCCCGCAAGCTGCTCGCCGCCGGCAACAGCGACATCGCCTTCAAGCTGGTGCAACAACAGGGGCCCGAAGACCCCGGCTCTTATGCCGAGGCGGAATTCCTGTCCGGCTACATTGCGCTGCGGTTCCAGAAGAACCCGACGCTCGCTTTCGAGCACTTCGCCCAGATCCTTGCCCGCGCCGACAGCCCGTTCGGGAAGGCGCGCGCCGCCTATTGGGGCGGGCGTGCGGCGCAAGCGGCTGGGAACACCGAGCTCGCCAACAAGTGGTACACGGCCGGGGCCGACCATATGGCGACCTTCTACGGGCAGTTGGCGGCGCACCAGCTGGGCAAGGACGCGCCGCCGAAACCGGTCCCGGAACCGCGCGCCGACCCGGGCCAACTCGGGCGGTTCAACGCCCACGAGCTGGTGCGCGCGGCCCGGCTATTCTTTGCCGCCGGCGACCGGGATCACGCCCGCACCTGCCTGTTGCAGGTCGCCGAGCACGCCAAGACCGCGCTCGATTTTGCGATGCTGGCCTCGGTTGCCGAGAGCGCCGGGCGGATCGACGTCGCGATCGCCGTTGCTCGCCGCGCGATCGATGCAGGGATGCCGCTGATGGTCCACGGCTATCCGGTCACGGCGCTGCCGACCGGCGGCGCGACCGAACGGCCGCTGGTCTTCGCGATCGTCCGCCAGGAAAGTGCCTTTGCCACCGACGCGAAGAGCGGGGTCGGGGCGCGCGGCCTGATGCAGCTGATGCCAGGCACCGCCGAACTCGTCGCCAAAAAATTGCAGATGCCGTACTCGGCGGACCGGTTGTCGAGCGACGGGCTCTATAATCTGACGCTCGGCGAATCATATCTCGAGAAGCTGATCGAGGATTTCGGCGGCTCATATCCGCTGGCGATCGCCGCCTACAATGCCGGCCCCGGGCGGGTGAGACAGTGGCTGCGCGAATTCGGCGACCCGCGCGGGCGCGACCTCGACATGGTGGACTGGGTCGAGATGATCCCGTTCAACGAGACCCGCACCTACGTGCAGCGGGTGCTCGAGAACCTGCAGATCTATCGCGGCCAGGACCGGGACAACGGTTCGGCCTTCTCGCTAGCGAGCGACCTGGCGCGGTAGTTGCAGCAAGCACCCTGTCGGCGGTAACCCCTCTGTGATCGTGACGGGCGCTTCGCCGCCGTGCTAGATGCGGCGCTGCGCACGCCAACGGGGGAACCTTGTGCCCGACATCACCTATCCGATCGAGTTGACGCCGCCCGATATCGAGCCGTATCGCGCCGGCAATACCGGGATCGAATACGTCACCACCTTTACCGCTGCCGAACCGGGCCCGCACATCGTTGTTTGTGCGCTGACGCATGGTAACGAGATCTGCGGCGCGATCGCGCTCGACAAGCTGTTCCGGGCCAGCTTTCGCCCGCGCCGGGGCAAGCTGACGCTCTCCTTTAACAATGTCGCTGCCTACCGCGAGTTCGATGCGCGCTACCCGATAGCCTCGCGCTACGTCGACGAGGACTTCAACCGGCTGTGGAGCCCGGCAACCCTGAGCGGGCCGCGGCAATCTTCCGAACTGGCCCGCGCCCGCGCGCTGCGGCCGGTGATCGATACCGCCGATTACCTGCTCGACCTGCATTCGATGCAGCACGCAACGGCGCCTCTGATGCTTGCCGGGCTGTTGCCGAAATCGGTCGAACTCGCACGGCAACTGGGGATACCGGAACTGATCATGTGCGATGCCGGTCACGCCGCCGGACCGCGCATGCGCGACTACGGGGGGTTCGGCGATGCCGCCTCGCCAAAGGCCGCGCTGCTGATCGAATGCGGCCAGCATTGGGAGCGCCGCGCCGCCGCGGTGGCAACGGATGTGACGTTGCGCTTTCTGATCGCGGTTGGCACGGGAACCGCGGAAGAGCTGGCGCCGCTCGGCGGACCGGATTTCGCTGCGCACCCGCGGCAGCGCGTCATCGAAGTGACCGAAGCGGTGACGATCTCCGGTGACCGCTTCGAATTCGTCGACGATTTCCGTGGCCTCGAAGTGCTGCCGCAAAAAGGCATGCTGATTGGTCATGACGGCACCCGCGAGGTGCGCACGCCGTACGATGATTGCGTGCTGATCATGCCGTCGCGGCGCCTTGTCAAGGGCCAGACGGCGGTGCGGCTCGGCCGGTTCGTAGAGTAGCGCAGCTCTGACGAAGCTGGCCGAAATCGTTAAGAAACGCAGTATCCCGCCGATCGTCGACCGGCGTTCGCGCGTCCTCGTGCTGGGCAGCCTGCCCGGTGAAGAGTCACTGCGCCGCAGCGAATATTACGCCCATCCGCGCAACCTGTTCTGGCCGATCCTGGCGGCGCTGTTCGACGCGCCGGTTCCGGAAACCTATGCCGACAGGCTGGCGCTTGCGTCACGGCACGGGATCGCGCTCTGGGACGTCGTCGGTGTTGGCGAGCGCCACGCCAGCTCCGACGCAACAATCCGGCTGCACCAACCTAACGCGATCGACCAGTTGCTCGACGGCCATCGGGAAATCCGCGGACTTGCCTTCAACGGCGGCACGGCGCTGCGACTGTTCGACCGACATTTCGCGCGACGCTCCAACCTCGTCTATTTGGCGCTGCCTTCGACAAGCCCGGCCCATGCAAGCCTCGGTTTTGCCGAGAAATTCGCCCGCTGGCACGCGCTGAAGGAGCTCGTCGAAGCCGGTTGACTCTACCGCCGCCGCGCCTGCGGGCTGGCGAGCAACTCGGTCAGCGCGCCATCGAGCCGGGCGAGCTCGCCGGCAAGTCGCTGGACGTGATCATGCCCGTGCTGCCGCAGCTCGTCTTCACCGATCTCACGCAAGGACAGTGCCACCTTGCACACTCGCACCCCGCCGACATTGCCGGCGCAGCGGCGCAACGCGTCGAGCGCCGCCCGGAAACCGGCGGGGTCGGCGTCCACGACAGCGTGGTGCATCCGCTCCATGATCGGCCGCACCTCGTCGCGGAAGCTCGCGACCAGCGCCTCGAGAAAATCGTCCTCGCCGGCGAGCGCGCGCAACGCGTCGACCGTGGCGGCATCGACCGCGTCAGCAGGATCGGGCTGATCAGGAGCAAAGCGCGGATGCGACGCGATCGGAGTGATTTGCGCCGCGCTCGGCTGCGTGGTGTCAGTTGGATTTTCCACTGGCGATGGCGCCGGCTCGTCGGCCGGCAGCGCATGCAGCGCGCTACGGACAAGCACAGGCAAGGCGGGCGCCGTCAGTACGTTCTCGACTGTGCCCTCGGTCAGATCGGCTATGTGCGCCGCCTGTTCGGCAGCGGCAATGAACAGAATGAGCGGCGCGCGGTCCGGCGCCCCGGTCGTGCGATGGACAAAGCTGAGCGCCGGCAGCGGGTCGACGCGGCCGTCGACGATCAGCACCGGTCGCCCGGACACCTCCAGCTGCGCCAGATAATCGAGCGCCGCCTCGCAGCCACCAATCCACCGGATGTCGGCCCCACAAGTGCTGAGCGGCTCGGCGAATTCGCCGGCAAATCGGCTGTCGTCACTGACGATCAGCACCGGTCGTTCCTCGAGATCGAACTGCTCCGATGCGGTCTGATCGATCGCGACCGGAACGATGACCGACACCTCCTGACTACCGGCCTCGACGGCGGCGCGGGTGATTTCGCCCCCAATGAACGCGGCAAGCTGCTCGACGACGAGAAAGGCGGGGTCGTCGGACCGAAGCGTCACCGAACCGCCGCGTATGCGCAGACGCAGCCGCAGGTGGCGCTCGTTCAGCGCGAGCCCCTCGATCGACAACCGCACCGGCTCGCCCTCGCCTTGGGCAAGGGCCAGGGCCGCCAGATTATGAACCAGTCGGGCGAGCGGCTGTCGTGTGCCGCGCAACCGGTACGGCAGTGCTGGGTCGATGCGGGTCGTGAACCGCACACCGCGCTCGGCCGCTTCCCGGCGCAGGTCTGCCAGGGCGCCGTTGACGAGCGCATGCAGATCAAAGGGCTCCGCCGCGGGCGAAAAGGTGCCGGCGGCGACCGACAACAGATCGTCCGCGTCTTGAAGACGGCCCCGCAGCTCTCGGAGCGTCGCGGTGTCGTGACCGGCATCGCCGGCCTGCGGTGCGACGGTCAGCGCCTGCCGCAGCGCACCGCCGACCGCCGACAGCGCACGTCCACGCAGCGCCACTGCGGCCGCTACGCTCTGCTGTGATGTCGCAAGGGCGCGCAACAACGCTGCCGTCCCTGCCGGCACGATGACCAGCGCGCCGGCCAAACCGGCCGACAGGAGCGGCAGTTCGCGCCAAAACTCGGTTGTCGCGACGACTACCCCAAACCCGGCAAGGCTAAGGACACTCGCAACGGTCAGCGCGCCGATGCCAAAGCGCCAGCCGCTATACACGATCAGCAAGAAATAGAACGGATAGGCCGCCGCCCCCGCGCCATCGCCGAAATGCAGAAACGCCGACAGCAACACCGCGTCGGCGACAATTCCGCAATACCACCGCAGCGGTACCGGGAATGGCCGCAAGACCGCGAGCAATAGCAGCAGCCAACCACCGACCAGCCCGACGGCTGCGATGGCAACACAATAGCTGCCGTTGGCCTCTGCTGACGTTCGCGCAAAGCCAAACGCATAGAAGAACAGCAGCAGGCCCGCGAGGATGCGCCACACCGCGCGCGTGTGATCGCCTTCGGGATAGACACGAAACACCCGCGTCAACCGGCGCAAGCCGATCCGCATCGCGGCCAGCCCGACCAATCCCGGCAACAGCAGCAACACCCCGAAGACCGAGGTGACGGCGGTGCGCCACTCGAAGGCACGGAGCAGCTCAGGGAATGCGACGAAAGCGATCGGCGGCAGGATCGCCGCCGCCAACAGGGCGCCGGCGGCGGCAAAGGCAAGCCGGTCGACGTTCCGCGCGCCTAACAGCAATGAGGTGGCGGGCATGGTCAAACCGTCACCTAGGCGAGTCCGATGGCGGCAGCCGCTCGGATGTCGGGCAGCGGCTCCGATCGCTCCCGCGGGAACGCGACGGTGACGGTCGTCCCGGAATCCTTGGTGCTATCGATGCTCAAATTCGCGCCGTGGAGTTCGGCAAGCCCGATCGCAAGCGGCAGGCCGAGCCCGGTCCCGTCATGCTTGCGCGACCAAGGCGTCGCGACCTGTCCGAACCGCGTCATCGCCAGCTCGACTTCGTGCCGATCCATGCCGATGCCGCGATCCTCGATGACGATCACGATGGCGCCGCCGACATTGCGCAACACCACCTGGACGACGCCGCCGGCGTGGCTGAACTTGATCGCATTGGTCAGCAAATTGAGGAGCATCTGTCTCAGTTTCCGTTCGTCGGCGCGGAGCGACGGGATTACCCCGTCATGCTCCAGCGCAAACTGCACCGAGGCCGCTTCGGCCCGCGGCTCCAGCAACTTCAGCAAATCCGCGACCGTTCTGGCGAAATCGATCGTCTCCTCGACCAGTTCCAGCGTGCCGGCCTCCAGCCGCGAAACATCGAGAATGTCATTGACGATGCCGAGCAGCCGCTCGGCGCTGTCGAGGATGTCGCGCGCATAGCCGGCGTATTTCGGCGTGCCGACCGGGCCGAGCATTTCGCCGGCGATGACCTGGGAAAAGCCGATGATCGCGTTGAGCGGGGTCCGCAGCTCGTGGCTCATGTTGTAGAGAAAATCAAAGTTGCTGCGGTCTGCCTCGCCGCCGTAGTTGTGCTGCTGGTCCGGCGCCTCGTTCGCACCGGCCTCGCGCGGCATTTGACCGCGCAGCAGCAGATGGCGGGCGCGGAGGCGGAACTCGTGGTGATCGACGGGTGCCAGCAAATGGTCACTCGCCCCGGCCTCGCGGGCACACTCGATCGCGCTGGGGTCCTCGGCCGAGGAAATGACGAGGACCGGGATCTCGGCGGCGGCGGTGACCGCGCGCAGGCTGCGGACGAAATCGGCCGCGCGGGTGCCGCCGGCCGGCCTGCCGAGCACGACGAGACCGGGGCAACGGTCACGGCAAAACGACAGCGCGCCATCCGCGTCGGCAAAGCTCTGAGTGGCGATGCCGCCCAGAGAAGCGGTCAGCCGTTCGAGGATTTTGCGGCTGGTCGCGCTGTCATCGATGATCACCGCCAATTCGGACGGCACTGAACCCCCGCCGGCTGAGGCGCCGGGTCGGGACTGTATAGAAGCGGCCTCGGTGGCCGAAACCACTGGAGCGGTCCGACCGGAGTCTCGGGCGTTTACAACATGTTGCGGCGCAGAGTCGCCGCTCCTGCATAGATGTTGAGCAAAGTCGACCCTGCAACGATTCGGTGCCGCCGCCTACAATCGATAGAATGCGGCGGCGTTGCGCCAGAAAAAGCGATCGCGATCGCACTGCGAATGGTCGGCAACCTGACCGGTGTATGGTGGCGGCGCTGTCGCGCGGGAGCAATGGCGGATGAAGCAGGACTACGAAACGATCCGGATCGAGGACAAGGGCGAGGGGCTTGTGCTGCTGATGCTGAACCGGCCGCAGGTCGCGAACGCGATGAATACGCAGATGGGCCGCGACCTGCTGGCGTTCTTCGACGGCGTCAATGCCGACCCCCTGCCCCATCGCTGTATCGTGATGACCGGCGCGGGCGACAAGGCGTTCTGTGCCGGCGGCGATCTCAAGGAACGCAACGGCATGACCGACGAGACCTGGCAGGCCCAGCATCTGCTGTTCGAGCGGGCGGTGCGTGCCTTTATTGGCTGTCCGGTGCCGGTGATCGGCGCGATCTACGGCGCCGCCTATGCTGGCGGCTGCGAATTGGCGTTGTGCTGTGATTTCCTCTACGCCGCCGAGACCGCCCGCTTCGCGCTAACCGAGGTGACGCTTGGCATTATGCCCGGCGCCGGCGGCACGCAGAATTTGCCGCGCGCGGTCGGCGAGCGGCGGGCGAAGGAGATCATTCTAACCGGGCGGCCCTTTACAGCGCACGAGGCGCACGAGTGGGGCATGGTCAACCGCCTGTGCGCCCCCGAAAAGCTGCTCGACGAGACCCTGGAAACCGCGCGGCGCATTGCCGACAACGCGCCGATCTCGGTGCGGCAGGCGAAACACGCAATCCATTACGGGCTGCAGACCGACCTCGCGACCGGCATGATGTTGGAGATCGAAGCCTACAACCGGATGGTCCCGACCGAGGACCGGCGCGAGGGCATCGCCTCGTTCAACGAGAAGCGCAAGCCGCGGTTCAAGGGGCGCTAGCAGCACATGGCGACGCTGACCTTAGACGGCGTGCGCAAAGCCTACGGTGACCGCGAGGTCGTGCACGGCGTCAGCTGCGCCGTCGCCGATGGCGAGCTGGTCGTCGTCGTCGGGCCGTCGGGTTGCGGCAAGTCGACCCTGTTGCGGATGGTCGCCGGGCTGGAAACCGTGACCGGCGGCACGGTCGCGATCGACGGCCGAGTCGTCAACGGCGTCGAACCGAAAGACCGCGACATCGCGATGGTGTTCCAGAACTACGCGCTCTACCCGCATATGAGCGTCTACGACAACATGGCCTACGGCCTGCGCATGCGCGGCATGCCGCGGGTCGAGATCCGCGAACGGGTCGACCGCGCCGCCGCGATCCTGCAGTTGGACGGCCTGTTGCAGCGCAAGCCTCGACAACTCTCCGGCGGACAGCGCCAGCGGGTCGCGATGGGCCGGGCGATCGTGCGCGACCCGAAGGTCTTCCTGTTCGACGAACCGCTGTCCAACCTCGACGCCAAATTGCGGGTGCAGATGCGGGTTGAGATCAAGCGGCTGCAGCAGGAGCTCGGCACGACCTCGCTGTACGTCACGCACGACCAGGTCGAGGCGATGACCCTGGCCGACCGGCTGATCGTGATGAACCAGGGCAATGTCGACCAGATCGGACCGCCGCTCGATTTGTACGAGCGGCCGGCGACCGCGTTTGTCGCCGGCTTCATCGGCTCGCCGGCGATGAACCTGGTACCGGCCCGGCTGCAAAATGGCGGCGCCGAGATCGGCGGCGCCATGCTGCCGCTCGGCGGAACCGGTGGGGCCGAGAACGGCCGGCCGGTGCTGGTCGGGATGCGGCCCGAGCATCTCGAACTCGTTGCCAACGGGCCGGTCGCGGTCGAGGTGCAGCTCTTGGAGCGGCTCGGCGCCGACACGATCCTGCACGGCCGGCTCGGTGGCAACGGTACGGTGCTGACTGCGCGCGGCTCCGGCGCGTTGTCGCCGCACCTCGGTGAAACGCTGAACTTTGCGATTCGCCCCGAGCACGTCCACCTGTTCGATCCCGAAACGGGCGTCCGGCTGTAGCTACCCCTCAGAGTCGATCAGGTGGATGAACGAGCCGGCGACGCTGCCACGGCGGCGGCCGCTCGGGCCGCGATCGGCGCCTATCGAATCCGAAATCCGGAACAAGGGCGCGCCGTCGCCCTCGGCGATGATCGCCGCATAGTGAAATTCATGGCCGCGAAAGCGCGCGCCCTTCTTACCCAGCGGACCGGGTTCCAGCAGTTCGGCGGCGCGATAGCCGAGGTGCAGCCGGCGCTCCGCGAAACTGGTCGTCAGCGGCAACAGCCCGGCCATGCGATGGACCCGGCCATTGCCGTCGGTAAGCGCCTCGCCGAGCACCATGTAGCCACCGCATTCCCCATAAATGGCGGTGCCATGACCGGCCGCGCCTCTGAGGGCGGGGAGAAAACGCCCGGCGGCGGCGAGCCTGCCGGCATGCAGCTCCGGATAGCCCCCGGGCAGGAAGACCGCGTCGGCGGCGGGGTCCGGCGGTTCGTCGCCGAGCGGCGAGAAGAACGACAGCGCGGCGCCCTGCCGCCGCCAATCGGCGAGCAGCGCCGGATAGGTGAAGACAAAGGCGTCGTCGCGTGCCACCGCGATGTTCTGCCCGAGCGGCGGCAGGATCGCGCGACGGCGCGGCCGGGTGCCGCGTGACGGGCGGGCGAGCGCGACGAGGCGCTCGGCATCGATCGCGCCGCCGAGCGCTGCGGCGGCACGATGGAGCGCGGCGTCGTGTTCGGCGAGTTCGCCGGCCGGGATCAGGCCGAGATGGCGCGCCGGCAGCGCCAGTGTCTCGCTGTTCGGCAGCGCGCCGAGCACCGGTACTTCCGGCAAGTGGCGGACAAGCGCGGCTTCGAGGAGCGCACGGTGACGCGGCCCGCCGACCCGGTTGAAGATGACGCCGGCGACCGCCACGGAACTGTCGTGCCGGGCAAAGCCGGCGACGAGAGCGGCCGCCGAGGCGCCCTGCCCGCGGACATCGACGACGAGCACCACCGGCCAACCAGTCACCCGCGCCAGCGCCGCGGTCGAACCGGCCTCGCCGTCCGGCCCGGCGCCGTCGAAGAGGCCCATCACGCCCTCGCACAGCACCAGCTCGGCTTCGGCTTCGAGCTCGCCAACCAAGCGCGCCAGCGTCGCCGGCCGCATCGCCCAGACATCGAGGTTGATCGCGGGCCGGCCACTCGCCAACGCATGAAAGGTCGGGTCGATGTAATCGGGGCCGGCCTTGGCGGCGGCGACGCGATGGCCACTGTCGCGCAACAGCCGCAAGAGCCCGGCGGTGACCAGCGTCTTCCCGCTGCCCGAGGCCGGAGCGGCGAGGATCAGCCCGGCACCGGGCATCAGCCGGCCTTGCGTTCGGCCCTGATGCGCCGCGGGTCGGGGTCGAAGGCTTGCTGTTCGCTACCAAGCCAATCGAGCGCATCGCGCAGCCGCACGACCTCACCGATCGCGACGATCGTCGGCGCCTCGATGCCGGCGGTGGCGGCCGCCACCGCGATCTCGCCGAGCGTCGAGACCAGCACGCGTTGATCGGGTGTCGTCGCCTTGCTGACGATCGCCGCCGGCTCGTCCGGCGCGCGGCCGGCCGCGATCAAGCGGGCGCAAATGGTGGCGAGGTGCTTCATCGCCATGTAGAGCACGATCGCCGGGGAGCCCTTGGCGATCGCGTCCCAATCGAGCCCGTCGGGGACCGTGCCGTCGCTCGCATGGCCAGTGACCAGCGTCACGGCCGAATTGGTGTCGCGGTGGGTCAGCGGGATTCCGGCATAGGCGAGCCCGCCGATCCCGGCGGTGATCCCCGGCACGATGCGGAACGGCACGCCGGCGGCGGCCAGCGCCAGGGCCTCCTCGCCGCCGCGTCCGAAGGTGAACGGGTCGCCGCCCTTCAGCCGCAATACGCGCTTGCCGGTCTTCGCCAGCCGGATCAGCCGGGCCGAGATGTCGGGCTGGCGCGGTGACGGCTTGCCGCCGCGCTTGCCGGCGAACTCTCGCACGGCGGCGGGCCGCGCCAGCGTCAGAATGCGGCGGTCGACCAGCGCGTCGTAGACAACCGTGTCGGCGCGGTCGAGCGCGTGCAGCGCCAACGCGGTCAACAGACCGGGGTCGCCCGGCCCGGCACCGACCAGCCAGACGCTGCCGGGGCGAAATTCGGGCATTTCGAGGCGGGCGCTGTCGATCATGCCGTCTGCCATCGGGCAGACCTATACAAGAGCCGTGCCGCCCCGGCGAGACGCATAGCCAGCGGGGGCGATTTTGCTACACTTGGCGCATGGCAGCGCCGGAACAAGCAAAGCTGCGCCGCGGCTGGACCACCGGCGCCTGCGCCGCGGCCGCCGCACGGGCCGCCTTTGCCGGGTTGTTGACCGGCCGATTTCCCGATCCCGTCGCGATCCGGCTGCCGCGCGGGCAGAAGCCGAGCTTTCCGCTCGCGCTGGCCGAACTCGATACCGGGCGAGCACGGGCCGGCATCGTCAAGGACGCCGGCGACGACCCCGACGTGACGCATGGCGCGACAGTTGTTGCGACAGTCGAGTGGGGGCCAAAAGGCGGCGGCATCGGCTTTCGCGCCGGCGAGGGGGTCGGCACAGTGACTAGGCCCGGCCTGCCGCTCGCGGTTGGCGAGCCGGCGATCAACCCGGCGCCGCGCGCGATGATCGCCGAGGCGCTGATCGATCTCGCCGAGGCGAACGACGCACCGCCGCCCGATCTGACCGTCACGATCTCGATCCCCGGTGGCGAGCGGCTGGCCGAGCGGACGATGAATGCACGGCTCGGCATCGTCGGTGGGCTGTCGGTGCTCGGCACCACCGGGGTGGTTGTGCCGTATTCCTGTTCGTCGTGGATTCATGCGATCCACCGCGGCATCGACGTGGCCCGCGCGGCGGGGCTCGGCCATATCGCGGCGGCGACCGGATCGACCTCGGAACGGGCGGTGCAGGCGCTCTATGGCCTGCCCGAACACGCGCTGATCGACATGGGTGACTTTGCCGGCGGCACTCTCAAATACCTGCGCAGCCATCCGGTGCCGAAGCTGACGCTAGCCGGCGGCTTCGGCAAGTTGGCAAAGCTGGCGATGGGGCATCTCGATCTGCATTCGAGCCGCAGCCAAGTCGACACCGCGGCACTCGCCGGAATGCTCCGAGACGTCGGCGGCGATGACGAGACCGTGCCCGTATCGGGCAACGCCGACACCGCCGGGGCGGTGCTCGAACTGGCTGGCGCGCATCGCAGCGCGCTGGCCGCGGCGGTCGCTCGGCGGGCGCGCGAGGTCGCGTTGGCGACGCTGAGCGGCCACATTGCGGTCGAAGTCGCAATCGTCGACCGTGGCGGCGAATTTCTCGCGCGGGTCGGAGCATGAGCGCTCGGAAGCTGCTGATTCTCGGGGGCACCGGCGAGGCAGCGGCGCTGGCGCGAGCGGCGATTACCCGCTTCGGCGACACGCTGTCGGTAACGACGGCATTGGCCGGCCGCACCAGCCGGCCGGGGCCGATCCCGGGGCAGGTGCGCATCGGCGGCTTCGGCGGCGCCGCCGGGCTCGCCGCCTACCTGGCCGAGAATGGCATCGAGCGGGTGATCGACGCGACCCACCCATTTGCCGCCGATATCTCGGCGCATGCCCGCCGGGCCTGCGAGCGGGCCGCGGTGCCGCGGCTGATGCTGCTGCGGCCGGCCTGGCGGCGGCACGCGCTCGACCGCTGGATCGAGGTCGAGACCCTCGACGCGGCGGCGACGCTGGTTGGCCGGATCGGCCGGCGTGCGTGGCTGACGGTGGGCGCGCAGTCGATCGCGGCCTTTACGTCGGTGACGACAGTGCGGTTTCTGGTGCGTCTGGTCGAACCACCGGTGCGGCCGCTGCCGCTGCGCTTTCACGAGATCGTGCTCGGCAAGGGGCCGTTCAGCCTTGCCGAGGAGCGCCACATCCTGCAGCGGCACGGCATCGAGGTGCTGGTGTGCAAGGCGAGCGGCGGCGCGGCCACCGAGGCGAAGCTCGCCGCCGCCCGCGAATTGAGCCTGCCGGTGATCATGGTGCGCCGGCCGCCGCCTGAGCCGGGCCGATCGGTCGAGACCGTCGAGGCGGCACTCGATTGGCTCGCCGGGGCAAGCGAAAGCGTTCCCGCCGCGAAGAGGATCTGACGATGCGCCGCCCTGCCCTGCTGCTTGCCGTCACCGCGTTGCTGGCGTCGTTCACAACGGGCGCGGCGCGGGCCGACCTCAACCTCTTCGGTGACTATTACAGCAACATCCCGCGGGCGGTGGCGCAGGGCGACGCCGCGACGGTGCAGCGGCTATTGGCCGACGGCACGACCCCGCAACAGCTCGACGACGACAAACGAACCGGGCTGCACATCGCGGCGCAGACCGGCAATTTGCAGATTTTCGCGATCTTGGTGAAATACGGCGCCCGGCTCGATGTCACCGACCCGCTCGGCAACACGCCCTTGCATTACGCCGCCGACCGCGACCGCATCGAGATGGTGAAGCTGATGGTCGCGCTAAAGGCGCCGATCGATGCCGATAACAAGGCTGGGATCACGCCCCTGATGCTGGCCGCCAGTCATGGCTATGTCGAGGTGGTGCAGGCGTTGCTCGCCGCCGGGGCCAATCCGCGCAAGACCGATTTCACCGGCCACGACGCGCTCAGCTTTGCCCGCGACAGCCACAAGGCAGGTATGGTGCAGGTGATCGAACGCGCCACCGCGGCAACGAAGCGCTAGATTAGCCGAATACGGCTACTTCGAGCATCTATCCATGTACTTGTTCAACACGGCCATCGCGTTCTGAAACTCGGGGGTGGAGTCGTCGGGCGTCTTGCCTTTGTCGATCGCTTTGAGGTTGGCCTTGAACATGACGAGCAGAGCGTCGCGCTCGTCGTCACTCACCTTGTCGTCGAGGCAGCTGCACTCCTTCTTCTCGAACATGCCGCCACCACCTTCGACACAGGTCTCGGCGAACTCGGCCGCGGCTGCCGGCAGAGCGACAAAGGCCAGACCGGCCACGAACGCAGCCAAGCCCATTCCACGCGACATGATTCGATCCTTTCTGGTCTCGATGGCGCAGGCGCCAACTGGCGCAGGACGCACGTAGTCGTAGCCCAACGTCGCGGTCAAATAAACCTACGATAAGGCGCCTTCGAGGGCGTCCGCCGCGGACGAAGCAGGTGGTGGTGGTCGGGGGCGTAGAGGCGGCTGTCCTCGCCCTCGCCGGCCAACGCGCGGCCGACCAGGATGAGTGCGGTGCGGGTAATGCCGGCCTGCTTCACCCGGTCGCGGATATCGGCGAGCGTGCCGCGGATCAGCCGCTCGTCCGGCCAGCTGATGCGATAGGCGACGATCGCCGGGCAATCGCTGCCGTAATGCGGCGTCAGGTCTCGCACGACGCGGGCGAGATTGGTAACGGAGAGATGGATCGCCAGCGTCGCGCCGGTCGCGGCGAACCGGTCGAGGCTTTCGCCCGGCGGCATCGCCGAGGAGCGGCTCGCGGTGCGGGTCAGGATCACGGTCTGCGCGATGCCGGGCAGGGTCAACTCGCGGCGCAGCGCCGCCGCCGCCGCCGCGAAGGACGGCACCCCCGGCGTCACATCATAGGGAATGCCGAGTGCATCGAGCCGGCGCATCTGCTCGGCAATCGCGCCATACAGCGACGGGTCGCCGGAATGCACGCGGGCGACATCGAGCCCGGCGCAATGCGCCTCGTCGATATGCGCGATGATTTCGTCGAGCGTCAGCGGCGCGGTGTCGATCACCCGCGCGCCGGCCGGCGCGGCGGCAACGATCCCGGCCGGCACCAGCGAACCGGCATAGAGGCAGACCGGACACTGCTGGATCAGGCGCAGCCCGCGCACGGTAATCAGATCGGCGGCGCCGGGGCCGGCGCCGATGAAATGCACGGTCATCCGCGACTGATGGCGTCGTAGCCGCGCGGCGTGTAGAGGCGCGGTGGGTCGCCGTCGAGACGGCGTGTCTGGCTGTTGCCGACAATCACCAGCGTCAGCATGTCGATGCTCTCGGCCTGGTCGGCGAGCGCGGCGAGGGGCACCACCCGAACCTCCTCGCCACCGCGGCCGATATTGCGGGCGATCAGCACCGGCGTTTCCGGCGCGCGGTGGGCGAGCAGGATATTGAGGGCCTCGGCGAATTGGCTGGCCCGGCGAGCCGAGCGCGGGTTGTAGAGCGCGATCACGAAATCGGCGTCGGCGGCGGCTTCGAGGCGGGCGCGGATCGCACCCCACGGAGTCAGCAAATCGGACAGGGAGATCGCACAGAAATCATGGCCGAGCGGCGCGCCGACACGGGCCGCGGCGGCGTGCATCGCCGATACGCCGGGCGCGACGACGATCTCGGCGGCGCGCCAATCGCGGCGTGGCTCGCGATCGAGCAGCTCGAAGACGAGCGCCGCCAGCCCGTACACGCCGGCATCGCCCGAAGAGACCAGCGCAACGCTGCGCCCGGCCGCCGCGAGGTCGAGCGCGAGCCGAACACGCTCGGTTTCGGCGCCGAGCGCACCATCGTGCCGCGTCTTGCCGACGAGCGCCGGACCGAGCAGATCGAGATAGCGGCGGTAGCCGACGATATCGGTCGAACCGGCGATCAGCGCGCTGGCTTCCGGAGTGCGCCAAGCGGCCTCACCCGGGCCAATGCCGATAACCGCAAGCCGGCCGCGTGGCCGGCCGATCGTCTCGGGATCGAGTGGCGCCGCCGCGCGGGCCACCGCGCAGGTGGCGCGGCGCGACTGCCGCCGCGGCACGATTAGGGCACCGTCCGCCCCGGCGGCGGCGAGCGCGGCGCCTTCCGCGACGCCCCAGCAGCCGGTCGCACCGAATGCGGCGTCGGAACGCACCGTCAGCCGCGGCGTCTCCTCGAGCAACCGC
The DNA here is from genome assembly GCA_036264235.1 of Allostellaceae bacterium. Taxonomy (GTDB): domain Bacteria; phylum Pseudomonadota; class Alphaproteobacteria; order ATCC43930; family CGMCC-115725; genus DATARH01. The sequence goes on from DATARH010000275.1 coordinate 23,816, forward strand.
TCGCCAGAAAAAAAGCGCGCTTGCGCGTCGAGCGCGGCGGTGAGCGCGTCGAGGCCGGGCTCGTCGATCTTTAGTTCGACCGAAACCACGGCTGCGACCGCGCCGACGGCGAGCCCGGCCTCCGCCAAGCATCCGCGGGCCAGCGCCTCGATCTCCTCCGCCTCGCAGCCGCGCTCGCAGCCGATGCCGAGCGCAAGAACCGGGGGATGAAACACCAGCGCATCCGTTTCGGGCACCGCGCGGTCGGTGACGAGGATCGACAACTCGGCTGTGCCGGACCATTCGACCGCGCCGGACCGCAGCCAGTCAGCACGGCAGGCTTCCTCGATCAGCGCGACCGGATGGCCGGCGAGCAGCGCGGCGGCGAACGGTTTGACCCGCTCTGGATTGGCGATGCGCCAACCCGGCGGCGGCTCGTCGAGAGCGAAGCCGAGCCGCAAATCGCCGGCGGTGGTGATCGCGGCGGCGCCGCCGAGCCCGTCGGCCAGCGCGCGGGCGATCGCGTTGGCGCCGCGGTGACCACCGAGCAGGGGGACCGCGACCGAGCCGTCCTCGGCAAGGGCGACGACCGCCGGCTCGACCGTCTTGTCGGTAACCAGTGGCGCGACCGCCCGAATCAGAATGCCGCTGGCGCAGACACCAACTATGGATGTGCCGGCGGTGAATAGCGCGGCGATGTGTTCGGTCGCGCGGTCGTAGATCTCGTCCCAGTCGCCGCTGTGCGCGCGTGGCCCGTGCACTCGCGCATCCGGGAGCAGCGCCCGTGCCCGCGCGGCTATCGCCGCGCCGCTCGGGCCGAGCACGACAATGGCGATGCCTTTCGGATCACCCGATTGCATCGACCGAGATCTGCGTCGACATCCGGTACTCGGCGTCGGCGCCGAGGCGCACCTCGTTGTCGGCGGCGTTGCCGGTCTCGACGCAAATCATGCCGCGCCACGCCGGGTCGCCGAGATCCCGCATCGCCGCCGCCTTCTCGGTCCAGGGGTTCCAGACAATCGTCGAGGCGCCGCCATCGCTGTCGACATTGATGCGCCGACGCCAGGCCGGATCCTCGATCGCACGTTGGTTCGGGGTGTCGAGATAGAGGCTGTCGGTCTCCTTCGCCAAGGTGACGGCGCCCTGTTGTGTCTTGCGGCGCATGCCGTCGGTCTTGTCGATGTAGGTCCTGCCCGAAAGTCCGGTGACCGAAACGCCGGCAATGTCCGACACCGCGAAATAGGTGTGCAGCGCCTCCTCGAACACGATCGGGTGACCGGCCCGGTTCTGCACCGCCAGCGACAGAGACAGGGCGCGGCCGAAGGTGACGGTGTAGACGGCGCGGTATGCCTCCGGCCAGAACGGCGAGGTGCTGTCCTCGGAGGTGAGGCTCAGGGTCATCGTCAGCTCGCCGGCGCCCCGTCGCTCGACACTGTCGAGGCGCCACGGCGCGACGCGGGCAAAGCCGTGCTGCGGCGCCTCCTTGGCGGTGCGATGTGGCCCGAACCATGGGAAGATCAGCGGCACGCCGCCGCGGATCGCGGTGCCCGGGGCAAAAATGCAATTCGGGCTCATAAAGATCACCGGGTGATCGCCGGGCGGGTCCCAGCGTGTCAGCTGCGCCCCCTGCAGGACCAGCTCGCCGGCGACGCCGTCGAGCGTCACGACGGCCTTGACGAGACCGCTCCCGACGGTGGCGAAGTCGAGCACGCCGGCAATCCGGAATTCAGCAGCAAGGTCCTCGGCGCGCATGGTCGCTCCTTCGGTTACGGGTGGCGGTTACGGGCGGCGCAGCAGCGCCATCGCGAAATACGGTACGCTCTTCGGGTCTATCGTGGCGAGCGGCGCGATG
>DATARH010000007.1:0-2262 GCA_036264235.1 Allostellaceae bacterium
CGACGGCCCGTGTCCTCGATCGCGCGCATGAATGGCGGATAGGAGGGAAGCTGCAACAGAACCGCGTCCCCCGGCTCGCTGAACGCCATGACGAGGAAAAGCTGGCCTGCACCAGATCGCCGACCGCGAGTGTGTCGGCGGGATCCGTGTGCCAGCCGAAGCGCCGCTCCATGCGCCGGCATAGCGCCGGCGACGCCGCTGCTACTCATCAGAATAAGGTTGGCAGGGTCTCGTGGCGACGCCGCCTCATCTGGAACGAGGCGAAGCGGTCTCGGACCGTTGCCTCCCAAGCGGGACGGGCGGTTTGAATTTGGTTTCCGCCAGCGGAGAGTCCGGTGCGAACTCAGTTCCCCGGCCGATGCGGAATCGAAATATCCGCCCAGGACGCCGAAACTGAGGTCGAGCACATGCGGGTGTGCCGCCGCGCTTTCAGCACCGGCACCAGCGCTGCAACCGGCGGGTGCGTCACAAGCCAATGGGCGCAAACCGCTACCTATTCGGCTAGAGGGGCCGAGAGTTTGCAGACTCTCCGCTGGAGGAAGGAGGATTCGAACCGCTGGTCCCACCTCAGAGTCAGCACAACCGCGGCACCGGCCCGATGTCGCCAACCGCCACAGCGGCGCGGGTTGGACGCAGCCGGGTGTGCCGGCGGAAGTTGCTTCGATCCGCCGCATAATGTCCGGCCGTTGCAGCAGGCTCTGTAGCTGAAGGAGCTGGCCGACTTCCGTCAGGGCGCGATGCACGAGAGGGTCGACGACAACGGCGCGGAAGCATCATGAAGCGGCTGTTGGACCCAAAGGTTATTGCTCAGCATCCCGACCTCACGTGGAGGCGCGAGAGGGCTGGATCGAGCAAAACGAGGTTAACTGTGACCTGCTTCACACTCAATTTATTGCACAGCTGCTACCTCTGATGCGCCAGATCTCTGAGGGTGACTCTGATGTTGCGACGTACCTTTTTGACCGCCGCGGTGGTCCTGTTCGCTGGAGCGGCGGCGCCGTCGATCCCCGCTGGGGCGGGCACGGATCCAGCCGCGTTTATCAATAACCTCGGCAACCAGCTGCAGGCAGTGACCAGCAGCACCTCCCGGGAGCAGAGATTGGTGGGCTTCCAACAGCTGTTCCGAGAGGATTTTGACGTCCCGGGTCTCGGCCGCTTTGTGCTCGGCCGTTTTTGGCGGATTTTTACTCCGTCGGAGCAGCAGGAATTCCTCGGACTGTTCGAGAATTACGTCGTGCTCACGTATAGTGAAAAATTGTCGGATTACACCGAGGATGGCGGCCGCCCCAGCGTGACCGGCTGCCGGTCCGATCCGGATGGAGCGATCGTTTCCAGCAAGATCATCCGGGGATCCGGTGGTTATCGGCCGATCCAAGTTGATTGGCGTCTGACTGCGCAGAATGGATCTTACAGAATCAACGACATTGTCATCGATGGGCTGAGCATGGCGGCGAACGGACGCTCGCAACTCGAAGGCGTGGTCGAGCGCAACGGCGGGCGGCCCCAGGCCATCCTCGCCGTCATGCGGCAACAGATTGCCGGCGCATCTTTCCATTAGATCGGCGATCGCGCAGCCAAACTGCAAGCCCTAGCGGCTGCAACCGCCGCCCTTAGGGAACGGCGGCGGTGCGGGCGAATGGATGTGCGCTATGTCGGGGAGCCGGTAGCCCCGGTATTCACCGCTGACCCCTCCACGGCCGAAAACATCGCCGACCTCGTCGCACCGGAGATCGCTGGGCGGCAGCATTCGAGATTGTCAGAATCATCACGGTTTGCATGACTCACCGCTGGAGGAAGTCGGCGCTCAGGCGCGTCCGGTCGATGCCCATCGGCGCGGCGCTGGGGTGTTTGATGCGGATCGCGTGGTTCAACCCGTGAGCACGGCGCGGTTGGCATTGGCACGGGCGAACCCTATCGGCGTAAAACTCGGCGGAGGGAGCGGACCTCCCACCAATGATCAAGCGAAAAAGGGGGCAATAACCCCGCGGGCCACGGTCGTGGTGCAGCCCCTCCGGCTCGCTCTGTCAATCGGGATCGGGGGACACTTCCGCGACGCCGCCCCTCCCACACCGCCGGGCATGCGGGTCCGTACCACGGCGGTTCGGCGGATTAAGCACCCGTAGCCCATTTTTCGGGGACCAGGTCGGTGATCTCGTCGAATAGCATAATCTTGGGATCCATCGCTAGGAGCTCGCGTGCGCGGGCCTCGACAAGCTGGCCGAATATCCGATCCGGCTTTCGGGCGGTCGGCAACAGCGCGTG
>DATARH010000073.1:0-5813 GCA_036264235.1 Allostellaceae bacterium
GGCGGCGGTCATCACCGAACCGCTGTTCAGCGCCGGCGGCGTGATTGAGCCGCCGCCCGGCTGGCTCAAGCGGTTGCAGGAGATGTGTCACGACCGCGGCATGCTGCTGATCCTCGACGAGGAGCAGACCGGGCTCGGCAAGCTCGGCACGATGTTCGCCTGCGACGCCGAGGGCGTCGTACCGGACATGATCACCGTCGCCAAGCATTTCGGCGGCGGCGTCAGCATCAGCGCGGTGACCTCGACCGCCGAAATCGAAGAGAAGGTCGTCCAGACCGGGTTCATCAACACCCATTCGCACAGCAACGACCCGCTCGCCTGCGCCGCCGGCATCGCCAGCCTCGATGTGATCGAAGGCGAGGATATGCCGAGGAAAGCGCGCGAGATCGGTGCGCGCTTCAAAACCCATCTCGAAACTCTGGCGCAACGCTACGAGCAGATCGGCGAAGTGCGCGGCCGCGGCTTGCTGCTCGGCATCGAGCTGGTCGAGGATCGGCACTCGCGCCGACCGGCGGAAGCGCTTGGCAGCGCCGTGTACCGTCACTGCTTCGAGCGCGGCTTGATCTTCAGTCAGCGCCGCGGCGGCAGCGTTTTGCGCTTCGTGCCGCCGATGACGACAACCGCGGAACAGCTCGATCGCGCCGCCCAACTCCTCGACGACGCCTTCTTCGCCGCGCTCTCGTCGCCACCCCCGTAGGGCGGGTGACAACCCGCCGATCGTGGCAGTGGCATCGGTGGGTTTCGCCGCGCTCCACCCGTCCTACGGCAAGCCGAACGCGTAGAGCTTGCCATCGGCGCCGATATAGAGGCGGCCGTCGGCGGCGATCAGGGTCTGGAAGTGGCGCAGTCCGGCGAGCGGTTCGCTGGTGAACAGCGCCTCGCCGGTGTCGCCGCGGAAACCGTGCAGCCGGTTGTCGCCCTCGGCGCCGACGATCCACACGATCGGGTTCGCCTCGCCGTCGGTGGTGGTGACGATTGGCGCGCCGGCGCCCGCCATCTTGCCGCACCAGGCGGTGGCAAGCGTCGGCGGCAGGCCGGCGCCGATTTTCAAGACCGTCAGGTCGCCCTGCTGGCCGGGCGGGCACTGCGCGCCGCGGCCCTCGAAGGCGACATAGGCGGCGCCGGCCGCTGGGTAGGTCGCCGGCGCGGTACGGATCGGATAGGCGCTGATTTTTTCCGCGACCAGGGCACCGCCGATGCCGCCGAGATCGAGCGGATCGAGCAGATAGGCGCGCTGGTCCTTGCCGAGAGCCAACACCAGCCGCTGCGGGCCGTTGCTGCCCGGCACCGTGAACGGCAGCGGGTTGCTGCCGCCGAGATCGGCGTCGCGGTCGTCGAGCTCCCGCCAATCCTTGGCGGCGAAGAAATCGGTCTTAGCCTCGGAATGGTGCAGATCGGGCGCGAGGCGGAACACCGCTTCCCCGTCAGCCCATTCGGTCGCGTTCTCGGTGTTGCCGGTGGCGACGTAGAGCGACTGGCCGTCGCTGGCGATCCCGCCCGGTGCCCAGATGCCGCCGCCCTTGCCGCGCGTGCGCCAGACGCGGACCGTATGCGGATCGCCGAGCGGGACCCCGACCACCCAGCCGCGGTAATCGCCGCAATCGCCGAAATGGCCGCCGAACGGGACAAACAGCGTCTGGTCCAGGATCGTCAGCGCGCCGCGCTGGTTCTGCACCCGCGGGTCGAAGCGCTGGTCTTGTGCTCGCAGCGCGTCGCCCACATCGAGCGGCCAGCCGGGCTTCACCGAACCGTCGTTGAGCGACAGCGCGAAGAGCCGGTGATGCGGCCCGCGATCGGAGATGACGGCGTCGAGATAGAGGGTGCCGGCTGCCTCGTCGATGACCGGGGTGCCGGTAACACCGAGCGGATCGATATTGCCGCAAGGTAGCGTCGACAGCCGCACCGGCGGGCCGAGCGCGCGGGTCCAAACCGCGGCGCCGCTCGCCGCGTCGATGGCGGTGACGATATTGCTCTCGCTGGCGACGATCAGCCGCGCCGGCCCACCGCCCGGCGACTTCCAGTACAGCGGCTGCGCATAAAGGTGCCCCTCGAAACGCGGCGCGAAATTGGCGACCGGTCGCAACTCGCGGGCGCGCTCCCAATTCAGCGCCGGCATGGTGAAATTGCCGTTGCGGTTGGCGGTGCCGTGATAGGTCAGCACCGATTGCGCCCTGACAGGACTCGTCGCTGTCAGGGCGACGAGCACGACCAAAGTGGTGATCTGCAGATGCAAGCCGGGATCCTCCTACGGCACCCCGGTCAATGCGGTGACCGGCGGCCGGTTCAAACCGGCCGCCCCTGAGCCGGCGTTACTCGGCAGCTGCAACCGATGCTGCGCCGGCCGGGACCAGCGCCGGCTCGCGCGAGGCGGCCCAATAGCCGAACCCCATGATCCCGGCGCCGGCGATTGCATTGCCGATCGTCACCCATAGCAGGTTCCAGCCGAGTCCGGCCAGCGACACCGTCGCCGGGTGCTCGGTCAGGAGCGCGATCGACAGCAGCGTCATATTGGCGACCGAATGCTCGAACCCGCTGGCGATAAAGGCGTAGAGGCACCAGAAGATCACGATGCATTTGGCAGCATCGCTGCTCATCCGGGCCGATGTCCAGATCGCCAGGCAGACAAGCCAGTTGCACAGGATCGCGCGGGCCACCAGTTCGAGCGCTGGCGCGTTCATTTTGGCCGAAGCGACGGTGACGATCAGCGGCGCCTTGCCGCCGAGCCCGAGCAGCGCCGGCCCGCCGCCGCCGGCGACGAACAGTGCCGCCAGCAGAATGCAGCCGACGAGATTGCCGGCCCACGACGCGCCCCACGCAGCGCCGAGCTCGCGCAGGCTGATGCGGCCTTGCAGCCAGCCATGCGTCATGAACATCGTGTGACCGGTGAACAAATCCGAGCCGGCGAAGATCACCAGTGTCAGTGCGATGCCGAAGGAGGCGCCCATTACCACCGGGCGGATGCTGGGATCGACCGCGTTGCCGACGCAGAAAATCAGGATGATGCCGAGCCCGACATAGCAGCCTGCCATCATCGAGCTGATCGTGAAGCCGAGCGGCGAGCGCTTCAGAAACGCCGATTTTGCGACGGCGGTCTTGGCGAATTGGTCGACGGTGTCGAGGAACATCAATCTCTCCCTGGCGGCGTCAATAAACGTCTCGCTGATAGCGGCCCTCGGCGGCGAGGCGCGTGACATACGCTTTTGCCGCGGCAGTCGGCATTCGTCCTTTCTTGGCGACGATGTAGGTGAGGCCCTGGTCGACATCGCGCGCCATCCGCTGCGCGTCGCCGCAGACATAGAGATGCGCGCCCTCCTCGAGCCATGCCCATAAATCGCCCGCATGGTCGAGAAGCCGGTGCTGGACGTAGACCTTGTGTTCCTGGTCGCGCGAAAACGCGGTGTCAAAGCGCGTCAATAGGCCGTCCCGGTGGAACGCGGCCAGCTCTTCCTCGAACAGGAAGTCGCGGTCGCGGTGCGGGTTGCCGAAGAACAGCCAGTTCCTGCCGTGCGCCCCAATGGCCTGCCGCTCCTGCAGAAACGCGCGGAACGGCGCGATCCCGGTGCCCGGCCCGATCATGATCACCGGCGCGTCGGGGGCGGGCAGGCGGAAGCCTTCGGCCGGATGAACGTGCACCGACACCGCGTCACCGGGTGCGAGGCGGTCGCTCAAATATGTGGACGCGACGCCGGTGCGGCGCCGCGCTCGTTTTTCATAGCGGATCGCGGCAACCGTCAGATGCACCTCGCCGCTGATGTGCTTCGGCGAGGAGGCGATCGAGTAGAGCCGCGGCCGCAGCGGGTCGAGCGCCGAAATCAACTCGGATAATGGCGGCGTTGCCGAGGGAAACGCTTCGAGTAGGTCCAGCAGATCGGCATCGTCCGGACCGGCGCCCGGATAGCCCTCGGCCATTGCCTGCAGCACCCGCGACTCGTCGATGTCGTGGGCGCGCGAGGCGAGCACCTCGATCGCCCGGTCCGACGGCTGACGGATTTCGCAGGAATCGGTCAGCGCCTCGATCAGCGGCCGCTCGGTGCCATCCGGCGCTAGGACCGGCGTGTCGGCGCGGGCGCCGAGCCGCGCGATGATCGCCGCAACGAGCTCCGGGCAGTTTCGGGCGGTGACGCCGAGACTGTCGCCGACCTCGAACGGGACGGTGGCATCGGTTTCCAGGACAACGAGGCGCGTGTCTTTGTCCGAGCCGTCGCGATTGAGCCGTTGCGCCTCGCGCAGCCGCGCTGGAAATGGTTCGCTGGGGGCTGCTGGCGTCGATGACGGCAACGGCGTTGCCGCCGCTGCCGGTACCGGAGCCACGGTTGCGGTCCCGGCCGAAAATTCGGCCGCCAATTCCTTCAGCTTGCGCGCGGTCGCCCGGCCCCCCGGAGCGCAGCGGCCGAGATCGGTTTCGGCACCCGAGGCGATCGCCTCGGCATAGGTGCGGCATTGATACCCGCACTGGCCGCAATCGGTTTGCGCCATCGCCGCCATGTAGACCCGCTCGGGCCGTCGTCCGGCGGCAAGCGCCAACCGCTCGTCGAGCGGCAGGCCCGGGTCATGCCAGGGAAATGTCTCCGGTTCAGGCGCGGCTTCCGCTGCGATGGGCGTCGCCGGTGCGACGCTATCATCGCCGAGAAGGGCAGCCAGGTAACCGTCCAGCCAGGCCCGCTGCAGCGGCGAGAATGGCGCGTTTTCCGGCAGCCGCGGCGCAATGAAGCTCATGCGCTCGCCTCGACACAACCAAAGAAGGCCGCCAGATCTTCGACGCTGTGACGGTTGGTGAAGCTATGGAACGTTTCACCCGGCCGGCGCCGCGCGAGGTAGGCGCGCAACATCACCTCGATCCGCGCCGGCACGGCATCGGCCGGCACCGAGCGCAGCACCTCGCGGCCGAGTGTCGTTTCGCTGCCGCCGCTGCCGCCGCCGACCAGCAGATGGTAGCCCTCGACCTCATCGTCACCGATCTCGACCCTGGCGGCGAGCAGACCGATGTCGCCGACATAATGCTGCGCGCAGGAATTCGGGCAGCCGGTCAGATGGATGTTGATCGGCACGTCGAGTTCGATCCGCGCGTCGAGATATTCGCCGATCGCAAGCGCATGCCGCTTGGTGTCGCTGAGCGCGAATTTGCAGCCGGCACTGCCGGTGCAGGCGACGAGCCCGGCGCGCACCGCGCTGGCCTCGGTGTCGAGGCCGAGCGCCTCGATCTCGCGTACCGCGTCGGCCACCTGCTCCTCGGGAATGTCCGAGATCAACAGGTTCTGCCACACCGTCAATCGCAACGTGCCGGAGCCGCGCCTGGCGGCGATGTCTGCGAGGCCGCGCAGCCGTTTCGCGGTGATCCGCGACGCTGGCAGTACGACCCCGATATAGCACAGCCCGGGCTGTGCCTGTTGGTGGATACCGACATGCGCCTGGCGATCGATCGGCCCGCGCGGCTCGGCGATATCGATCGGTGCATGGCGCCATGCGAAGGGCAGGTGCTGCGCTGCTTCGGTCATCAGCTTCGGGATGCCCCAGCGCTCGATCAGGTATTTGAGGCGGGCGCGCTTCCGGTCGGTGCGGTCGCCCTGATCGATAAAGGCGCGCACGATCGCAGCGGCAGCAGCGACGACCTCGCCCGGTTCGAGCATCACGCCGGCATCGGCGGCAAAGCTGCCGTGGCCGGTCAGGCCGCCCAACAGCATGCGGAAATAGACGCCTTCCGGCATCGGCTTGCCGGGGCCGACCCGCACCGCGGCGAAGCCGATGTCGTTGGTGTCTTCGAGGACGCCGCTCCGGCCGCCGCCGTCGAAGGCGATGTTGAACTTGCGCGGCAG
>DATARH010000206.1:0-11624 GCA_036264235.1 Allostellaceae bacterium
CGTCGGCGGTCCGGTCGATGCCGTTGGCGGGATCGATAACGCGACCGCCTTTCACGACCAGATCGTAATCCGGCTTCAGCTGGGTGACGGTTGTGCCAGTCGCGGCTGTTTTCGTACGCGCTTTCGCCATCTCTGCTCTCCTAGCCAAAGGCTGCCATCCCGCCGTAGCGGTGGACATGATACGGCGCGCGCGCCAGCCCCGGGCAATGGCTGCCGACCACCGGCTCCAGCGCCTCGTACAGCCGGCGGTTGTCGATATTGGCAGCGGCGAGCCGGTCGCGCGCCGCTTCGGCGCGGTCGCGCAGCTGTTCCAGATCAAGGGTCAGCACGCGGCGGTTCTCGACCACCATACGGCCGCCGATCATCACGCTGTGCACCGCGTTTCCATCCTCGCAATGGACCAACTGGTTGACCGGGTTGTTGAGCGGCACCCAGTTCGGGTGATCGAGGTCGAGGAACACCAGATCGGCCTTGTAGCCCGGCGCGATCCGGCCGATCCGCTCAAACCCGAGGATGCGGGCGCTGCCTTCGGTCGCCGCCAGCGCCGCCTCTGTGGTCGTCAGCCAGCGCTGCCACTCCGGTCCCTGCACCTTGGAGACGAACGAGGCCAGCCGCATTGCCTCGTACATGTTCTGGTTGTCGGAGCACGACGCGCCGTCGGTGCCGATGCCGAGATTGACGCGCCGGTCGAGCATCGCTCTCGCGTCCGCCAACCCGCTGCCGAGCCGCATGTTGCTGCCGGGGTTGTGCGCGACCGAGGCGCCATGGTCGCCGAGCCGCGCCATGTCGTCATCGTCGAGCCAGACGCCGTGCGCGACGCTGAACTGCGGCCCCAACACCCCGAGCGCGTCGAGATGCGCGGTCTGCGTCTTGCCGTAGTGACGGATCGCGGTCACCGCTTGCACCTTCGACTCGGCGACATGGCTTTGCAGCCCGACATCGAAGTCGCGCGCCAGCGCGGCGCAGCCGAGAATGAACTCGTCGGAGCAGTGATGCGGGATTGTCGGCGCCACCGCCGGCCGTACCTGGTCGCGATCGACCGACCAATGTTGCAAGCCGGCGCGGATCGCCGCCAGCGTCTCGGCGCCCGGCGCGAGACGCAGCGCCGCGACGCGCTCGCGCAACGTCGGCGGCAAAGCCTCGGCGAGGCCGGGGATAACTTCGTAGAAGCTGCGGTCGGCGACCATCGGCGCGATCACCGCCCGCATGCCGGCTTCGGCATAGGCCGAGGCCACGGTCGCCAGCCCGTCGCGGCTCGGCATCGGCCATTCGAAGAACAGGTCGTAGCAGGCGGTGCAGCCCTTCAGCATCATCTCGACCGCGCCGATCTGCGCCGTCAGCTTGATATCGTCGCCGCCGCGATTGCCGCTCAGCCACGGCGCCGCGGTCAGCAGCAATTCGAGCGTCCAGCGGTCGCCCATCCCCTTGCCGAGGTTGCCGTGCGAATGCGTATGCGCGTTGACGAGACCCGGGTGGATCAGCTGCCGCGCCGCATCGATCTCGACGGCGCCCTCCGGCGCGGCGGAACCGGGCCGGCCGATCTGGCGGATCGTGTCGCCCTCGATCAGGATATCGGCGGGTTCGGCGGTTCCGGCCGCAATGTCGAGAACCCGGCCGCCGCGCACGATCTTGTAACCCGTTGGCCTGTCGCCCATCGCACCGTCCCCTCAAAGGCCTCCGCGACCTTACGCCCGCGGGTCGTCGCGGGCCAGGGCGAGGTCGGGTCCTTTGCCCAAATCCACTCCTGCATTTGCCGGGCCAAAGCGCCGCAATCCTGCCACGGCCAGCTGGGTACCGGATGATCCGTCCGTAGGGATAACCAGAAAATAACTTGCATAATGCAAGTCAGTGTCCTACATAGCTTGCAACGTGCAAGTCAGTAGGGATGCCACCTGATGCGCCGCAAGAGTTTCGGCAACATGCAATGCCCAATCGCCCGCAGTCTGGAGCGGGTCGGCGAGTGGTGGAGCATGCTGATCCTGCGCGACGCCTCGCTCGGGCTGAGCCGGTTCGACCAGTTCCAGGAAAGCCTCGGCATCGCACCGAACATCCTGACGCGGCGGCTCAAGGGCTTGGTCGAGGCAGGGCTTCTGGAGCGCCGCCGCTACAGCGATCGGCCGCCGCGCTACGAATACGTGCTGACGCAAGCCGGCCGCGATTTCCGGCCGGTGCTTTGGGCGTTCGTCGCCTGGGGCAACAAGCATTTCGCGCCGGAAGGGCCGAGCATCGTCATCGTCGACAGCAAGACTGGCGCCGAGGCCGATCCGATGCTGGTCGACCGCACCAGCGGCCGGCCGCTGGTGTCGCCCGATTTCCGCTCCGCGCCGGGTCCGGCGGCCAGCGCTCAGACCCGGCAGCGGCACCCGATCGCCGCGTCCTAGGCGAACGGCGGCGGCACCTCCGATGGAGAGTGACATGAGCACGATCGCGCTCGAACGCTCAGCGACGGCAGGGACGATCGCCGCCAAATCGCGGTTCGGCCGAAGGCATCTGGCCCTGGCTGGGCTCGCGCTTGTCGTGACGCTCGGCGGTGCCCAATACGGCTATCGATGGTGGACGGCCGGGCGCTTTATCGAAAGCACCGACGACGCCTATGCCGGCGGCAACGTCACCACCGTGTCGCCGCATGTTGCCGGGTTCGTCGCCGAAATCCTGGTCACCGACAACCAGAACGTCACCGCCGGGCAATTGCTGATCCGCATCGACGGCCGCGACTTCCGGGCGGCGCTCGACCGCGCCCAGGCCGTCGCCGACGAACGGCAGGCGGCGCTCGCCGGGCTCGAGGCGAAATACGCGCTGCAGCAGACGATGATCCAACAGGCCGAGGCCGAGCTGGCGGCCAAGTCTGCGCACGCCAGCTTCGCCGGCGAAGACGCGATCCGCTACCGCGTGCTGGCGATGAGCAGCTATGGCACGCGGCAGAATGCCGAACGCGCCTCGGCCGCCGACCAGGAGGCGAAGGCCGCGATCAAATCCTCCGAAGCCGGTCTCACCGCGTCCCGCCAGCAGCTCGCCGTCCTCAATGCCGATATCGCGGCGGCGCGGGCCGGGGTAGCCCAGGCCAAGGCCGATCTCGAAACTGCGCGCCTCAATCTCGGTTATACCGAAATCCGCGCCCCGATCGACGGCTACATCGGCAACCGTGCGGCGCAGCTGGGGGCCTATGTCGCCGGCGGTGCCTATCTCTTGAGCGTCATCCCGGCGCACGGTCTCTGGGTCGACGCCAATTTCAAGGAAGATCAGCTGGCGCAGATGCGGCCGGGTCAGCCGGCGACGGTCATCGCCGACGTTCGGCCCGGCAAAATCTTTCACGGTTATGTCCAGAGCCTGGCGCCCGGCACCGGCGCGATCTTCGCGGTGATCCCGCCGGAGAACGCCACCGGGAACTTCACCAAGATCGTCCAGCGCGTGCCGGTGCGCATCGCGCTCGACGACGCCGATGCGCGGCTCGGCGAATTGCGCCCCGGTCTGTCGACGACAGTCAGCGTCGATACCCGATCCGAGGCGGGAGCGCGGGAGTAACGCCGGTGTCCGCCGAGAACGCCGGTTGGCTGCGCAGCCTGCTGCCGTTCGTCGTGATGTGCTTCGGCGGGTTCATGGCCCTCCTCGACATCCAGATCGTCGCCTCGTCGTTGCAGCAGATCGGCGGTGGCCTGTCGGCGGCGCAGGATCAGATCGCCTGGGTGCAGACCGCCTACCTGATCGCCGAGATCGTCACGATCCCGCTGTCGGGCTGGCTGACCCGCGTGTTCTCGACGCGATGGCTGTTCGCGGCTTCGGCCGCCGGGTTCACCGTGACAAGCCTGCTCTGCGGCCTCGCCTGGGACATCCAGAGCATGATCGTGTTCCGGGCGCTGCAAGGGCTGCTCGGCGCGTCGATGATCCCGACGATGTTCACCTCGTCCTTCTATTTCTTCCAGGGACCGCGCCGGGTCTATTCCGCCGCGGTGATCGGCACGATCGCTTCGATCGCGCCGACCCTGGGGCCGGTGATCGGCGGCTGGATCACCGACACGCTGAACTGGCACTGGCTCTTCTACATCAACCTGCTGCCGGGCATCGCGGTCACCATCCTGTCGGCCATGCTGGTGAAAATCGACGAGCCCGATCTGTCACTGCTGAAGGAGGCGGATTATCCCGGCATCGTCCTGATGGCAGTCGGCCTCGGTACCCTCGAATATGTGCTCGAAGAGGGCTCGCGCTGGAACTGGTTCGACGATGCGACGATCCGCAGCTGCGCCTGGATCGCCGCGGTCACCGGCATCCTGTTCGTGATCCGCAGCCTGACCTTCGCGCGCCCGGTCGTCGATCTGCGGGCGTTGAAAAACCGGAACTTCGCGGTCGGCTGCTTCCTGTCGTTTGTCACCGGCGTCGGCATCTTCTCGACAATCTTCCTGACGCCGCTGTTCCTCGGTTATGTCCGCGGCTTCAGCGCTTGGCAGACCGGCGTCGCGATCTTCTCGACCGGTGCGGCCTCCCTGGTCGGCGTTCCGGTCTACATCCTGCTGGCCCGGAAATTCGATACCCGCTGGCTGATGATGTTCGGGCTCGCCTCGTTCGGGCTGGCGATGTGGTTCTACGCCGACATCACCCACGATTGGGGCGGCGACCAGTTCCTGCTGCCGCAGATCCTGCGCGGCTTTCCGCAGGTCTTCGTCGTCGCTCCGGCGGTGACGCTCGGTCTCGGCAGCCTGCCGCCGGATCGGCTCAAATATGCCAGCGGCCTCTTCAACATGATGCGCAACCTCGGCGGCGCCGTCGGCATCGCGGTGTGCGGCGCGATCCTCAACGCCCGCACCAATGTTCACTTCGACGCGATCGCCTCGCATCTGACGCCGGCGAACGGCCCGATGCAGCGGATGATCGGCGGGCTGACGCAGCGCTACGGCGAACTCCCCGGCAGTCCTGACGGCGGTCACGTCGCCGCCCTGAAGCAGCTTTGGCATCTCGCCTATCGCGAGGCCTCGACCTTGGCCTATGCCGACGCGTTCCGCGCGATTATGGTTGCATTCCTGGTCGCGACGCTGCTGGTGCCGCTGCTGCGGCAGGTCGCGCCGCCGAAGACGCCGCCGCAACCGTCCCATTAAAGATCGGAGCCGCCATGTCGAAAATGCGCGCGATGGTCGTCACCGAACCCCACGCTCGTCTCCAACTCCAGCAGCGAGACCTGCCCGAACCCGGCCGCGGCGAGGTCCGCCTGCGGGTGCAGGCCTGCGGCGTTTGCCATAGCGATTCCGTCACCGTCGAGGGCTTGTTTCCCGGGATCGCCTATCCACGGATACCCGGCCATGAGGTGATCGGGCTGATCGATGCGCTCGGTTCGGGGGTCGAGGGCTGGCGGGTCGGCGATCGCGCCGGGGTCGGCTGGTTCGGCGGCTCCTGCGGCTATTGCCGCAATTGCCGGCGCAACGCCGCTTTCGCCTGCGAGAACATCCACGCCACGACCGGGCTGACCCGAGATGGCGGCTACGCAACCCATATGTTGGCCCTGACATCGGCATTGGCGCGGGTGCCGTCTTCGCTCGATGCCGTCGAGTCGGCGCCGCTCCTGTGCGCCGGCATCACCACCTTCAACGCACTGCGCAACAGCGGTGCCGGTCCGGGCGACCTCGTCGCGGTCCACGGTATCGGCGGCCTCGGTCACCTCGGCATCCAGTTCGCCGCGCGCCAAGGCTTCCGCACCGTGGCGGTCAATCGCGGCCGCGACAAGGAGCCGCTCGCCCGCTCGCTCGGCGCGCACGACTACATCGACAGCGCCGCCGAGGACCCGGCCGCCGCGTTGCAGAAGAGGGGCGGCGCCAAGGCGATCCTCGCCACCGTCACCAGCGGCGAGGCGATGCAGGCGATCGTCGGCGGTCTCGGCCCGAACGGCACGATGATGGTGATCGGTGGCGCCGACCCGTTTACCGTCGATCCGGTGCAGTTGTTGCTGAAATCCGTGTCGGTCAAGGGCTGGTATTCCGGGATTGCGGCCGATTCGGAAGACACGCTGTCGTTCAGCGCGCTGAACGGTGTCGCGTCGATGAACGAGATCTTTCCATTCGACGAGGCGCAGGCGGCCTATGACCGCATGATGAGCGGCCAGGCGCGCTTCCGCGTCGTGCTGAAGATGGATACGTAGCAAATCTTTTTCAGGAGTGACAGATGACAACTCTCCCCTACAAGACCGCCTTGATCGTCGGCGCCGGCGTCGGCATCAGCGCCTCGGTCGCGCGCGGCCTGACGGCGGCCGGCGTCAAGGTCGGTCTCGCCGCTCGCAACATCGACAAGTTGGCAGAACTTGCGCAACAGATCGGCGCCGAGCGGTTCGCCGCCGACGCGACGGACCCGGCGGCGGTGGCGCATCTGTTCGATGATGCCGCCGCGCGGCTCGGGTCACCCGAGGTGGTGCTCTACAACGCCAGCGCGCGGGCGCCCGGTCCGATCGCCGAGATCGATCCGGAAGCCGCGAAGAAGGCGCTCGAGATTTCCGCCTATGGCGCGTTTCTGGTCGTGCAGCAGGCGGCCAAACGGATGATCCCGAACCGCCACGGCGCGATCTTGCTGACCGGCGCCAGCGCCAGCGTTAAGGGCTACCCGCGCTCGGCGATCTTCGCGATGGGCAAGTTCGCCCTGCGCGGCTTGGCGCAGGCCACCGCGCGCGAGTTGCACCCGCAGGGCATCCACGTCGCGCATTTCAACATCGACGGCGGGGTGCGCAGCGCGCGGCGGCCCGATCCGGCGGACCGCCCCGACAGCACGCTCGATCCCGACGCGATCGCCCAGACCTACATCGAAGTGCTGCGTCAGCCGCGTAGCGCCTGGTCGCTCGAGATCGAGCTGCGGCCCTGGGTCGAAACCTTTTGAGGAGCGAAGGCATGGATACGGTCGCACAAGCCGTCCCGCCCTCGGGGCTCGATCAGATCCGCGCAATCTTCGCCGGCCATACCGGTTACGAGGGCCTCGTCAAAAAGCTCGACCTTCACCCGGTATCTGCCGAGGAAGGCTTCATTGTGTTCGAGGGAGCGCCGACGAGGTCGATGTACAACCCGATGGGCGCGGTGCATGGCGGCTACGCCGCGACGCTGCTCGATACGGTCATGGGCTGCGCCGTCCACTCCTCGCTGAAAGCAGGGCAGGGCTTTACGACACTCGAGCTGAAGGTCGCGTATCACCGCGCCCTGAGTGATGCGAGCGGCCCGGTTCGCGCCGAAGGTCGGATCGTGACGCTCGGCAAGCGCACCGCCTTTGCCGAAGGCAAGCTGTTCGACAAGGACGGGCACCTTTGTGCCAGCGGCACGACCACCTGTCTGCTGTTCGGCTTATGAGCGGTCAAGAAAGGGTGCGCGAGATGGAGCGCAGGGACGCGACCGCCGCGGTGATTGGTGCCGGCGACTTCATCGGCAGCGCGATCGCTCGCAAATTCGCGGCGGAGGGCTTTACTGTTTTCGCTGGCCGGCGCCACGGCGAGAAGCTGGCGCCGCTGGTGCAGCAGATCGAGGAGACCGGCGGCCGCATTCGTGCGCGCGCGCTGGACGCCCGCAACGAAGACGACATCGCCGCCTTTCTGCAGGACGCCGATCGGGAAGCGCCGCTGGAGGTCTGCGTCTTCAACATCGGCGCCAACGTCAACTTTCCACTGCTCGAAACCACCAGCCGCGTCTTTCGCAAGGTTTGGGAGTTGGCCTGCTATTCCGGCTTCCTGACCGGGCGGGAAGCGGCGCGGCTTATGCTGCCGCGCGGCCGCGGCGCTATCTTCTTCACCGGCGCGACCGCCAGTATGCGCGGCGGCATCGGCTACGCTGCCTTCGCCGCGGCCAAGGCCGGCTTGCGCGCCGTCGCCCAGAGCGCCGCCCGGGAACTCGGTCCTCGGAACATCCATGTCGCGCATCTCGTGATCGATGCCGGCGTCGACACCGCATGGGTCCGCGACCGCATCCGCGAGCGGGAAGGCGAGGAGGCGGTGCGCAACCTTGCCCCCGACCGGCTGATGCGGCCGGAGGCGGTCGCCGATGCATACTGGCAGCTCTACCGGCAGCCGCGTGACGCCTGGACCTTCGAGATGGAGATTCGTCCGTTCGCCGAGAAATGGTGACATTATGAGCGCCGTAGAATTTCACTTCGATTTCGGCAGTCCGAACGCCTACCTGAGTCATCTGGTGATACCCGGGATCGAGCAGCGGACCGGGGTCAGGTTCGAGTATGTTCCGGTCCTGCTCGGCGGCGTGTTCAAGCTGACCGGCAACCGCTCGCCGGCCGAAAGTCTCGCCGGCATTCGCAACAAGCCGGAATATCAGCGGCTCGAAACCCGCCGCTTCATCGAGCGCCACGGCATCGACCGCTTCGCCGCCAATCCGCATTTTCCGGTCAACACGCTGGTGCTGATGCGCGGCGCCGTGGCGGCGCGCCGGCTCGGGTTGTTCAAGCGGTATGTCGACGAGATCTACCGCCATATGTGGGCCGAGCCGAAGAAGCTGAATGATCCCCAGGTGCTGCGCGCAGCTCTCGTGGAGTCGGCGTTCGATGTGGAGCCGCTGCTCGCGCTGGCGCAAACCGATGAGGTCAAGGACGAATTGCGCACCAACACCGAGCGCTCGGTCGAGCGCGGCGCGTTCGGGGCGCCGACCTTTTTCGTCGGCGGCGACATCTTCTTCGGCAAGGACCGCCTGCGCGATGTCGAAGAAGCGATCGCGGCGGCTCACCCGCGACCTGCGTGAGGCACGGCTCCGGGTTGGGCCTCCGGAGCCGGGCTCTTCCGCTCAGGCGGTTTCCTGCGAGATATCCTGGTCGGTGTAGTCGGGCATCATCACGGTCGCGACGATCGACACGATCGCGCAGAACAGGATGTAGGCCGCGATCACATATCCCGAGCCGAAGGCAGCCAGGAGCGCCGTCGCGATTAGCGGCGCCGGCCCGCCCGAGATGACCGAGGAGAGCTGATAACCGATCGAGCAGCCGCTGTAGCGCAACCGCGGCGTAAAGCATTCGGCGATCAGCGCCGCCTGCGGCCCATACATCATGTCGTGCGGCACAAACGACAGCACGATCCCGAGGAAGATCCACCCCGGCACCATCGTGTTCAGCATCGCGAAGTAGATAAAGCCGAAGATGCCGGTCAGCACCGATCCAATGATGTAGATGCGCTTGCGGCCGAACCGGTCGGCGAGGTGTCCGTAGATCGGGATCGAGACGATCGACACCAGGCCGGCGACGATCAGGCACTCCAGCAGAAAATCGCGCGACTGATGCAGCACCTGGGTGCCGTAGGCGAACACGAAGGCCAGATAGATATAGGCCGGCGCCTGCTCGGCCATCCGCGCCAGCGCCGCCAGGATGATCTCGCGCGGCTGCCGCTTGATGACCTCGATGACCGGCACGCGTTCGACCCGCTCCTCGGCGACGATCCGCCGGAAGGCCGGGGTCTCGAGAATGCCGAGCCGTATCCATAGGCCGATCCCGACCATGACGATGCTCAGGAGGAACGGGATGCGCCAGCCCCACACCAGGAACTGCTCGCCGGAAATTGCGCTGAACACGAACACCGCCAGGTTTGCCAGCAGCAGCCCGGCCGGCCCGCCGAATTGCGGCCAGGACGTGATAAAGCCGCGATGCTTGTTGGTGCGCGCCCATTCCATCGCCAGCAGCACCGAGCCGCCCCATTCGCCGCCGACGCCGACGCCCTGGATGAACCGGATGATCGTCAGGATCACCGCCCCCCAGATGCCGATCGATTCATAGGTCGGCACCAGCCCGACCGCGAAGGTGGCGATGCCGGTGATCAGCAGTGTCGCGATCAGCGCCGCCTTGCGGCCGATGCGGTCGCCGTAATGGCCGAAGATCGCGGCGCCGATCGGCCGCGCGATAAAGCCGACCGTGTAGACGGCGAAGGCCTCCAGCACCCCGACCAGCGGATCGGATTTGGGGAAGAACAGCTTGCCGAACACCAGCCCGGTGACGACGCTGTAGAGCAGAAAATCGTACCATTCGATCGTCGTTCCGACCGCGCTGGCGACCACCGCCCGGCGCAATTGCGCGCGGTGCTCGTCCTCCGACAGCATTTCGAGGCTGGCATCGGTCGCCGTCATGACGCTTCCTCCCGTTCAACGTCCGGTGTTTCCCGGATTCCCGGCACAATTCTCGCCGGTTCGGCCGATCGAGGTCAACCGCCCTCAATCGAACTTCGGTTCATCAGTTACCGCAAATCGCAGTATTAATTTGTGTTTATGACCGGAATTGACTTCATCGAACTGTGTTATTACCTCTGCAAGACCCCGCGGAGGTTCGGTCATGCAGATCCATGTCATCCACGAGAACGCGGCCTGGCTGGCGCCGCTGGCGCAGGCGCTCGATGCCGAGGAGCTGGCGTGGTGCGACTGGTTTCTCGACCGCGGCGTCTTCGACCTGTCCCGCCCGCCGCCGGCGGGCATCTTTTATAACCGGATGAGCGCGTCGTCGCACACCCGCGACCACCGCTACGCGGCCGAATTGACCACCGCGGTGCTGGCCTGGCTCGCCGGGCACGGCCGCCGCATTGTCAACGGCCCGCGCGCGCTCGACCTCGAAATCAGCAAAGCCCGGCAATACGCCGCGCTGGAAGCCGCCGGCATCGAGACGCCGCGCAGCCTGCTCGTCGCCGGCAAGGAAGAACTGGTAACGGCGACGCGCGAGCATTTCGCCGGCGAACCGGTGATCTTGAAGCCGAACCGCGGCGGCAAGGGACTCGGCGTCCGGCTGTTCCACTCCGCCGACGCGCTCGCCGCTTATGTCGAGAGCCCGGATTACGAAGCGCCGGTCGATGGCCTGCAATTGCTGCAGCAATACGTCCGCGCGCCGCAGCCCTTGATCACCCGCGCCGAATTTATCGGCGGCCGCTTCCTCTACGCGGTCGAGGTCGATACCAGCGACGGCTTCGAATTGTGCCCGGCCGATCAATGTGCGGTCGGCGACGCGTTCTGCCCGGCCGGTCCCGAGGAACTTGAGTCACCGCGCGCCAAGTTCACGATCGTCGACGACATCGATGCCGGGTTGAAGCGGCGTTACGAGGCGTTTCTCGCGGCCAACGACATCGAGGTCGCCGGCATCGAATTCATCCGCGACGAGAACGGCGCGACCTACACCTACGACGTCAACACCAACACGAACTACAACCCCGAAGCCGAAGCGCGCGCCGGCCGCTCGGCGATGCGTGAGCTCGCCCACTTCCTCGGTGCCGAACTGGCCCGTCTCTCAACCCGCCGCGAAGCCGCGGAGTAGGCCGGGATTGGCCGCTCGCGTCCTTCGCCCGCTAACGCGGGCTCCTCAGGATCAGGCAGGACTTTCGGCCCCAAAAATTGCTCCTCATCCTGAGGAGCGCCGCCGGCGAATGCCGGGGGCGCGTCTCGAAGGACGCACGGTCTTTTATTCATCGCCGCTTACTTCTGCTTGAAGCAGCGGTTGGCGTTGTCCCAGAACAGCTTCTGCCGTGTCTCCGGCGCGATGCCGCTCCACGCCATGATCTTGTCGACCGAGTCCGGGAACCAGCTTTCGTAATGCGGGTAGTCGGAGGCGTACATCAGCACGCCGTCGCCCAGCGCCTGTGTCACCATGTGAAACATCGGCTCGTGCTCATGCGCCTCGATGTTGCAGAACACGCGGCCGGCGGCGAA